>DASSWT010000021.1:0-33375 GCA_035704555.1 Saccharospirillum sp. | reverse complement strand
GGTTCGATGGCTTCGGCAAGCCGCTTCAGGTCGTATTCCACTTCCTGGTCGTAAAAATCTGCGATGTCGACTAACAGTCCACCGACATTACCGGTTTCTTCACCGACCGCAATCATTTGCAGGATCAGCGGGTTGAACAGGCCGCTGGCCGAGGCGGTGGCTTGCAGCGATTCGCCGCGTTCAATGCCCGACATCATGCCTTCGATGCCCTTGCCGATGTACTTGTTGCCCACGGTACGGCTGGCGACACTCAGTGCCTGCAGCAGAGGTACGCCGGCTTCCAGCATCATCGCGAAAGGTCGGGCGAAACGGCCCAGCGCAATGCGTTCATAGATGCCGCCCATTAATGGAAATCGGAGAATCTGCCGGTCCCAGGCCAGAGCGCCCTGCGGCGTTTTTTTCCAGCGCTTGAACGCATAAATACCCAGAATAATTAAACCCAAAAGATAGGGCCAGGTACTGATCATGATATCGGAACTGGTGATCAGAATCCGGGTTGGAAGGGGCAGGTCGGCGCCAAGTTTGGCAAACACACCGGCAAAGGCCGGGATCACCATAAAGTTGATTACCACCATGGCCAGGGCAATCGCTGAGACCACAATGATCGGGTAGCGCGTTGCCGAGGCGATGCGCTTGCGCGTGTCTTTTTCCAGTTCCAGATGGCTGACCAGTTGCTGAAAGGCCGTATCCAACCGGCCGGTCGACTCGCCCATGCGAATCATCGCGATAAACAGGTCGTTGAACACATCCGGATGGCTGCGAAACGCCGTCGACAGGGGCGAACCCTGGGTCAGAATGCGCGACACATCGCCGAGTACCTCGCCCAGACGCGGCGACCGGGTGGCATCGGCAAGGCCGTTGATGGCACGCATCAGCGGAATGCCCGAACGCGACAGGGCATACATCTGGCGGCAGAACATAATCAGCTCATCGATGCTGACCTTGGCCTTGCGTTGGGTGTAACGACCGAGCAGGGCAGACACATCTATGTTTTTTGAGGTCGGTTTGGCCACCGGTTCCACGCGCGTGGCGATGATGCTTTGTCGCTTCAGCATCTGCAGCAGAGCGCTTTGCGACGCCGCCTCCAACTGGCCTTCAACCTGGCGGCCTTCGGCGTTGCGGCCCTGGTAAAAATACTCAGCCATGGTCGGCCACCAGATCGTTCAAATCGATGGTGATCTTAAAGACTTCCGACAGGTCAGTGGTGCCTTCCACGGCATACTCCAGCGCCCACTCTTCCATCGGCTTGAACTGGGCATTGGCACGGGCCGCCATAACAAAGGCGTTGTGATCCTGATCGCGCAATGCAATCAGCATCGGTTCATCCAGCTCCAGCCATTCGTAAACACCGACACGGCCGCGGTAGCCACTATTGTTGCAATGGTAACAGCCGGTACCCCGGTAGAAAGAGTGTTCTGAAAAGCGGCCACCGGCCAGGTTGTTTAACCAGAGCTGCTCCCGCATTTCCGGTTTGTAGGGCTGGCGGCATTCCTCGCAGACCTTGCGCAGCAGTCGTTGTGCCATGATGCCGCGCAGCGCCGACGCCACCAGATAAGACTCGACCCCCATATCGGCCAGTCGCATGGCGCTGGAGACTGCATCGTTGGTGTGCAGGGTGCTCATCACCAGGTGGCCGGTCAGCGCCGCCCTTACGCCGATGGAAACGGTCTCCTGATCGCGCATTTCGCCGACCAGAATTACGTCCGGGTCCTGGCGCAGGGCCGAGCGCAAAATGCTGGCGAAGTCGAGGTTGATGCGCGGGTTTACCTGCACCTGGTTAATGCGCGACATGCGGTATTCGATCGGGTCCTCGGCAGTGATGATTTTCCGGTCAGGCTTGTTCAATAAATTCAGTGCGGAATAGAGGGTGGTGGTTTTACCACTGCCGGTTGGGCCGGTAACCAGAATCAACCCGTGCGGCCGTTCGACCATCAATTCAAAGCGATTGCGGATGGCTTCGGGCATGCCCAGCGCTTCGAGTGACTGCAAGCCGGATGACTGATCGAGCAAGCGCATCACCACCGACTCGCCATACTGAACCGGCATGGTGGAAAGACGCACATCAATGGATTTGCTGTTGACGCGAATGTTGAAGCGGCCATCCTGCGGCATGCGACGCTCGGAAATGTCGAGGTTCGACATGATTTTAAGCCGCATCACCAGAGCCGACGCCACCCGTTTTTCCTTGATGACCTGCTCCTGCAGTACGCCGTCGACACGCATACGAATACGAAACACCGACTCATCGGGCTCAATATGAACATCCGAGGCGTTCACCGCAACGGCGTCTTCGAGCAGGCTTTGCAGCAGACGGACCACCGGTGCATCCTGCAGGTCACTGTCGTCGGCCAGGTTGGCCAGGTCGAAATCACTTTCGCGCAGCTCGCCTTCCAGCTCGACTGCGATGGACTCGATTTCACCGGTACGCCGGTACACCGAATCCAGGGTCGCCAATAGTTCGGCTTCACGCACAATGGCCGGTTTGACACTTTTCTTCAGCCGCTTTTCAACTTCATCGATGGCCATCAGGTCCAGTGGGTCGGCCATGCCCAGTAACAGGCCATCGGCATTGTCGGCCAATAGCAAACAACGAAACCGGCGCGCGACGGATTCATCCAGCCGTTGCATGACGTCTTGCTTGAGCTGGAACTGACGCATCTCAATAAAGGGGATATTAAGGTGCTTCGACAGCGTAGTGAGCAGTTTGTTTTCCGGTACCAGACCCATGTCGACCAGTACCCGGCCAATCTTTTTGCCGGTGTGTTTCTGCTCCTGCAACGCCAGGCCAAGCTGACCTTCCGAGATTAGCCCGGCTTCAACCAGCAGATCACCGAGGCGAATTTTTTTACGGTTTTGAGGGGCGGTGTCCAGCGTTCGGGGTTCAGTCATTTAATCAGCCAATATTGTTGAGCGTTGTTGTGCGAATTGCTGCAATTCAGGGTCTTTGTTCAGGGCGAGGAACGTCTTATAGTTTTGTTTCGCATCCATGCTCAACTTGGCGCGCTCCAGTGACACGGCCAACTGCATATACCAGATGGGTTTTACTTTGGGCAGGCAGGCGAGTTTCTGAAAGTGATTAATGGCTAGCAAGTGTTTGCCCAGTGCCTGTTCAGCCATGCCCATATATTCCACCAGGGGAAACACCGAAGCATTGAGCTTTAGCCCGTTCTGGCAACACTTAATGGCTTCTTTGAAGCGCTGGCACCGGCAGTAGTGCCAGGCCAGCAACACGATAATGCGCATCGATTTGGGGAATTCCTCCAGCGCATCGATCATGAACATTTCCGCTTCCTGAACCTGATTCATTCTGGCCAGTTCAAAGGCCATTTCAGCGACCTGCTTTTCATCCTTACTGGTGTCACGAAAGGAGTTCAGGCTGGGCGTGGGAATGGGCAGGTTGACGCCGATGTCGATCAGTTCGATCTGGTCGACCGGCACGTCGTCTTCACTGATCCGGTAGCGGGTGGTGTGAGTTTGGGGCTTGATAACCTGATGGCGCTGGCGCGCTTCAGCCAGACGCCTGAGTACCGAATCCGCCTTCGGGAAGAGGTCGTACTTGAGCGCGATTTCCATAATGGTAGACAGCTTGATCTGGCGGGCCTGAATTAAACGATTGCCCAGCTCCCGGTCATCGTCCGGGTCGTCGAGGGCAAGATAATGCTGTTCCAGCAGCTCAAGGTTCAGGTCTGAATGGTTTTTTAACAGTTCATACAACCGGTTCATGCTGTGGTTACCCCGCCAGTGCCCGATAACGCTCGGTCGCAAACGCCGTCAGCCGCGCGTTATGACTGGAAAACTGCTCCAGGTAAGTCTGGTACAGAAGCCGTGCTTCTGCCAGCCGGCCACTGTTTTCCATATTGATGGCCCAATGCAACCACCATTGGGGGTTGCGGGCTTCTTTGCGGGTCAGGGCTTCGAAGATGCGGGCGGCGTCGGCATAGCGTTCGGTTTGTTCCAGCACAAGCCCCCTTAACCCCAGCGCCTCGGTGCTCTCCAGGCCGACCAGCAAGGCTTCGGCTTCCTGCCGGGCACCACGACTCAGATAGACTTTCGCCAGCCAGATTCTCGGTTCCTCCAACCGCGGTTCACGATTGATCCAGGACTGGAGCAGTTGTTGTGCCTGGGTCAGGTCGCCGCGGCCAATGGCGGACTGCACTGCCTGGCGCGCTGTGTCGTGCTGCGGTACCGCTGTGGCAACACTGCTGCTGGATTGAGTGTCAGCGGCGGCGACCGCCTCGGTAGACCGGTTAGCGTCCGCCTGCGTCACAGTTGCGTTGTTAGGGGTATCGGCAGGTGCCGGCAAAGCTTCAGCCGGAGACGGAGCGGTCGGTTCGGCAACTGGCTGCTGTGCTTCGGCTATGGCCTGTTCAACGTCTGGTTGCCGGGGTTGCTCCCGGGTTTCGGCAACAGCAGGCTGTTCTGGCGATACTTGCTGTTCTGGCGATGCCTGGGGTGATGCTGAGGGTTCAGGCTCGGAAGGAGCCGGAGCCTGAAATTGCTTCTCCGGCGGTGCGGTCGGCTCTGGCCGGTCCATTGCAGCTGGGCTGGTCTCCAGAGCGGGTTCCTCTGTCGCTGACTCCGGCTCGGACGCAACAGGCGCTACGGCGACCGTATTGGTGACTGCCGGAGTGGGCAGACTCACCTCTGTGGGTTGTGGTTGCACCAATGCCGGAATCGGCGGTTCGGCCGCCGGGCGCCACCGTGGCCAGGCCAGCAACGCCAGCGTGATCAGCAACGCCAGGCCGGTGATCACCCACCAGACCATGGCGCTTCGCCCTGCGTTCCGTTGCAGTGGGTTATAACCATTGCCATTGGTCTGGCCTGGCGTTGCCGGGCGATCCAGTGCATGGTGCATCAGGCTCACAACAGGCTCCAGGCTGACACCAGTGCCAGCAATATCAGAGCTGAGGCAGCGGCTGCCGGTGCCAGCCAGGGAGACAGCCGGGTGGTGTCCGGTTTGCTGTCACGCCAGGCCCGGTCGAAATCAGCCGGGTTCAGTCGCCGGCGCTGATCGGCGTAGGCCGACAGCAGGGCTTTGTGCGTCAGCACATTAATCATTCGCGGGATACCGCCAGACAGCCGGTGCAGGCGTTTGATGCTGCGGTCGCTGATTAGCGCGGGTCCGTTATAGCCACTCTGGGTTAACCGAAAGTCCAGGTACTGACGCGTGGCGGTGCGCGACAGGGGTTTCAGGTAGTGGGCGAAGGTAATGCGCTGACGCAATTGCCGGAAACGGTTCTGTTCGAGCAGCTCATCCAGTTCGGGCTGGCCGAAAAGAATCACCTGAACCAGTTTCTGCTGTTCGGTCTCCAGGTTGGTGATCAGGCGCAGGGCCTCAAGCGTGGCCGGCGGCAGCGACTGGGCTTCATCGACCACGATAACCACGCCACGCTGCTGTTGCGCGAGGCTCAGAATCCGCTGGTTGATGTGCTCCAGCAGGGCGGCGTTGTCGGCCTGTTGCGGAATTTCCAGCCCGAGCTCCTGGCCAACGGCCCGGTACAGCCCGACCGGAGACAACATGGGGTTGGGAATGTAGACGCTGTGAAAGCGATCCCGGGCGGTATCGTCGTCGCTGAGAAAGCGCAGCAACCTCCGGCATAGAATGGTTTTGCCAGTGCCCACATCCCCGATGACTTTCAGGAAGCCTTCGCCGGTATCGAGCACGTGGGTGAGCAGTTGGTAACAGGCCTCGTGGTCGTCCAGGCGCACAAACAGGGCCGTGTCGGGTGACAGGCTGAACGGCGGCTGGTTGAGTCCAAAATGGGCTTCGTACATGGCCGTTGGCTGCCTTTACATCCGGTTCAGGACGCGGTCGAGATCATTGCGGGTGGTTTCTTCATCGTACACCACCGGCTTCAGCAAAATAACCAGCTCACTTTTCTCCTGGGTTTCCCGGTTCTGGCCGAACAGGAAGCGCAGGCCGGGCCACTGCGACATGCCGGGCAGGCCGGTGGCCGAGGTGTCCTGACGCTGCGAGAGAAGACCGCCGATCACGACAATCTGGCCACTGGCGGCGCGAATGATGCTGTCGGTTTCGCGAATGCTGGAAAACGCCAGTGGCAGGTCAAAGGTGGTGCCACCAACGGTAATGACTTTGGTGCGTTCAACCACTTCAGTCACCGAGGGGCGTACATGCAGAATCACATTATTATCGGCACTGATCTGGGGGGTCACATCCAGGGCGATCCCCGAGAAAAACGGTGACAGGGTGAATTCCGGAGTGGTCGTCGTGGTTGCATCGTCGTCTTCTTCGCCCGAGCTGACGTCGGTAACAAAGTATTCGTCGGTGCCGACCTTGATTACCGCTTTCTGGTTGTTAACCGTCGACACCCGCGGGCTTGACAGTACCTGAACATCGCCCTGGTTTTGCAGCAACTGCAACAGGGAATTAAAGCCGCCGTTTTGCACGCTTAAACTGAAGACCCCGCCAATATTGCCGATGCCTGCCAGGGCGGTGGCATCCAGAGTACCGCCGATATCGGTGCCAGTGTTGGCGAGGTCTTCGGCAAAGGTGTTCCAGTTGATGCCGGAGCGGAATTCGTTGCTGAGCGTTACCTCTACCACCTTGGCTTCGATAACGACCTGGCGTTGCAGGCTCAGTTGTGCATCTTCCAGGAATTCGGCGACCACTTCGTGTTCGCGCGGCGTGGCGCGAACGACCAGCAAGCCTGCCTGGGCGTTGACCACGACCTGGCGGTCATCGCTCTGTTGCAGCAGACCCATGATGGTCATTTCCATGCCCTGCCAGAAGTCGGCGCTGGTTTCAGTGGCGACACTGCTGCTTTGATTGTTGCTGCTGTCCTGCTGGCTGATCTGACCGCCACTGACGGTGGTGTCGGAGCGCCCGGAGCGCGCGACGTTCAGGTAGTTAAGGTGATAGATGCGGGTGGTGATCTGGTTGGGCAGAACCCGGTAGCCGTAATCGGTACGCTGGTAGTCATACCCGTAGATGTCACGCACGGCTGACATCACCTGATCGAGGGTGACCGAGGTCATGTTCAGCGTCAGTGTGCCGGTAATATCGGGGTCGACCAGAATGTTAACACCCTGGGTCGCCCCCAGGTCCGCAAAAAAGCGGGTCAGCGGCACATCGGTCGCCTGCACATCGAACCGTTGGCTGGTGCGCGGTGCCTGGCTGAAATCGAGCAAATCGCTGGTCAGTTCGGCCGGCGGCATCACCGGACTGCGCTCCGGTTCGGGTTGAGCAGCATCATCGCGTTGCTGTTCAAGCACTGCGCGGGCGTCGAACTCTGGTACTTCGGTCTGCTCCGGGGGTTGAGTCACCGATGCACATCCCACCAGACCCAGAGCGACGACCAGTGCAGCGACGCGTACGCCGTAGTGACCGGCAGAGACCGGGTGTTTGGCAATCCAGGTTGGTTGCGGGTAGAGCACTGGGTTATTCCTCATCGGTCGGGGTGATGGCCAGGGAGCCGGCCTGTTGCAAGGTCAGGGTGCGGGTGCGATTGCCGCGTTGCAGCAGCACTTCGTCACTGCGAATGGCCATCAGTTGATAATTGTTGAGCGTGTCGTTGAGTGTCAGCCACTGGCCATTGATGACGGCATAGGCTTGCTGATCCACTCTATAGATCGATGTCAGGGTGAAGCTCGGCTCGGGCTGCGGTGCCGGTGTTTGCCTGGGCTCGGGCCGGGCAGTATCGGGGCGCATCGGGTCTGAGAGGGCACCGCTGGCGGTGGCCAGCAGTACCAGTGTCAGACAGAGTGATGTGAGACCCCGGTAAGCATTAAACATTCAGCCAGGCCTCCTGATCGCTCAGCGTGTGGACCTTCAGTCGAATCCTCAGTGTCGGGTACTGTTCGGTTTCGACACTGAGTTCATCCCAGAACAGCCGCCATGGGAGCGCTTCAATGGTCTGCAGGTAGCCGGTCAGGGCGTCGAAGCTGCCGGTCAGCTCAATTTCCAGCTGGTGCCGGAATATCCGGGCTTCGCCGTCGTCTTCCTGATTCACCGGCTGAGTAGGCAGGGCGCCGAAACGGACCAGCGTCAGGTCGCTGCTGCTGAGCAGTTCGCGCAACAGGGTGGCCATGGTATCCGGCGGAATCAGCACATCGGTGATGCCGCTGATGCGGTCGTCCAGCTCCTGGATCTCCCGGCGCAAAAGCTCATTCTGGCGGCTGAGCGTTTGTATTTGCGGGTTGTTGCGTGCCTGCTCAAGGGCCAGAAGGGCATTCTGGTTATCGGTTGTTTGTATTTGCAACTGAGCGATCTGGTTGCGTATGGTGCTCTGATCTGTCCAGCCCAGGAACCATGTGACGCCGTAGCTGATGCCGGCCACGACCAGCACCAGGCTGATCAACAGCATGGCTCGTTCACGAATGGCCAGGCGGTCAATTATCAACCGCAGGTGAAACAGTGTTGCGCTCATTGGCGCCCCTCCGTGTCGCTCAGTGCTGCGTCAACGTTGGCTGAGTCGGCCAGGGTAAAGCGCCACAGACTGTCATCATCGGGGGCTTGCTCAATGTTCAGATTTTGGATGCTGATCCCGCGAAACACCGAACCTTCCAGCTGGCTCAAATAGCGCGGCACCAGCCCGGGTTGGCGGGTATAGCCGGCGAGACCCAGATGTTGCTGGCTGTTGCGCAATTCGATGCGGCTGAGCCAGAGGCCGTCGAAATCGATGTTCGATAACTGTGACAGCGGGGTCGAAAACCCGCGAGCGGATTCTCCCAGCTGAGACGCCAGACCACTGTAGGCTGATTCGAGTAACCGCTTTTCCCGGGTCAGTTCAGCGTTTTCGAGGCTCAGGGCTGCCTCGGTATCCAGTTGCGGGTTAACCGAACGGGTTTGTTGCAAGGCCTGCTCGCTGCGTGCTGCGCGTTGTTGCCAGTCGGCGAGTTCGGCCTGAAGGCTTTGTTGCTGGTACCAGCTGAGCCCAATCCAGATTGCCGACCCGGCCAGCGCCAGGGCCAGCACAAGCGCGAAAGTGGGCAGCTGCAGACGGCCATGGCCCGGCAGCATATCGGCCTGCATCAGGTTAATGTAGCGGGTCATGCAGCACCCTCCCGAAAGGCGGCGCCCAGAGCCGGTGTCAGCTCAGCAGGCCACTCGGTATCGGCTGGGGTCAGAATGAAGTCCTCCGGGTGCAATAGCCCAAAACGGGTATCCAGTTTGGCGCCCAGCGTTTCGCTGATGCCCGGTTCACCCGGCCAGCCCAACAGCGCCACCTCACTGATGGCGCCCAGGCCCAGCTGGGCTTCGTAGTAGTCGAAAGAACGGCGAATTTCGAGCGACAGGGCGTCGAGCTGAATGTCCAGAGTGCCTTCCAGTACCAGATCGGCATCGCCGTCTGCGCCCACCCCGAGGTCGGAATAGCCGATCTCGAACTGCCGGCTGAGTACAATTTCCTGATCAAACAGCAAAATCAACCGGCAGCGGTCTGCTTCCATGAACAGCAAGCCACTCTGGTCCCGTGCCAGGGTGCGGATGGCGGTGTTGCGCAGGGTGAGCTGGTCGATGTCGATGCATTCGATGCGCTGCCCGCGCCGGGCCATTGCCATGGCCCAGTCGCTCAGTGGTTTCTTTTCTGCGGCGATTACAAACGCCATGCGCAACCGGCCCCGGTAAGCTTCGGCAGGCAGCGGAATAATGTCGATGGTAGCATCGTCGAGATCGTAACTGATCAG
The DNA here is from genome assembly GCA_035704555.1 of Saccharospirillum sp. Taxonomy (GTDB): domain Bacteria; phylum Pseudomonadota; class Gammaproteobacteria; order Pseudomonadales; family Natronospirillaceae; genus Saccharospirillum. The sequence continues at coordinate 23,730 of DASSWT010000021.1, read as the reverse complement.
CTCGGCCGCTTTTAAGCGTAGCGCAGAGTCCACCTCAGCCGCAGGCACATCCGGAACATCGACCAGCAGCAGCTGGTAGGCCGGGTCACTGAGCAACAGGTTTAGCTGGCCCCGGCTGTGTTGTGCGACCCAGCCGGCCAATAGCTCTGCATGCTCCAGAGGCTTGTCTTCCGAGCGCCACAGGCTGGTTTTCACCTGTACCATATTCTGACGGGAACGTTCGAGCACCAGCAAACCGATGCCTGTTTCTGTCAGATAAACCCAGGTTTGCTGGCGCGCTGGCCGTTTACGCCGTTTCATGTCGCCCAAAAGATGCCTTCTCCGCTCGTTCACTGTTTGAGTCTAGCAATAACCGTGCGCATTGTGCTCTAACGACTAGCTATTTCGTTTTGATCTTGTGTATTGCCATCTATCCGCGACTGGCATTTTATTATTGTAATCGCCAAGCACCATATGAATGCTCTGGCAAGATGATACAGACTGTTGTTTGATAAAAACTGTTTGAAAATGATGATTGCGTCACATTCTATGGGAACGGAAGTCAAATGTAACGACGGACTCTTGAATGAATTCGGTTGGTCGTCAATTTCGCGACGGGTGAAAGTGGGGCAAGTGACGCAGAGTGTCAATTATTTGCTGTCCGGGTCGCAGACGGCATCACTAACTGCCACCCACAAACCCCTGCTGGCGCCAGGCCTCATAGCTGACCAGCGCCACGGCGTTCGACAGGTTCATGCTGCGGTTATTGGGTAACATGGGAATGCGCAGGCGACGTTCGGCAGGCAATGCCTCGCGGATGGCGGGCGGCAGCCCGGAGGTTTCTGACCCGAACAGCAAGACATCGTCTGGCTCAAAGGCGACATCGGCGTAATTGTGCGTGCCTTTGGTGGTGAGTGCGAAAATGCGGCGTTCGCCCATTGCGGTGAGGAAAGCCGCGTAATTAGGGTAACGGGTCACCCGGGCCAGATCCTGATAGTCGAGCCCGGCGCGGCGCAGCTTCTTTTCCTCGAAATCAAAGCCGAAGGGTTCAATAAGATGCAACTGGCAGCCGTTGTTGGCGACCAGGCGCATGATGTTGCCGGTGTTGGGGGCAATTTGGGGTTCGTGCAGGGCAATGTGAAACACGGCGACTCCTGTTTAGTCGGCTTTTACACGGCCAAGGGCCGTTCTGATCAGCGGGCGCTTCGCCGGTGACAGCCGGTTCAGCTGGCTCATGCCCCAGTTGCGGCTCAGCACAGCCAGCGGATGGTCGCTGCCAAACAGCCGCTTGAACCCTTCCATGGCGGCCATGGCGCCCAGGTTGTGGCCCTGGCGCTGGCGCTGGTAGCGGCGCAGTGTGCGCTCACTGCCCGGGTCTTCGCCGCGCTGGCGCGCGCGGTGCCATTCGCTGGCCAGGGTGGCGGCATCCTGAAAGCCCAGGTTGACGCCCTGGCCCGCCAGCGGGTGTAGAGCGTGGGCAGCATCGCCGACCAGAACCAGGCGCGGCGCTATGTAACGCTTGCTGTGCATTTGTTGCAATGGAAAACTGAAGCGGGGGTCGCAGTCGGTCAGTTCCCCCAGGGTATCTTCGAACGCCCGGTTCAGTGCGGCCAGAAACTCATCTTTGGGCAGGTCGAGCAGCGTCTGCACCGCGTCGTTGTCGACACTCCAGACGATCGAGCTGGCATGCTGGTCGCCTGTTTCATCCTGCAGTGGCAGAAAGGCGAGCGGGCCGGTTTCCAGAAACACCTGATGCGCGACCCCGCAATGAGACCGCTGGTGGCGTACCGTGGTGACAATGGCTTGCTGATGGTAATCCCACTCCCGGGTGGCCATGCCGGCATCGCTTCGAACCTTTGAGAAACGACCGTCACAGGCGGCCATGACCGAGGCGGTGACTGCGCTGTTGTCACTCAGCGTGGCCAGCACCTGATCGCCCTGATGCTGCCATTGCTGCAGGGTTCGGCCCGCCAGCAGGGTGATGCCGGGGGTTTGTTCCGCCTGGTGCCACAGGGCGCTGACCAGCCAGCGGTTTTCGATGATATGGCCCAGATCTTCGGCCTGAACCTCATCGGCATGAAAACCGATGCGCCCCTGGCCCTGCCCATCCCAGACCTTCATCTGGCGGTAGGCGCAGGCCCTTCCGGCAGGCAAGTGCTGCCAAACGCCCAGACCGGTGAGCCAGTCCTGACTTTGCCGGCTGATGGCGCTGACCCTAGGTGAGTAGACACCGGCAACCGGCGTTTCGGTTTCGGGCAGGTCTTTTTCCACGACCGCCACCTTCATGCCGCTGCGGGCACTGTCGATGGCCAGAGCCAGGCCGACCATACCGCCGCCGATAATCAACAGGTCAGGAGTGTGCTCGGTCGTCATGACAGCCTTCCTTCATTCGCCAGGTTCGGTTCGGGGTATGGCAGGGGGGCGCCCTGCAGCAAGCCCATGCTGGCCAGCGCAAAGCTGCGGCCAAGCATTGGGTGACGGTCCAGCGCGTTCAACCCCAGGGTGCGACCCAGTTGCAGCCAGGGGCGTGTCGAGCCAAAGCTGCGTACCAGAGAGTCGGAAAAGCCGGCGGTGATCGCCTGATCAGCCTGAATGGCGTCGGCGAGCCGATGCAACGGTGCGATGGCACCGGCATCGTCGCCTTGCACCAGGTGCTGGTTCAGCAAGGTGGCGGCGCGCATCACACTGCGCAGTGCCAAATTGAAGCCCTGCCCCGCAACCGGGTGCAGCGTCGCGGCAGCATTACCCAGCACCAGCAAGCGATGGCGGACCAGTTCGGTAGCGGTGCGCCGTTGCAGCGGGTAACCGGTGAGCGGGCCGAGTTCAGTGATGCGCCCCAGCCGCTGGCCAAAGCGCTCATTGAGCAGGGTCAGACGGTCCTGGTCGTTCAGTGCCTGAAAGCGTTTCTGCAGCCGGTCGGGTATTGTCCAGACCAGGGAGGAATAGTCGCCAAAGGGTAACAGAGCGATGGGGCCGGTATCGGTAAAACGCTCATAAGCCCGGCCTTCATGGGGCTGTTCGGTTCGGGCGGTGGCGATGACGGCACGCGCCTGGTAGTCACGCAGGGTATGGCCAATGCCCAGCTGTTGGGTCAGGGGTGAGCGGCCACCGTCGCAGAGAATGACCAGACGGGCGGCCAGCGGTTCGCTGTTTTCAAGGCTGAGCGTGCTATGTTCCTGCCCTGGCACGATGTGTTGCACCCGGGTGCCAAATCGCCAGTCGACACCCGGCAGTGATTGCACGCTTTGCCACAGAATCCGGCCAAGGGCGGCATTGCCGATGACCTGCCCGAAGGAGCCTTCAGGGTGATCGGCTGAGTCCATCAGCTGATAGCCGGCGTGGCCCTTGTCGCTGACTTCGATTCGGCGAATAGCGCTGGAATACCGGTCGAGTGGTTCACCCAACCCAAGCCGGCGCAACGCAAGACAGGAATAGGCAGCGAGCGCCGTTGCCCGGTCGTCAAAGCTGGGTGACTGAGGCGCCTGGTTCGTCGGGGTGGGCGCCGGGTCGATCACCACCAGGCGCGCACCTGCATTAAGTGCAGGTTGCAAGGCACGCACCAGGGTCAGGCCGACCAGACCACCGCCGACGATTGCGATATCAAAGGGTTGCATAGAGAAGCGACCATAAAACAGAGGTCGCAGATAATAACAGGGCTGACCGGGCCGGTCATCGGTTGCCCGGCTGGCACTTACTTGACTGCCCCTGACGTCAGTCCGCTGATCAGTTGCTGAGAGAAAAACACATACAGCACCAGTATGGGCAACACCGCCAGCGACAGGGCCGCCAGTACCGAGTTCCAGTCGGTAGCGTACTGGCCGATGAACTGTTGCACGCCCAACTGAATTGTCTTGGTGGCGTCACCGGGGGCCAGTATCAGCGGAAACCAGAGGTCATTCCACATCGGCACCATGGTGAACACCGCGACCGTTGCCACGGCTGGTCGAACCAGTGGCAGTATGATCTGAAAAAACAGACGAATCTCGCTGATACCATCACAACGTGCCGCTTCTTTCAGTTCATTGGGAACCTGGCCGATGAACTCCGTCAGAATGAAAATAGCCAGCGGCAAGCCCATGGCGGTGTACACCAGAATCAGCGCCATATGCGTATTGACCAGGTTCAGACCTACCATGGTTTCGAGAATGCTCACCGTTCCCAGGCGTATAGGCACCATGATGCCCATGGCCAGAAACAACACCAGCAGCCGGCTTCCCCTAAACCGGTATTCGCTCAGCGCCCAGGCCGCCATGGCGCCGAACAGCAACACCAAAAATAACGGGATCACCGTGACCAGCAGACTGTTGCCGAAATACAGCAATATATCGGACTCCTGCAGCACTTTGGTGTAGCCGATCAGGGTAAAGCTGTCAGTGTCGGGTAATGAAAGAGGGTCGTTGAAAATCGCAGCGCGTGATTTAAACGAATTAATGATGACCAGCACAATCGGAAACAGCGCGATCAGGGTGTAACCCAGAAGCGCCAGATGCACCAGACCCATGCGGGCTTTATCCGGGTAGCGATACGACGTCGTCATCGCAGGCTCCTTACAGTTGGTAGCGCGTCAGACGACGCTGAATGAAATAGAAATACGCCATCACACCCAGCAAAATTACCAGGAACATCAGGGTGGCAACCGTTGCCCCCATGGTGGCGCTGCCCAGCTGAGACTGATAGCCAAAGAAGGTGCGGTAGAAGAAAGTGCCCATAATATCGGTGGAAAAATCCGGGCCGGCGAGCGCCCCTTTAACGGCATAGACCAATTCAAAGGTATTAAAATTTCCAACGAAGGTAAGAATGGTCACCAGGCCCAGGGTGGGCAGAATCAGCGGTACTTTAATGCGCCAGAATATTCTGAAGGGCGAGGCGCCATCGACCTTGGCCGCTTCCAGAAGTTCATCGGGAATGGACAGCAGGCTGGCGTAAATCAGCATCATCGGGATACCGATAAACTGCCAGACGGAGATAAGCGACAGGGTGATCAGCGCAGAACTTTCCCGGCCGAGCCAGGCATCGAAATACTCACCCAACCCCAGCGCGTACAGAAAGTTTTCTGACACACCCCACAAGGGGCTCAGAATCAATTGCCAGATAAATCCGATAATAACCACCGATAGCAGGGTGGGCAGAAAAATCAGAGTGCGGTAAGTACGGGCACCGCGCAGCCCTTTCAAACTCAGCAAGGCTGCCAGTCCCAAACCTATAGGGTTCTGCACCAGCAGGTGAATCAGAAAAAACTGGGTGTTGTTCCACATGGCATTCCAGAAAGGCTCGGACCAAACCGAATCGCCCAGCAGGGTGACAAAATTGGCCAGGCCGGCAAAGCTGCGTTCGCCGGTTTCACTGTCGGTAAAAAAACTCAACCGCAGCGTATCCAGCAAAGGGTAGGCACTGAAGGCGGTATAAATAATAACGGCCGGAGCCAGAAAAAAGATCAGATGCCAGGGAAATGCGCGTTGCATAATGGATGACCTCGGGGTGTATCAGGAACCGTGCCGAACCTGTTTTCGTAAGCAGGCAGGGCGAAAGCAAAAAGAGGGTGCCTCTAAAGTTTCGGAGTTTGACTAGACAATGGAGCCATGAGTCCGTGTCAGGCACCGGGGATACCTATCCGGGGTCGGCGTAAACCCATCCATGGGGCCTAGACTGCAGCATCCATGCTGCAGACTCCCCCGGATAGGTACCCCCGGCACCTGTCACTCACTTGGTAGCGAACTCTGAACTTGAGTTGAAAGACACCCTAAAGCAGTCTGATTACTCAGACTGAGGTTCATACCATCCGGCAAAGCCATTCTGAATGCGCTCTGCTGCGTCTTCCGGTGTCAGCTCACCGTTTAGTACCTGGCTGCTGACGACCCAGAGTTCCTGCTCCATATTGGGTGTGCCACGATTCATAACCTGGGCGTTCAGGCGAATGGTTGAATCACATTCCTCGCGCCAGCTGAGCATTTCAGCCGCGACCGGATCATTCACCTCGACCGGGTGTGTCGACAACGAAAAGAAGCCGGTTACTTCGTTGGTGAACAGATCAGCAAATTCCGCGCTGGCGACCCAGTTTAAAAAGGTTTTGGCTGCTTCCGGGTTGGCCGAACTGCTGTTGATGCCAATGCCCATATCGGTGTGATCGGAGATGAAACAACGGTCACCTGCCGAGGCGACGGGTGGTTTAAAGGCACCGAACTCAAAGCTTGCCTGGTCGTTAAAATAGGACGTGTCCCAGCTGCCGGTTGGATAGACGGCAGCCCGGCCCAGCGCAAACAGATTTTGCGAGTCACCGTAGGTCTGAGACGGGTAACCGCGGCCCATATAGTCAGACCAGCGCGCCATCTCTTCCCAGGCAGCCACATACTCCGCATCGGTAAAGGCGGCTTCGCCGTTGATCAGCGCCAGTCGACCCGTTTCACCCTGCCAGAAATTGGGGCCAATGTTGGTGAAGACAATCTGGTTGGCTTCCCATTGATCATTGGTGCCCAGAGCGATAGGGGTGTAACGGGATTCAGATTTGACGGTATCCAGAACCGAATAAAACTCATCCCGGGTTTGTGGGACCTCAAGATCCAACTCGTTGAAAATCTCTTTGTTGTAAAAGAACCCGTGAATAACTGAGGCCATCGGCAGGCAGAAGGAGGTCGCGCCGTCGTCGGTGCTCCAGGCACGTTTGGCGAAGTCCTTGTAATGATCAAGGCCGGGCAGCCCGTTAAGTTCCAGCAGATGGCCCTGGCGATACAGATTCAGCGAGACATCGAAGGGGCGGCAGATCACCAGATCACCGGCGGTGCCAGCCTGCATCCGGGCATTGAGCGACGAATCGTATTCGGTTGGTGAGGTTGGGTTGAAGTGGATTTCGATATCCGGGTGTTGCTGGTTGAAAGCTGGAATCAGAACGTCTTCCCAGAGGTCTTTGTCGTCGACCCGCCAGCTTTCGATGGTCAGGGTTTGAGCCTCCGCGGCGATACCCAGGGTGAACAGGGTGGCGGTCAGTGCAACTAAGGGTTTTAACGGCAGCATGGTGCTTCCTCTTATTGTTGGTCTTGTTGGTCTTGTTGGTTTTTTCTGGATGGTCCGGTGGGTGAATCCAGTGCCGTGACGTTACGATGAATTCCTGTCTGACATGGAATCGGGCGCTGGACGGGAGGATAGATTTTGGTTGCCTGGCTAACGGACTGATTTTTCGATGCTTTTTATAAAAGGTATGCAGATGCCAGTCCTTTCCTGACCTTACATCCTCACCCTGGTCATAGACTGCGAAAGGTACTGGTAAGAATTTGATAGAAAAAAACAGGTGGGAGTAAGGTAAGATTCCGTCAGGTTCAAACAGAATAATAATGATGACCGATCGAAACGTATGGCGGGCCCTGCTCTTGCTTTGTCTGATGTCAGCCAGGTTGCCGGCACCGGCAGGGGCGATGCAGTCTCTGGAAGTCCTGCATTGGTGGACGTCCAGTGGTGAACAGCGGTCAGCTGATGTATTGAAAAACCGGTTGGCCGAGCGTGGTGTTCTCTGGGCGGATTATCCCGTGCGCGGTGGTGGTGGCGATTCCGCTATGGCGGTTTTGAAAGCCCGGGTCATCGACCGGTCACCTCCGGGGGCGGCCCAGATTATTGGCCCCGATATTCAGCAATGGGCCCGACTGGGTTTTCTCAGCCCGTTGAGCCATGCAGGCCTGAACGATAGGGATCTTTTTTATCCGGTGGTCAATGAGCTGATACGGGTGCAGGGGCAAACGGTGGCGGTGCCAATGAGTATTCATCGCATCAACTGGATGTGGTTGAACCCCGGGGTGTTTGAGCGTCTTGATCTGCCGTTACCGACCACCTGGAGTCAGCTGATGTCCACTGCGCCGGTATTGCGAGCCGCGGGCATTATCCCACTGGCGCATGGCAATGAACCCTGGCAAAACGCCACACTCTTTGAAACCATTCTGCTCAGTCTGGCCGGTGCGGATTTTTACCGGCAGTACTTTATCGAGCGGGATGAAGCATCGCTGACGGACGCTAATGTAATTGCAGCCTTTCGTCAGTTGCGCGAGCTGAAATCGGTGATGGACCCGGGAATCCATCACCGTGAATGGCAGCAGGCGAGCAGACTCGTTGCCGACGGACAGGCCGCGATACAGATTATGGGCGACTGGGTCAAAGGCGAATTCAGTGCCTGGGGGCTGGTGCCCGGGGAAGACTATTTGTGTCTGCCGGTTCCCGGTACGGCCGAGCAGCATCTATACAGCATTGATACCTTCGTCATGTTTACCGATAACCCGAACCCGTCCGTGGTACCGGCCTTCATTGATACCTTGTTGTCTCCGGCGGTGCAGCGCGACTTCAGCCTGACCAAAGGCACCATTCCCGCGCGTAAGGACATTCCGGTCTCCGGCTTTGATGATTGTTCGCGCGCATCACACCATGTTTTTAATCAGGCCAGTCAGCAAGGAATGCTGGCACCGAGCATTGCCCATTCGATGGCCATGTCTCCGGAATCGGAAGACGCGGTGTTTGAAATTGTGCATCGCTTTTTCAACGACGAACGGATGACGCCGGAACTGGCCGCTGTTCAACTGGCCCAAACGCTGAGAGCTCTAAAATAATGGCCCCTAAACGCATCTATGTGGTTGACGATGATTATAAGATCCGGGAATTGCTCAAAGCTTATCTGGAGAAAAATAATTATCAGGTTTATGTCGCGGCAGACGGTGAAACCTTTCTGGCTGAATTTCAGACCCGGGCCACCGAGGTTTCCCTGGTCGTTCTGGATATCATGTTACCCGGGCAGGATGGTTTCAGTGTATGCCGGAAATTGCGTGCGGTATCCGATGTGCCCATTATAATGCTGACCGCCAATGCCGAAGAAACTGATCGTGTGGTGGGCCTGGAAATGGGGGCCGATGACTACCTTGCCAAACCGTTCAGCCCGCGTGAACTGCTGGCCCGCATCAAGGCCATTCACCGGCGTTACGAACCCGCCCATTCGGCAAGTGACGGAGGTCGCTATTACCGGTTTCGTGATTATTTGCTGGATACGCTGGAGCGCACCCTGACCTTGCCGGGAGGTCAGATGATCACCCTCAGCGGTGCCGATTATCAGATGCTGATTGTGTTTCTGGACCAGGCCGGTCAGGTGTTGTCGCGGGGGTATCTGATGAAGGCAACCCGGGGCCGGGATGCCGGACCGCTGGATCGCTATCTGTATGTTCAGATCAGCCGGTTGCGAACCTGCCTTGGCGATACCAGCCGGAACGGCCAATTAATTCAGACGGTGCGTAACCAGGGCTATGTCTTTAGCGCTGAAGTGGAACGCCTGTATCACCGGCCAGACGATGCGGTGCCGTTGTCATGAAGGGCGCTGTGCAGTGGTTGCCGCGTTCACTGTTTGCCCGTTTGCTGTTGGTTATGTTGTCTGGCGTCTGTGTCGCCCAGATTCTCACCAGCCTGATCTGGGCCGGGCAACTGGACAGCGACAGCCGCGCCCGGGTGGCTGAAAATGCCCGCTACCTGGCCACCACTCTAACTGCCACCATTCGTTATTTTCAGGCCCTGCCAGACAACGTGCGCCCCATTGTCATCGACCAGCAGCGGGAGGTGGGTGGCAGTCGTCTGTTTATGAGTGTTAACCAGCAACTGGTGTCCAGCCAAAGTGACTTTACCGCCCCGTTGAAGTCGGCGTTCCTGACGGCCATCGATGATCAGCTCAGTGCCGACCTGGGCCAGAGTGATGTGCAATTGGCTCTGGCCATGCCAGACGATGTGCGGGTATACGATCAGCGCACGCCCATTGCCGAAATTCCCATTCGCTGGATTCGCCAGAGCCTGATCCTGGAACCTGAACCCGCCCCCATTCTGACCGTGCAGGTACCGCTGTCGAATGGTGAGTGGCTGTATCTGGCCACGCTGTTGCCGGACCCCTATATTCTCGATAAAAACCGCGTGCTGACCCGGGATCGTTGGTGGTCGCTGGGCATGACCTTGCTGGTTGTCGGGGTACTCGGCTTTCTGTTTGTGCGCTGGCAAACGAGACCATTACGCCGCCTCGCAGAGGCGGCGGATTCCTTTGGCCGGGGTGTCGCCCATGAACCGCTGGCGGCTTCAGGCATGCGCGAACTCGACGCCACCGCCGAAGCCTTTTCCGCCATGGAAATGCGCATTCAGCGTTATCTGGATGACCGGGAGCGTTTGTTTGCGGCGATTTCGCACGACTTGCGCACGCCTATCACGCGCTTGCGTTTGCAAACGGAAATGATCGAAGACGATACGCTGCGGCTGTCGCTGGAAGAGGATCTGGAAGAGCTGGACATCATGGTCAAGGGCGCGTTGCAAACCGTGCGCAATGCCGACATTCACGAAGACCCCAAGACCATTGATCTGGGTGCACTGGTCAACAAAATTGCCAGTGAAAAGCATCTCGGTGGACACCGGGTCAGGGTGCATCAGCAAGAGCCGGTCGAGGTGTTGGGCAAACCTCTGGCGTTGAAACGCTGCCTGACCAATCTGATCGACAATGCGGTTTTTTACGGTGACCAGGCGGTGGTAACGCTTACGATTGAGCAGGGGCAGGCGATCGTGCGCATTCGGGACCGTGGCCCTGGCCTGGGTGGAACCGACCCGCAGCGCTTGTTCAAACCCTATACCCGGCTGGCCCATGGGCAGGCACGTAACGCGAGCGGTATGGGGCTGGGGCTGGGCATCGCACAAAGTATTGTGCACGGGCACGGGGGTGAGCTGCAGTTGAGTGATCACCCCGAGGGCGGGCTTGAAGTTACCCTGATGTTGCCGCGTGACTATACTGTCAGGCGTGAGACCAAGGATTGATTGACTTGGTCCATGCTGTTTTGTGAAGCTCTGTTTTCGGCCGGGGTATAACACCTTAAGATAACCGCCCGCCGAGCCTCAACCTACGCACAATTTTCGGAGGTCTTCCATGCCGTTCGCCTTATCACCCATGACACTCAGCAGTCAGGATTTCCCACCCGAGGGCGTTATTCCCCAGGATTGCACCGGCGAAGGGGCGGATCGTTCGCCCGCGCTTAGCTGGGAGCAAGCCCCGGAGGGGACTCAATCATTTGCGATTTTCTGTCACGATCCGGACGCGCCCCTGGTGTCGTCCAACGGTAACTACGGTTTTGTTCACTGGGTGCTTTATAACTTGCCCGGTTCGCTGACCGAGTTAGCCGCAGGCACCGACCTTGGCACCGCCGGTCAAAACAATTTCGGCCGTTCAGAATACGGCGGACCCATGCCACCGGAGGGGCACGGTGTTCACCGTTATTATTTCTGGGTGCTGGCGCTGGATACCAACGAACGGTTTCCGCCGGATCTGACGCTCTGGCAACTGCTGGAAAAAATTGAACCCAACATTCTCGGCATGAACCGACTGGTAGGAACCTATCGGCGCGAAGGGTAATGGTTGGGTAGGTGGCTATGGTCCGCGTCAGCTACCGGTGGTGCCCCTTCGGGCACGCTGCGCTCATGCTAAAACGCTACTGGCGTTTTAGTCCATGTTGCGGACTACCCCGCAGAGACACCACCGGCACCGTCGCTTGCATTGTGCAAACACCGAAACCTGGAAAGTTAATTCGACGTTGGAATCTCACGCCAGTGTCGTTCAAGCGTTTCCCGAACCTCTCTGGCATCCTGCTCGCTGTAGCCCATGTGTGGAATGAATTGAATCAGCTGCGGAATCGGAAACCCGAGTGCAACGCCGTACATGGGGTGTGACTCAGTGAATTGCAGGCGGTCCAGCTCGTTTTGCAGGATGGGCGCTGTACGGCTGTCTGCCAGCCAGTCGTGAACAGTATCGTCCAGTGTCGGCAGTATGCGCACATCAGTATCGGATTCGATGCTGACCCAGCGGGTTTGGCGAATGTCCCGGGATGAGAACCCGAGCCGCAATTCAAAGCGGCCACTCTCTTCAGCGAAGCGTCCCAGGTGCGGCACATAATAGGCAAAGGCGTGAGCGTCCAGTTGCAGGGTGACGGTGCGCTTCTCGCCGGGCACCAGCCGTATTTTCCGAAAGGCTTTGAGTTCGTGCACGGGTCGCCGGTAGGTGCTGGCCTCGTCGTGAATATAGAGCTGCACGACCTCGGCGCCCTCAACGGGGCCCTGGTTGGTTATGCTGAAGCTGACCTGGCGTGCTTCTGGGTGGTAGCTTAAATCGGCCAGGGTGAACTGGCTGTAGCTCAAACCGTGGCCAAAGGGGTACTGCACCGGCAGGGCTTTGGTGTCGTAGTAGCGGTAGCCGGTGAACAATCCTTCCTGATAGGACACGGTGGTTTTGGTACCGGGAAAGGTTTCGAAGGTGGGGTTGTGTTCCAGCCGCAGCGGAAAGGTTTCACTGAGTTTGCCGCTCGGGTTGGCTTCGCCAAATAAAACGCGTGCCAGGGCTTCGCCGCCACCTTCACCGCTCAGCCAGGCCTGCAGTATCGCGGGTATCTGGTGTTCGAACTGCCGCGTTTCGATGGCGGAGCCGGTATGCAGCACCAGGGTGATATTGGGGTTGGCGTCGGCCACTGCGCTGATCAGCATCAGATGATCCGGTGCCAGTTTCATGTCGGCCCGGTCGAAGCCTTCACTTTCCATCGAGTCGGTTGTGCCGGTTAACAGAACGACGCGGTCAGCCTCTGTGGCTGCCTGGACGGCGGCTTCGAGCTGCTGTTGAGACACCCTGGTTTCGGTATAGCCGTCGGCAAACACCACCTCGGTACGTTGCCCGATTGCACCCAACGCCGTGCTGAGCTGGCGGGGGGTCATGTGCGAGCTGCCGCCGCCCTGAAAGCGGGGGTTTTGTGCAAAGTCACCAATCACCGCCAGGCGCTGATTCGGTGTCAGCGGTAGCTGATGCGCTTCATTTTTCAGCAATACCATGGATTCAACCGCCAACTGGGTGGCCAGTTCATGATGGGCCGGCCATTCGACGGTGACGGCCCGGTCCTGATCCATAACCTGGTGGATCAGCGTCAGCACCCGGGAAACTCTGTCGTTAAGCTCTTCCTCGCTGAGACTGCCATCGGCCAGGGCAGCGAGCAGCTCGGCATCTCGTTCACCCGGGCCTGGCATTTCCAGGTCGAGGCCGTTGATGTGCGAGGCCGCCTTGTCTTTAACCGCGACCCAGTCAGACATGACCAGGCCGTCGTAACCGAGCTGATTGCGCAGAATGCGCTGCAGCAGGTCTGGCGACTGACAGGCGTGGACACCGTTGACCGCATTGTAGGCGCCCATCATGGTCCAGGGTGGGTTCTCGCGAATGACTTTGGCGAAAGGCTCTATGTAGAGCTCCTGCAGGGTGCGCTCGTCGATCTCGGCATTGATCAGAAACCGGCGGGTCTCCTGCTCATTGCCGGCGAAATGCTTCAGGCAGGCGGCCACGCTGCGCGACTGGATGCCGCGCACAAACGCACTGGCCATGGCGCCGGAGAGAAACGGGTCTTCGGAAAAGTATTCAAAGTTACGGCCGCCCAGCGGCGTGCGTTTGCCGTTGACGCCGGGCCCGAGCAAAACCCCCACGTTCATCGACTGGCATTCATCGCCGATGGCTGCAGCAACGTGTTCGAGCAAATCCGGGTTCCAGCTGGCCGCCATGGCCGCCTCGACCGGAAACACCGTGGCTGGCCGGGCGGAGTCATCCAGCGCCTGGGCTTCACTCAGCCGCACACCGTGAGGGCCGTCGGTCAGGGTAATGGCCGGTATGCCCAGGCGTTCGATGCCGTGCAGGTGCCAGGCGTCTTTACCGCACAACAACCGGACTTTCTCTTCGGTACTGAGTTGGGCGAGGGTGGTGGCTACATCAAACACGGGCGGCTCCTGTTTGTTGCTATTTATTATTTATGGGTACGGCTACTAAAGCGGGAAGGGACCCAGAGTCGGGCGCTGCAACCAGTTTTCGGGGGCGTAGCGGTATTGGCCATCGACGACATGAAAGGTTAGTGCCAGTCGTGACTTGTCGGACCGGTTGGGCGCACTGTAGTGCGGCAAGTGGCCATGGAACACCAGCAAGCTGCCCGCTTTGACGGGCACGGGTGTGCCCGAGGTGTCGTCCGGCCAGGGCGTATCGTCCAGCGCTTCCATGCGCAGCTCCCGGTCTTCGCGGTGGTAACGCTCGCGCAAGGGCCCGGTGTGGCCACCCGGTTCGAGCCAGAGGCAACCGTTTTCGAGGGTGGCGTCTTCCAGCGCGAACCAGTAGGTGATAACACTGGTGGGGTCGGTATAAAAGAAGGTGGCATCCTGGTGCCAGGTGACTTCACCGCCAATACGCGGCTGCTTGAAGATCACCATGGTCTGGTACAGGTGCGGGGCCAGCATGCCCAGATCGCGTGCCAGTGCGCCGAATTCCGGGCGTTGGGCAAAGGCCTTGTAGACTTCGTCCAGATCGTGCAGGGCGTGTCCGATTTTGTTGATGCTTTGTGCACGGGGCTGGGTGAGCTCGCCGGTTTCATCAAAGGCTTTTTCTTCAAAGAAGCAGCGAATGGTTTCGGCCGATTCCAGAAAAAAATCGTTGTTGATCTGCGCCCGGTCGGTGGTGGAAAACCGGTTGTGTTCGGTCAGATCGGCTTGCTCAATCAACTGGTAAGCACGATCGATCAGTTGCTGCCTGAGGTCAGCCGGTACCCAGTCTTCCAGTAGCAGAAAACCATCTTCCTGATACTGCTGTTGCTGTTCGGGAGTCAGAACGGCAGGACTGGGGTTGGGCATGCTTTGATCAAGACTCGACATCAGGTGAGCTCCAGTATTGGTCAGCCCCGGTCAGGGACTTCTTCGGCGTCAATGGTTTCGGTTTCATCACGGGCAGCATCCAGCCAGGCTTGCAGTGCCGGTAATTCAAATATCCGGTCGATCCAGGCGGTGACGGGCTCGGGCGACTCAATGGCATAGCCGCGCAGGCGAATGGCGACGGGCGCAAAAAAAGCGTCGGCAATGGAGAAGCGACCCAGTAAAAACGGACCGTCGGATTGCTTCAGGCAATCGCTGAGCAGGGTGTGCATCCGGTCAATATCGGCCTGGGTAGCGGCATCCGCCTGGAAGCCTTTGACCACTCGACGGCAGTTCATTGGCATGGCGTTGCGCAGGGCGGCAAACGAGCTGTGCATCTCAGCACAGGCCGACCGGCCAAGGGCGCGTAAGTCGGGGTTTGACGGCCAGCCGGCCCCTTGCAGAAACCGTTCATTCACGGTTTCACAAATGGCCAGCGAATCCCAGACGGTCAGCTTGCCAATTTTCAAGACGGGAACGCGACGGCTCGGGCTGTGCTGGGCCAATAAGGCCGGGGTTTCGGGCGTATCCAGCGGAATGCGAATCTCCTGAAAGTTGACCTTGAACTGAGTCATCAACAGCCAGGCGCGCAGCGACCAGCTGGAGTAGTTTTTGTTGGCGATCACGAGCGTTAGGTTATTCATCCCTGTTCTCCGGCTGAGTCGGGCTCAGCAGTTGGGCTTGCTGCTTTTTGGGTAGGGAGCGAACGACAAGCTGGTAGGAGTCGTCGATCCATTCGCTGATCAGATCCGGATCCAATCCGGCGGTCAGATCAACCGTATTCCAGTGTTTCTTGTTCATATGATAGCCGGGTGTGACGGCAGGAAAAGCCTCTCTGAGAATCAAGGCATCCTGTGGGTCGCATTTCAGGTTCATGGTCAGCCTATCGCCAAGACCAATAAGCCCGAACACCTTGCCAGCCACTTTATACACCAGGGCATCGGGGCCGAAAGGGGTTTCCTCCTGGCTGCCCGGCTTGGAATGCATGACAGTGCGCCAGAAATCCAGTGTCTGTGGCATGGTATTCTCCCTGTTGGTCGGTGGCTGCTCGAACTTTGGTGCCAAGAGGCCGTGCCAGCCACCGGGTTGGCCTCTCCGGGGTCGGCGTGAACCCGTCCATGGGGCCTAGACCGCAACATCCATGTTGCGGACTTCCCCGGAGAGACCAACCCGGCAGCTGGCACTGGGTGTGGCAGTTTCCTTAACTCAATCAGTTAACTCTACAGACAGCCAGGTTTCAACAGAAAGGGAATATTTGACTGCATCGTTGCTGTTATGGATCAGTCTGTTCTCAGTCGGCGCTCAATCGCCGCCTGAATACCGGGCGCATTTAAACCGACGCTCGCCAGCAAATCCTGGGGTTTGCCGTGGTCGATGTAGGTGTCTGGCAGGCCCAGCTGTAGCACGGCTGTGGTCAGGCCGGCCTGGTGCAGGCATTCGGTGACGGCAGAGCCTGCGCCACCCTGTATGGCGTTTTCTTCAACGGTGACGATCAGGTCATGGTTGCGAGCCATGTCCAGAACGCGTTCGGTATCCAACGGTTTGATGAAGCGCATGTTGACCAGGCTGGCGTCGAGTGCATCGGCGGCAAGTTGTGCCGGGGCTACCATGCTGCCGAACGCCAGAATGGCGACTTTTGTGCCCTGGCGTAATGTTTCGGCTTCGCCCAGGGGCAAGGCCGTCAGCGCCTCGTCAATAGTCGCGCCAGGCCCGGTGCCGCGTGGGTAGCGCACGGCGGCGGGCCCTGGGTGTTGGTAGGCGGTGGTGAGCATCTGGCGGCATTCGTTTTCATCTTTCGGGGCCATGATGACCAGGTTTGGGATGCAGCGTAAAAAGCTCAGATCGAAGCTGCCGGCGTGGGTCGGGCCGTCTTCGCCGACCAGGCCGGCTCGATCGATGGCGAAGGTGACATCGAGGTTCTGAATGGCGATGTCGTGAATCAACTGGTCGTAGGCGCGTTGCAGAAACGTCGAGTAAATGGCGACGACCGGCTTGGCGCCCTGGCAGGCCATGCCCGCGGCCAGAGTAAGGGCGTGCTGCTCGGCAATGGCGACATCGAAATAGCGGTCCGGGAACTGGTCGGCAAAGGCCACCAGATCCGAGCCTTCGCGCATGGCGGGGGTGATGCCCATCAGCTTGTTGTCGGTGTGGGCCATATCGCACAACCACTGGCCGAAGACGTTGGAGTATTTTGGGCCAGCCGGTGGTTTGGCGGCGGGCTGAATGTCTTTCTTTTCCAGCTTGGTGATGGCGTGGTACTTGATCGGCTCGTTTTCGGCCGGGGTGAACCCCTTGCCTTTCTGGGTGGCTACGTGCAGAAACTGGGGGCCGTTGAACGTCTTCAGGTTGCGCAGGGTGTGCACCAGTTCAATGACGTCGTGGCCATCTACCGGGCCGACGTAGTTGAAGCCGAGCTCTTCAAACAGAGTGCCGGGCGAGACCATGCCTTTGACATGCTCTTCGGCCTTGCGCGCAAATTCGAGGATGGGCGGCAGGTTCTGCAGCACTTTTTTGCTGTTCTCGCGCATGTGCGAGTAGGTTTTCGAGGAAAAGACCCGGGAAAAGGTTTTCGACAGGGCACCGACGTTTTCCGAGATCGACATGTCGTTGTCGTTCAACACAACCAGCATGTCGGCGCCGTCATGCCCGGCGTGGTTCAGGGCTTCGAACGCCATGCCCGCGGTCAGGGCTCCGTCGCCGATGACTGCCACGCTCTGGCGCGGAATGCCCAGCAGCCGGTCGGCGACCGACATGCCGAGAGCCGCTGAAATCGAGGTGCTGGAATGGCCCACCCCAAAGGCGTCGTATTCGCTTTCTTCTCGTTTTGGAAAAGCAGCCAGCCCCTGCGCCTGGCGCATCGTGTTCATGCGCTCACGCCGGCCGGTCAGAATCTTGTGTGGGTAGGCCTGGTGGCCGACATCCCAGACCAGGGAGGCTTTGGGTGTCTCATAGACATAATGCAGGGCGATGGTCAGTTCGACGACGCCCAGGCCGGCGCCAAAGTGGCCTCCGGTCTGGCCGACGGTGAACAGCAGGAACTCGCGCAGTTCGTCGGCCAGGCGGGGCAGTTCATCCAGCCGCAGCAGGCGCAGATCCGCGGGCGTGTCGATGGTATCGAGCAGGGGCGTGACCGGTCTTGTTTTGGGAATGTGAGTAAAAACCTTCATGAAAATGCGCTTTCCTGCCTTCGAGCTTGTCCCTGCAGCGGAACCAGTGATGATCGTTATGATTATGGGGCTTGCCGGCCAGTCGGCCGGGTCACGGCATTGTAACGGAAAGCCCTGCCAGACCCTAGGGAGGCCAGCGCGAATTGTTCAGGGCGTCGCTAATGGTCCCGGTTCAGCACATAGCCGGTCAGTGCACGCAGCGGGGAATGGGTGTCGATGTTCAGGTTGTCGAGCGCCGCCAGCGCTGCATCGGTGTGCAGCCGTGCTTCGCGGCGGGCTCCGTCCAGCCCGAGCAGTTGCACGTAGGTGGATTTGTCCAGCGCCGCATCGCTGCCCTGGGGCTTGCCGAGGGTGGCGGTATCGGCGGTGACATCAAGGATGTCGTCGGTGATCTGGAAGGCGAGCCCCAGCGCCTGGCCGAAAGTTGCCAGAGCGGTGTAGGTATCCTCGGGCAGGGGCCTGTTGGTGCACAGGGCGCCCAGATGCAGGGCCGATTCGATTAGGGCGCCGGTCTTCAGGCGATGTATGCGGGCCAGGTCGTTGAGCCCGAGCTGCTGACCTTCGGCCTGCAAATCGAGCATCTGCCCGCCTACCATGCCTTCGTGCCCGGCTTGTCGGGCGAGAATGCTGACCATCGCCAGGCGGGTGTCGGCATTGAGCCCGGGCGCCTGACTGAGGTGTTCGTAGGCCAGGCTTTGCAGGGCGTCGCCGGCCAGTATGGCGGTGGCCTCGTCGAAGGCGCGGTGATTGGTGGGCTTGCCTCGGCGCAGGTCGTCGTCGTCCATGGCCGGCAGGTCATCGTGGATCAGGCTGTAGACATGCATCATTTCCAGCGCTGCCGCCGGGTGCAGCCAGACGTCCGGGCCGGCGCCGAGGCTGTCTGCA
This sequence comes from Saccharospirillum sp., assembly GCA_035704555.1. Classification (GTDB taxonomy): domain Bacteria; phylum Pseudomonadota; class Gammaproteobacteria; order Pseudomonadales; family Natronospirillaceae; genus Saccharospirillum. Next base: position 4,966 of record DASSWT010000021.1, on the reverse strand, counting down.
GTAGCACGCACCAGGGTTGGACGCAGGCGTTTGCCGCCATCGAGCAGCGAATACCGCATCGCTTCAGCCAATCGCGTAGCCACGGGGCGCTGTAGCAAGCCCGCCAGGTGGTGTTCAAGTCGCTGGCGGGTATCGTTCTGAAAAGACGCTAAGGTCATTGGGGCTGGGGCTCACTCAGAGTCGGTTAGCGGGGTCAGTTTTTCCTGGCCGGGCTCGCCCAGCAGCACCTGTACGGTTTGCTCGGCCTGATCGAGCGCAGACTGGCATTCACGAGTCAGTTTGATGCCCTGTTCAAAGGTCTTCATGGCGTCGTCCAGTGATAGTTCACCGGACTCCAACTGGCTGACCAGGGTCTCCAGCTGGCTCATTTTGGTTTCAAATGATTCGGTTTTGGTCTCGGTCATGTCTGAATCCTGGGCTGCGGTGGTCGCGTAAGGTACGAAGGCCGGCCGGTGGGGTCAACCATTGGGGTACTGCCAATACTTTACACTCTACTGATATTCTTTTCGCGAATCGGGCGTTTTACAGTCAAACAATGATCGTGCCTGCCGATACATCGGGTAATAGGGGCCATGTGCCCGCGTTAGCCGGGGGTTGAGCGCGCGAAGTGCAAGACAAACTCCTGCTAGACTCCTGTTAGAATAACAGGATTGATGATTCAACGGGACCAGACCGGGAAGCTTACACTGTGGATTTAGCGATGATCATTGGCCTCACCGGGGCCTTTGCGATGGTTTTAATGTCGATGTTGCTGGGTGGCAACATGGGCATGTTCATCAACGTACCCTCTGTGCTGATTGTGTTTGTCGGCTCCATTTTCGTGGCCATGTCGAAACTGACGCTGGAGAAGTTTCTCGGCGTTGGCAGCGTGGTGGGCAAGGCCTTTTCGTTCAAGATGGTGACGCCGGAAGAGATGATCGACGAAATTGTCGAGCTCGCTGATGCCGCCCGAAAGGGCGGTTTGTTGTCTCTGGAGGGGCGTGAAACCAGCCATGAATTCCTCTCCAAAGGCATTCAGCTACTGGTCGACGGCCACGATCCGGAAGTGGTCAAGCAATTGCTGACCAAAGACATGAAGATGACCTCAGCCCGACACGATGAAGGCACTACCTTTTTCATTGCCCTGGGCGATGTGGCACCAGCCATGGGCATGATCGGTACCCTGATCGGCCTGGTGGCGATGCTGGCCAATATGGATGACCCCAAGGCTATTGGCCCGGCAATGGCCGTGGCCCTGCTGACCACCCTCTATGGGACGCTTATGGCGACGGTGGTTGCCATTCCCATTGCCGATAAGCTCAAGTTCCGGGCCATGGAAGAAGAGCGCATCCAGAAAATGGTGGTGGATGGTCTGTTGTCCATTCAGGCCGGGCAAAACCCGCGCATCATCGAGTCCATGTTGAAGAGCTACCTGCCGACATCCAAGCGCGGAGCGGAATAACAAGGTGATGTTGCACTGATGAGTGACGAATTCGAAGACGATTGTCCCGAATGCAAACCCGGCCTACCGGCCTGGCTGGCGACCTTTGCCGACCTGATGGCACTGCTGATGTGCTTTTTCGTATTGTTGCTGTCGTTTTCGGAAATGGATGCTCTCAAGTTCAAGCGCCTGGCCGGGTCGTTGCGCAATGCCTTTGGCGTTCAGGCCGAATTGCAGTTCAACGAAATCCCTAAAGGTACCAGCATCATCGCCCAGGAGTTCAGCCCCGGCCGACCCGACCCGACACCCTTGAATGTAATTCGCCAGGATACCGTCGACGACCTAAGGGATTCACTGGAAGTGCTCTGCCAGGACACGACGCTGATGCAGGAGGAAGCTGAGGGAGAATCCGGGTTACAGTCACGCCAGGTTCGGGTCTCGGAAGCCGAAGCCCAGCGTCGGGTGGATGAACAGGCCGAGCGCATCGCCGAGGCGCTGTCCGATGTTATCGCCGACGGTATGCTTGATATCGAAACGGTGAATCAGACGATTATCATTCGGGTGCGCGAGCAATCCTTTGGTGCCGGCACCGATTTTGTGGCCGATGAGTATTTGCCCATTCTGGACCGGGTTCGGGATTTGCTGGTCACCGTGCCTGGTACGCTGTCGATCGAAGGTCATACCGACAATGTTCCCATTTCCACGGCCCGTTTTCGCAGTAATTGGTTGCTCAGTGCGGCGCGGGCGCTGTCGGTCGCTGAATACCTCTGGGCGGCGCCGGAAATGAGCGAAGACCGCTTTACCATCGTCGGCCACGGTTCCACTAAACCCATCGCCAGCAACGATACCCCTGAAGGACGAGCCACCAACCGCCGGGTTGAGATCATCGTGCGCCAGGATAACCCCGATTTCGCAGGCGAGGTCACGCCAGAAGAAGACCAGGGTGAAACGGTCGATCCGGGTGATCCGTCGCTGTTTGGTCTGGATCCTGCCGATATTTTCTAGAAAAAGAGGATAGTCAGTGCCTTGACTCTGTGTCGGGCCTGGCCCAACAGGCGTGTCAATTTCACGCCGTTTACTCTCTATCGTCCGCCTCGATGGGTTAATTTCTCTGAATAGTGTGACCCAACTCTCGAATGCAGGATGGAACGCTGCGTCCATGTTGCGGCTCGTCGTACCGTGCAACCAGTCACGGTAATCTCCGGCCACAGTTAGAAATCTCAGTCAGCCGTTTTGATAAAGGGTTCCGGCGCGCCAGTGCCATCCCTTGATACCGGGCTGGCTGCGCCTATCCGGCAATCCGAATTCGCTAACCTCAGGGCACTGCCCCGAGGGTAACGATCACGCCTAATAACAACGAATGTGACCGGGTCTGTCTTTGGCGAGCGCCAATCAGGACCTGTCAGCTGTAAGGAGCGTTCTTAAATGAAGGATAGCAACCACCGGTTATCTGTAGGTCGGGGCAATATCCTGCCCCGGTTTTTCCTGGCAATGGCTGGTTTGACGGGGCTGTTGGGCGCCGCTCAGGCGGAAGAGTTCCAGTTCCGTTTGCATCATTTCCTCGGGCCTGACTCTCCGGCTCAGAAAGTACTGCTGGAGCCCTGGGCAGAGCGTATTCGCGAACAAAGCAATGGTCGCATCGATATCAGCATTCACCCGGGGATGTCGCTGGGTGGTGCGCCGCCGTCACTGGTGAATCAGGTCGAATCCGGCGAGGTGGATATGGTGTGGACGCTGGCCGGTTACACGCCGGGCCGGTTTCCGCGTACTGAAGTCTTCGAGCTGCCAGCGGTTCATTTTCGCAGCGCCTATGCCACCAACAGAGCCATTTTCGCCAACTTTGATCTGATTGAAGCCGATTACGACGGGCTAAAACCACTGCTGGTGCATGTTCATGCCGGTAATGCGATTCAAATGGCCAGTCAGGATGTTAACGAACCTGCTGACTTGCGGGGTCTGACCATTCGCACACCTTCCCGTACCGGTGGCTGGCTGATCGATGCCTGGCAAGCTGAGCAGGCGGCCATGCCGGCGCCGCGCATTCGTGATGCCCTGGCCGATGGCAGTATCGACGGTGCTCTGATTCCCTTTGAAGTGTTCTCTTCCATCGGCCTGGAAGGGCTGGTGAGCCACTCTGTTGTCGGCTCCGACGGCAGCCGTTTTGGCACGTCGGTGTTTCTGTTTCTGATGAATCAGGATCAGTTCGATGCGCTGCCGGCCGATCTGCAGCAGGTCATCGACGACAATATCGGGCTCGATTTTGTGAAAGAGATGGGCCTGGCCTGGGATGACCTGGAGGTGCCCGGCCGGATGGTGCAGTACGAAAACCTGACCAAACTGCCGGTCGAGGACATCTATGCTTTTGAAGACATCAGTGAGCAGGTGGTACAACGCTGGATTACTGAGGTGACGTCCCAGGGTATTAATGGCCGTGAACTGGTAGACGAAGCTCGCCGCTACATCGCCCGTTATTCGCGCATTATCACCACTCTGGATTAACTGTTATTAACGCCAGGGCCCCGGAGTGAATGACTCCCGGCCCTGGTGTCTCAGGCCAGTAGTTTGGTCAGATCGTACAAATCCTGCTTGAACGGGCGTGGCATGTTTTCGATGGCGTCGATGATGTCATGGTGCACCAGGCGGTTGCTCTGCAGACCGACGCACCGGCCACCGTGACCCTCCATTAATAACTCCACCGCATAGGCTCCCATTTGGCTGGCCATGACCCGGTCGAAAGCGCAGGGTACGCCGCCGCGCTGAATATGCCCCAATATAGTCGCCCGGGTTTCCAGGCCAGTTCTTGCTTCAATGCGTTTTGCCAGAGCGCTGACGTCGGTAACGTGTTCGGTAATGGCAATGATGGAGTGCTTTTTGCCGGTGATGACGTTGTTGGCGACGGTTTTGATCAGTGACGCTTCGTCGAAGCCTTTTTCCGGCACAATGGTGTATTCGGCACCGCCCCCGATAGAAGCCATGATGGTCAGATCACCGCAATACCGGCCCATGATCTCGACAATGGAGATCCGGTTGTGCGATGAGCAGGTGTCACGCAACCGGTCGATAGCGTCGAGCACGGTATTCAGGGCGGTGTGAAAGCCAATGGTGTAGTCGGTACCGGCAACGTCGTTGTCGATCGTCCCCGGCAGGCCGACGCAGGGGAAGCCCATTTCGGTCAGCCGCTCGGCACCCATGTAGGAGCCATCGCCACCGATGACCACCAGAGCGTCGATATCATGTTTGCGCAGGTTATCGATGCATTCACGCCGAACCGATTCTTCCTTGAATTCCGGAAAGCGGGCAGACCCCAAAAAGGTGCCGCCGCGATTGATCATGTCTGACACGTCCTGGCGTTTTAGCGGCTTGATCCGGTCCAGATGCAGGCCCAGGTAGCCGTCCCGAATGCCATAAACCTCCAGGTTCTTGACGATGGCATTGCGAACCACGGCTCTGATCGCCGCATTCATACCAGGCGCATCGCCACCGCTGGTTAACACTCCGATTTTCTTGATCATGGCTGCACAACCTATACAGGCTCCAGCTCACTGG
>DASSWT010000261.1:0-2212 GCA_035704555.1 Saccharospirillum sp. | reverse complement strand
GCTAGCCAATCGTTTGCAACACGCCCTCTGGGTCGTCGGCGGTGTGCTGGCGCTGGTTGGCCTGATCAATGTACTGCCCAGCTACGGTTTCCTGCCGCGTCTTGGGCCGTTCGAGCTTGAATGGTTCCGGCCGTTCTTTTTTACTCTGTGTGTGGTCATCGGCATTCTGTATCAGTGGCGTGAGCAGACGTTGACCAAAGGTGTACCTTCGGTTCTGCGTGTGCTCTTCGACCTGGCTCTGATCGCCGTGACCCTTTACTGCAGCCTGCGCTACTTTCAGGTTGCGCGGATCATGGAAATGTCCATCTTGTTCTTTACCACCTGGGATGGCATTACCGCGCTGATGGCCGTTCTGGTGGCGACGGTGATTTGCTGGCGGCTCTGGGGTGCTCCGATCGCCATCATCGGTTTAATCGCCGTGCTGTATCTCGGTACCGGCGAATACTGGCCCGGTGTGCTGCAAACCGCAGGCGGCAACGCCATGGACCGCCTGGCCGCCAACCTCTGGTTCGGCAGCGACAACGGCGTGGTCGGGTCCATTTTCGCGGTTATTCTATCCACCGTTTTGCCCTTTATTATTCTCGGCGGCGTGCTGGAAGGGTGCGGTGCAGGCTCGTCGATGATCCGCATTTCCTTCGCGTTGATGCAACGCTTTCGTGGCGGCCCTGCTTATGCGGCCATTCTCGCCTCGGGCATGTTCGGTACCGTCTCGGGCAGTGCCGTCGCCAACGTCGTCGGCACCGGGGTGGTGACCATTCCGATGATTCGCAAACGCGGCTTCAGCGGAGACTTCGCCGGTGGGCTTGAATCGTCGGCCTCGGCCGGCGGGCAAATTTTACCGCCGATTATGGGCGCCGCTGCACTGGTGATGGCCGATTATGTCGGTGTCTCCTATCTGACCGTCATTGTCGCGGTGATGATTCCAGCCCTCGCCTATTACGCCAGCCTGTTTCTCGCGGTGTATTTTGAAGCAAAAAAGCTGGGCCTGAATGCCGAGCCGGAAGGCGACCTCCCAGAACCCATTGAGCGCCAGGACTGGATCAACCTGTTGTTGCTGCTGGCTCCACTGGCCACCATCGTCTGGTTGCTGATAGAAGGGCTGTCACCGGCCGGCGCCTCCATTTCCGCCATCTTGCTGTTGCTGGTATTAAGTTTTCTGAACCCGGCGGTCAGACGGCAACCTTTGGTGTTGCTCACCTCCCTGGCCGATGGCGGGGTCACCGTTGGCCGGCTATCGATGGCCATTGCCGTGGTCGGCATCATTGTCGCGACGCTGGCGGCCACCGGTATTCCCACCACCTTTGCGGTACTGCTGTCGAACGCCTCGGACTATTCATTGCTGGCGGCCCTGTTGATTACCGCAATGGGTTGTATCGTGCTCGGCATGGGCATGCCCACCCTGCCCGCCTACATTGCCATTATTTCGGTGATGGGGCCCACCTTGCAGGCCTTCGGCATGGAACTGCTGACCGCCCATATGTTCGTGTTTTTCTTTGGCGTTGCCTCGGTGATTACCCCGCCCGTAGCCATTGCGGCTTACGCCGCAGCGTCCATCTCCGGTGGCAAACCCATGGCAACCGCCATCGCCAGTACCCGCATTTCAGCGGTGCTGTTTCTGATTCCCTTTGCGTTTGCCTACAACCCGTTAATGCTAACCACTGCCGCTGCGGGGGCTGATTTTTCCCTGGGTGCCTACACCTGGCTGATCGCGCAACTGGTGCTGGCGCTGTACCTGATTACCAGCAGCCTGGCCCGGTTTGACCGCAAAGTACTGACACTACCCGACAGCCTGCTGCGTTTTGCGTTGGCACTTGGCCTGCTGTCGCCCTACCTCGTCGTCAGCATTGTTTGTCTGGTGTTGGGCCTTGCGTTGCTATCGCTGCATGCCATACGTCACCGGTCTGGCAGCCTCCCCACCGCCAACCCTCAACTGGCCAAAGGATAAGCGAATGGACGCCGTAAAAAATACGCTTTTTATCATGATCGACCAGCTGCGCTGGGATGCCCTGTCCTGCTATGGCAATAGCGTGGTCGACACCCCCAATATCGACCGGCTGGCCAAGCGCGGTGTACGCTTTAACAACGCCTACACCCAGGGCACCAGCTGCGGCAATTCGCGCGCTTCTTTCTACACCGGGTTGCACATGCGCTCGCACGGCGCCACCTGGAACGACTGGCCGTTCAGCCTGAGCGAGTGGACGCTGGCCGACTA
>DASSWT010000246.1:0-2018 GCA_035704555.1 Saccharospirillum sp. | reverse complement strand
ACATCGCTGAACAGGAAGACATAAAAGCCGGTGGTCAGAACGATGGCTGTCGTCAACAGCGCGGGGCCGGCGTTATCGAACGCGACTTCGGCCGCGCGTTGTGCATCGCCGGTATCGGCCAGGGCGGTGCGGAAGTGGTGGGCGAAATGCACGGTGTTATCCACGGTAATGCCAATGGCCACGGTGGCGACCAGCATGGTGAACAAGTCCAGCGGGATGCCGAGCACCTGCATCAGGCCCATTACCACAAAGATCGGCGCGAGGTTGGGCAGCATGGCAACGGCCCCCAGCCCAACCGAGCGCAGCAGTAACATCATCATCAGGGTAATGGCGACCGCGGCCAGGCCGTAGCTCCAGGCCGTGGTGGTAACTACTTCATCGAGCGTATCGCTGAGCAAGGGCAGCAAACCCGCAACCCGCACTTCGGCCCAGGGCGCCAGGGCCTCACTGAGTTCGCGTTCGGTGACTTCGATAAACGACTGGTATTTCAGGATGTCAGCCCAGGGCATGATCAGCGTGACTTTCATTTCCCGATAGTCGGGGCTGACCAGTCGGCTCAGTTCATCGGCACCGCTGTTCTCGAAGAGGATCAGCTCTTCTGCCAGCAAGCTGGCGCTGTCGGGAATGGCGTAATAATCGACATCGCCACCGTTCAGGGCCTGGTGGGTTCCCTTAATGATGTCGAGCAGGGAATTGACATGCCCGATGCTGACGCCTCCCGGCTGGCCCCTTTGCAATTGCGTCAGCGCTTCATCCAACCGCTTCAGTAATTGCGGGTTTTTAATGCCGTTTTTCTCGCCGGTATCGATGATGACATCCATATTTATGGTGCCGCTCAACTGCTCGTCGATGGTTTCAGTCGCGGCCCGGATCGGCAGGGTTTGCGGCATCCAGTTCAGTGGATCGAATGAGAAGCGCAGCTGCACCGCAAACGTCAGTGCGATGATCACAGCTAACAGCCAGGCTCCCGCCAGCCAGGCACCGCGTTTTACACTGAGGTCGGCGAACCAGCGCAGTAGCGCAGACACCGGTGTCTGTGAAGTCACCGACCCCTGCTTCCGGCTCGGCTCCGCTAACGGCCAGAGCGCCATGAGTGCCGGCATCAGCAACATCGTCAAACCGAACGCCAACATGACCCCCAGTGCCGAAAACAAACCCAGGTTGGCGATGGGAATCAGGTCACCGCTGGCCAGTGTGGCCAGACCGACCGCCGTAGTCAGCGAGGTCAGCAGCATTGGCAGCGCGGTCAGGCGAATCGCCCGGCGCATGGCCAGGTAGCGATCCTGCTCGTGATGGTAGGCCTTGAAAAAATGAGTCAGCACATGAACGGCATCACCGATGGTGATTGCCAGCAGAAAAGACGGCACCAGAATCAGCGGCATCTGCACCTTTTGCCCGGCCAGTGACAGGGCGGCAAAGGTGGCCAGAATGGCCAGCATTACCGCGCCAAGTGGAATCACCACGGCGGATACTCGCCGGAAAAACGCGACCAGCACGATGATGATCAGTGCGATGGTCAGGATGATGAACGTCAGCATCTCGCGTTTCATTGTGGCTTCCAATTGCTGGTTAATAACCGGCATGCCCGCGACCACGGTATCCAGCCCCTCCGTCGCGGCGAGTTCAGCTTCAAGTGCGGTGATCAGCTCAAAGGTTTTTTCAATCGGCAGGAATGACTCGCCCTCCCCGTCCAAACTGGAATCATCTGCAGACGGACTGGCGGTAAAGGCATCGTCAAAGGCGTCATCGAAGGCTGCTGCATCGTTGGTGACTGCCTGCGGATCGAAGTCGTAGGTGTAGGGTTCGATCACCAGGGTGGTGAAGGTGCGTTCCGCGTTGATCACCAGGCCTTCGAGAGCGGGGGTGGCGGCGATGCGCCGTTCAAGCGTGGCCCGGTCCAGCGTCCCTACCGGTAATGGAATCAGGTCATCAACCCGCAGACTGTTCTCGGTGCCTTCCTGGTAGGGGGCATTGATCAGGCTGTCGACACGGCGCACCCAGGGCACCTGCTGTTCGAT
>DASSWT010000212.1:0-2770 GCA_035704555.1 Saccharospirillum sp. | reverse complement strand
CCTGGCCGTGGTGGTGGCGTCTTTCATTGGGGGGTGTTACCTCTGTGACCGGGTGTCGAAAGACATGGGCGTGCACGACCACGGCGGCATCGTCTGGGATGAATTCGTCGGGTTCTGGATTACCATGATCGCCGTGCCGGTGAGTCTATGGACCGTCGTGTTGGGGTTCATCCTGTTCAGGGTCTTCGACATCATCAAACCCTGGCCCATAGGCTGGCTGGACAATCGCGTCGGCGGCGGCGTGGGCATTATGATCGATGATGTCATCGCCGGTATTTTTGCGGGCGTTATTTTGCACGTGTTGGTTTGGGTGCTGCTATAGCTCAAGTTTCGGAGTTCGCGGTTGGCGGTTTTGCCATGAGCCCGCACTGGACACCAGGTAGGCCTACCCGTTAGCCGACGCGGACCATAGCCACCTTACTGAATGAGAGCACCCAGCCCAAGCTCGCGGATATGGGCGTTGATCATGTCGCGCAGGTCTTGCTCGGTGCGGCAGTTTTGGGCGCGGTCGAGCAGGGTGACGCAGTCGCTGATGTGCAGATAGCGGATCAGCCACTTGATGCGTGGCAGGTGGAAGGCCGAGAGGCTGAGTGTTCTTACCCCCATGCCCAGCAGCAGGACCACCGCGACCGGGTCGGTCGCCATTTCCCCGCAGATACTGACTGGCAGATTCAGCCGCTTGCACTCGCGCACCAGGCCGCGCAAGGCGCTGATCACCGCCGGGTGCAAGTGGCTGTATAGCGAGGCCACCTTGGGGTTATTGCGGTCTACCGCCAGCAGGTACTGGGTGAGATCGTTGGAACCGATCGAGACGAAATCGATGGTGTCGCGCAGGCGTGGCAACAGCCAGAGCACTGCTGGCACTTCAACCATAATCCCGACCGGGGGCTTACTGACCGCGTATCCTTCTTCCTTTAACTGGGAAACCGCTTCATCGACGATGGTGTGAAACCGCTCCAGCTCGTCTTCGCGACTGAGCATCGGGATCATCAGTTGCAGGTTGTCGTTATCCACATTCGCGATCAGCATGGCGCGAACCTGGTCGAGTAGAATGTTGCGGTAATCGAGTGTGAAACGAACACCGCGCCAGCCGAGAAAGGGGTTCTGCTCCTTGATCGGGAAATAGGGCAGGGCCTTGTCGCCGCCGATGTCGAGGGTGCGCATCACCACCGGTTTCGGTGAATAGGCGCTGAGTACGCCCCGGTAGATTCGTACCTGTTCTTCCTCGGTCGGGAAGGTATTGTGCGCCATGAACGGAATTTCCGAGCGATACAGGCCAATACCCTCGGCGCCCCGTTCCAGGCCTGGCGAGATGTCGGCCAGCAGACCGGTGTTGGTGTATAGCCGAACCCGTTGCCCGTCTTTGCTTTCCGCCGGCAGGCTCTTCAAATGCGACAAATCGGCCTGCAGCGCTTTTTCCTGGCGCGCCATGCGCTGGAACTCGTTCAGCAGCGCCACCGGCGGGTGCCCGATGACCAGGCCGCGATAGCCGTCGATAATGATTTCAGTCTTGTCGAGGCTGGTCAGGTCTTCATCACCAATGCCTACTACAGCGGGGATACCGAGCGCGTTGGCCAGCACCGCCGTATGCGACAGCGCCGACCCTTCCAGGCAGACAATTCCCGCCAGCTTGTCGTGATCGATACGGGTAAAGTGAGAAATATTAATTTCCCGGCCGACCAGAATAACCGGGTTGTCCGGTTGCATGCGTTCGTTGAGTTCTTCATGCAAATGCCGGTAAACGCGCACCCCCAGCACCCGCAAGTCTTCAGCCCGGGCTTTGAGGTAGGGGTCGTCCATCGCCTCGAATACCGCGATCTGGCTGAGCATGGCCCGTTTCAGGGCAGTACTGGCACTGACGCCCTGCTGCAGTTCATCGGCAATGGCCTTTTTGAGTTCCGGGCTTTGTAGCAATAATTTATAGACATCGAGCAGCGAGTTCAGGGTGTCGTTGCTGTTGCTGCCAAGCTGGTCGAGTCCGGTATCGAGTTCATCCCGGGTGTCGGCCATGGCTTCGGCAATGCGCTGCTGCTCGAATTCAATGCTGGTGCCTTCCCGTTCGGGAATGTCGTCCAGGCGTACATCGTCTTTCACCAGCCAGGCGGTCGCTATCTGAATGCCGGGAGCGCCTTTGATGCCCTGAAACCGCATCACCGGTAAATGGTCGTCGGTCACGACCGGGCGCGTAGCCCTTTTCAGATTGCCCGCCAGGCTGCCCGCCATGTGCGCGGCCATGGTGATCAGAAAAGCTTCTTCTTCCTCGGTAAAGCGCCGCGTTTCCTTAACCTGAACTACCAGCACGCCGAGCGTCTGGCCGAGGTGAATAATCGGTACGCCCAGAAAGCCCTGGAAATCCTCTTCCCCGGTCTGTTCAAAATAACGAAAGCGCGGGTGGTGTTCGGCGTTATCGAGGTTCAGCGGGTGCTGGCGCTGGGCAATGGTGCCGACCAGGCCCTGGCCGGGGGCCATGCGCGTGGTACCAATCGACGCTTCCGAAAGCCCCAGCGTCGCGGTCAGTACCAGTTCGCCTTGCTCGTCCATCACATAGAGGCTGCACACATCAACGCTGAGCGCGGTGCGAATGCGCTCCACAATCAGGCGCATCAGAGATGCACTGTCGGGCGCCTGGGCGGCCGACATCAGGATGCGTTTGGCAGTAATCAGCGGGTTGAGCATGGATGTCCTGTTACCAAGCGGTGAAATAGAGGTGTTCAGCAGGTGCTATTGTCGCTGGTTTTTGAGTTTAGCACCACTGGTGCTTGGTGATGGC
>DASSWT010000207.1:0-11468 GCA_035704555.1 Saccharospirillum sp. | reverse complement strand
TGCAGGGTGGCGTGAGCCCATTCGTTGGATTCGTACAGGCGGTAGTGTTTGTGTACCTGGGCGTCGATCGCCGCTGCGACGTCGGTGTCTTTTTCATAGTCGCCGTTCAGCACCTCGCCAAAGGCCAGATGCACCCGCCCTTTCCAGCCAGTCATACCTCGGGCAATTGACTGCACATCTTCGTGGGCTTTCTTCTTGTAGCCGCCTTTGTGTTCCTGGGCATAGAGCTCACGCGCCTTGGAGAGGTCCAACGGGTCCACTTCATAGCTGATGGTCACCGGCACAATGTTCAGTTCGCGTATGTAACTGGCGTAGTCTCTGTCTTTGGGTTTGCTCAGACTGAACATGCCGATTACGGCCGGGTTGGTTTTGTCGTAGCCGTCTTTGGCCCGCCCTTCGCGCTGGGCAATCCAGACATTGGCCTGATCTTCGGTAATGCAGTGGTGAATGTAGCGCGACAGAATCTGGGCTTCTTTCAGTTTGGCCTTCATGCCCTTGACCGAGCGCCGCACAATAAAGCTCTTGTTCAACCGCATCAGATCACTGACAAAAGGTTTGCTCAGCAGGTTATCGCCAATGGCGATGCGAACAGTCTGGAAGCCGGCGTGGTACAGCGTCCAGTTCACCATGGCCGGGTCCATGACGATATCACGGTGGTTGGAGACAAACAGGTAGCCCTTGTTCGGGTCGAGGGAATCTAGCCCGGATACGGTCAGGTCCGCCACGCTTTTATCGAGGATTCGTTTGAGATAGCCGCGCAGCCGGGGCTGAAAATCCTCTACCCGCCGAATGCCGCGGAATTGCCAGGCGAGGCCCAGGCGAATCAGGGGGTGCAATAACCAGGGGACTTTGCGGTTCAGGCCAGGCGCCACCCAGGCACCGATGGCCGCATGCATTTCCGGGTCGGCCAACACGCGTTTCAGGACGAGCGGAACTTCGTCGTCGTTAAAGGGGCGAATTTCATCAAATTCTGCAGTCATACAACCCTACAAGACCAGTAAAAGGCGGCTACTGTACTCCAACCCGCTTCGAAAATCAGGTGCTAGCCCGGCGCCCGGTCAGAGGGTTTTCAGGCTTCGCCAGGTACCTTCAAGCCAATGCCTTTAAGAATCACGTGTGTCAGGGTGCGTTCGGCCTGTTCAAAATCGGCTTCGGTCAGCCCTTCGCTGTCCAGCGCCCATTCAATCTGGGTGGCAAAATCAGCGTAGTGCTGGGTGCTGCCCCAAATCATGAACAACAGGTGCAGCGGGTCAATCGGGTCCATCTTGCCGGCATCGATCCAGGCCTGAATCACTTCGGTTCGGCCCAGCGCCCAGTGATGCATCTCCTGGGCCAGGTACTTTTTCAGGTGCGGCGCGCCCTGAATGACCTCGATGGCAAAAATCTTCGAGGCCAGGGGGTGGCTGCGGGAGTAGCGGATTTTCGAACGGATATAGGCATAGATTGTTGCGGCCGGGTCTTCATCGGCGGTGGTGGTGTTGAACGCCTGGTTCCACATACCCAGGATGTCTGACAGCACGGCACCATAGAGGCCGATTTTGCTTTGAAAATAGTACAGGATGTTGGATTTGGGCAGGCCCGCGCGTTCCGCAATGGCGTTCAGCGAGGTTCCCTTAAAGCCATGCTGGGCGAATTCAATTTCAGCCGCTTCAAGTATGATGGCTTCGTTCTGCTGCCGGATTCGCCCTGCCTTTTCCTTGGTCTGGAACTCTTCTTTCAAGCGTTTCTGGGCCTGATCGACCATGATGACTTCCTGCACTGAGGTGATGGAAAGGGCGAATACAGTGGTTGGCGTCCAGCGCTCACTGGCCCATCTAACCTACTGATTCCGCGTACATTTCGAGCTTAAGCGGCTTCCCGTTTCAATGCAACTGGCCGGAACCAGCTCGTCAGGCGCTAAAGCGCAGTTCTCCGGCGACCCAGGTAGCGCGAGTCAGGCGTTCATCGCCCAGTATCAGGGTCGCAAACAGGGCTTCATCGAGCGACTCTGCCTGAGCCAACCGTGCACTGAGGTTGATGCTTCGAGTCGGGTCGAGTACCACCAGGTCGGCCATTTTACCGCTATCCAGCGTGCCAATCTGCGAGTCCAGGTGCAGCGCCCGGGCATTGCCCGTGGTCATCTGGTACCACAGCTGATTGGCCGTCAGTTTGTAACCCTGCAGTTGCCCGACTTTATAGGCTTCTGACGCCGAAACCAGTTGCGACAGCGAGGTACCACCACCGACGTCGCTGGCCAGGCCCAATGTTACCCCTTCCTGCTCGGCCCGGGCAAAATCAAACAGACCGCTGCCCAGAAACGTATTGGAGGTCGGGCAGACAGCAATCCGTGCCTGATGGTTCCGCAAAGCGGCCCATTCCCGGTCGGTCAGATGCAGGCCGTGCGCCAGCACCGAGCGATCATGAAGCAACCCGTAATGTTCGTAGACATCCACGTAATCTCTCGACGTCGGGAATAACGATTGCACCCAGCTGACTTCGTTCTGGTTTTCCGAAACATGGGTTTGCAGAAACAACCCGGTGGCCTCTTGATGCAAGGCGCCGGCCCGCTCCAGCTGAGCCTCGGTCGATGTGGGGGCAAAGCGAGGGGTAATGGCGTACTGCAACCGGTCGGTACCGTGCCAGCGTTGAATCAGCCGCGCACTGGCGTCAAACCCACTGTCGGCGGTATCGCTCAGATAATCCGGGCAATTACGGTCCATTAAAACCTTACCGGCGATTAATGCCATGCGGCGATCGCGGGCCGATTCAAACAAGGCGTCGGTCGCAGCCTCATGCACCGTGCCAAAGACCATGGCGGTGGTGGTGCCGTGTGCCAGCAGCGCGTCCAGAAAGACGTCGCTTTGCTGGCGGGCGACCACCGGGTCTTCGAAGCGGCGTTCAGCCGGAAAAGTGTAGCGGTTGAGCCAGTCGAGCAGTTGCTCGCCCCAACTGGCAATCACCGGCATTTGAGCGGCATGGACGTGGGTGTCGATCAGGCCGGGGATGATCCAGGCATCGCCATAGTCTTCAACGCGGGCGAAAGCCTGATGTGCCAGCGGCAATTCCGCCACAGGTCCTTGCCAGACTATGCGGCCCTGCTCAATCACCAGTGCGGCCTTAGGGTAGTGCCGAACCTGATCGGCTTCGGGAAAATCGATACTTTGCCCGAGTAGCAAAGTGGACTGGGCTGCCTGTTCGGCCGTCAGGCGGGCCGAATCAAAGGTGGCTGACGAGGTGTTCTGTTCGGGGCTGGTCATGAGCGGGTCACGGGTAGTTCATACAGGCGGACTGTACCAAAGCTGACCGAAAGGTCAACTAGGGTAGCCACAATGTGAATACTGCCCCGCCGTGATCAGGGTGATTGGTCAGCTTGATATAGCCTTCCCGGTCCCCCTGTCGATGCAATTGAGCAATCTGCTGGCAGAAATACAGGCCCAGGCCGGTGCTGCCATTCTGAAAACTGAGCTCACCCTGGTTCGGCGTTTCACTCATGAAGTTCATCATTTTTGAAGGGTAGCCTTCGCCATTGTCGGTCAGGGTAATGCACAACCCGCCTTCGGATTCGAACACCCGGAAGTCCAGCCGGTCTTTGGTGTAGCGAATGCTGTTGGTCAGAATATTGGCCAGTACGCCTTCGATCAGTACCGGGTCGATCACCCAGGCGATGTCCGGGTCTTCCAGTTCAATCCCCAGATGAATCCCCAGTGAGGCCAGCGTTTGCTGATAGCGGGAGGTTGCATCGTGAATAACGTCTTCGATCAGCACTTCATCGAAATCCGGCCTGAAGGTGTCAGTATTCATTCGGTACAGGCCAAGCATGTGCACCAGATCGTTGTTGATTCGGCCTGCTTCCAGACGCAACCGGTTCAACTTCATGGTGCTGTCGGGTTCACGTTCGTGAATGCTGTCGATCACTTCGCGCAGCTCGTTGTCGATCAGGCTCAGGGCGTTTTTTACATCATGGACGGTCGCCGCCATGATGGTGTGCATATCAACTGGGTTGCTCATGTTTCACCTTGGTGTGCAGCGCTATCACCTTGTCACGAATGCTGGTGTAACGCTCATACTGATAGTGGTCGGCGGGCAGATAATCCAGCCGGTTAACGATATCCAGACAGCGATCCAGCTGACTAATGGACAGCCGGGTCTGCCCCATTAGCAGCAAGCTCGACTGAACATAATTCAGAATAATGCCGGGATGGCGCGGTGAGAATTTCAACGCTTCTTCAAACAGCTGGGTCGCCGCCTGGTAGTCCTTCTTCTTGTACAGCTCAATGCCTTCGGTATTCACTTTATGGGCATGGCGCCGGGCTTCCTGGGTGATCGGCTCGGCTTGCAGCTGGTTCAGTCGTTTAACAAAAGCGCCGGATTCCTTGTGATACTGGCGTAGTTCTTCGACCAGTGCATCGGCCTCTTTCGACAGCCCCTTTTCATAAAGAATGTCGACGATGTCGAGCGCACTGTCTTCACCCAGATCACCCATCTGTTCCCGCGCGGCCTGGGCGACCGATTCCAGAAATACCCGGTCGGTCGACTCGGTATCGCCTGCCTCGGCCAGGTAGGCGCGGTAGGCTTTGCTGAACAGCTCAGTATCCGGTTCATCCGGGTATTGTTTGATCATTTTTTTTAACAACGCCTGGGCATCCCGCTGTAATCGACGCCTCAGGGCTTCGTCGTCGAGACTTTGCAGTTGTGTTCGGGTTGACCGTATAACGTCTTTATAGCCGCGAGACGATTCATGCATGGTGCCCTCAGCCAGGCTGACAATTTCCTTATAGGCACGGGTAGCGGCCACGTGGTCGCCGTTGTCACTGGCAAGCCCTGCAAACACCCGCTGACGGGCAATGTTGCGGGGCGAGCGGACCAGCGCCTGGGACAGGGTATCCTGGGCTTTTTCGGGCTGCTTGATCTGCATTTGCACGTCGGCGAGCAAATCGTAGGCTTCGACCATGTTGGGTTGCATCATGATCAGGGTCTTTAGGCCACGCTCCGCCGTTTCCAACTTGCCTTCTTTAACGTCGATGCGGTGCCGTTCCAGCCTGGCCCAGGGCAGGTCCCGCTTGTCGAGCAGTGCCTGGAGGAAGTGCGCCGCTTCGGTCAACTGGCCCTGGTGGTAGAGCGCTTCAACATATTTGCGTTGCGCCCAGCCGCGATACCGCGGTTTGTTTTCCATGACCTCGCGCGCAGCCCGGGCCAGTGCCTGGTAGTCTTTTTTGTCCAGCGCCTGGTTGATCGGGCCCAATGCCGACTGACGGTCCAGCCAGCGATCCAGCCGGTTCTGCAAGGTGTCCATGGCGAAGGGCTTTGTCAGATAATCATCGGGCTGAAACTCAAGCGCGCCCATGACAAAATCGCGCGAGGTTTCGGCGGTGATCATCACAAACACCGTCTGGTAAGACAGCCACCCTTTGGTGCGCCATTCTTCCAGCAGTTGTGACCCGTTTTTGCTCTTGCCGAGGTTATAGTCACAAAGAATGACGTCAAACTTTTGATCACGCACCAACTTCGTTGCCTCGGTGCCGTTACTAGCCTCGGATACATGGCTGACACCCAGCGAGTTCAACATGCCTTTGACCGATTTGCGCACGTTGGAAAAGTCGTCGATCAGCAAAAACTTTTTGTTCAAAGACTGGTTCAGTTCCAAATCGCTGGTTCCTGTCGGTTTCGATTTGCTAGGTTGCCAAGAGTGCGCACCAGGCACCGGGCTTATCCATCCGGGGTCGGGCGGAATGCCGCCCACTCAACCCCTCCCTGGGGCCTAGACCGCAGGATATGAATCCCCTCCCTGGGATTCACCCCAAGGGGCTCGCTGCGCTCGTGCTAAAACGCTCCTGGCGTTTTAGTCCATGCTGCGGACTCCCCCGGATAAATAAGCCCGATGCCTAGCGCTTTATCTGAGGTAGCATAGGCACGATTTTCTTAAGCCTAAGGCCACAGTATCGACCCAAGCTCTCATTTATTGACTGTTTTATCTTTTTGACCCGTGTTCAAGTGACGCCTTGCCCAAAAGGGTAGCCCCAAATCAGCATTTTTGCCCGGGTCAGACTGCCAGAATGACTCTGTTTGAGGCTATACTCTAGCCTGTATCGGTCAAACAACACCTTTGGCCGGGTTAACGCACATCGTTGGCGCTTGCTGCGGTGTAAACCCAACAGATTCACGGCGGAACCGCTGCATTATGACTGTTGCTGCTGCATTGTCCGTACACCGGGTTTACACCCGACGGCTAAACACCTTTCTGGGCCTCCTGATCAGCCTAACCCTGACGGTTGCCTTCGCCGAGTCCGAACCGGCGGCCTCTTCAAAGCCAGAAATAACCGGCACTGGCAACGCGGCCGAAGCAACGGCCCCGCTATCGGCCGATACCGCAGACGCTGATACCGCCCTGGCACAGTTCATTGCCATGGTCGAGGCTGGTGACTGGCCCAACGCCCGAGTGATGGCCGAAGAACTGCGGGACCGTTTCGAAGGCACTCCCCGGTTTGATCTCTATTATGCCCGGGTGCTGCTGCAGGACGGTCGGGCTCAGGAAGCCATTTTCGCCCTTGAGCGGGTGCTGGTGTTCGCCCCCGAGCGGCACCGGGTTCGGCTGGATTTGGCGCGGGCTTATTTTATTAATAACAACCTGGAGCGCAGCCGCACCGAGTTCGAGCAGGTTCTGGCTACCAACCCGCCAGCCAACGTGCGCGACAACATCAATGATTTTCTGGCCAGAATCGATGCGGCCCAGCGTGCCCAGATTCAACAATTCCAGATGTTTGCCGGGCTCGATGTGGGCTACGACACCAACATCAATGGCGGGGCCACACTGAATGAGCCGCTGGCTCCCAACCTGCTTGGCCTGACCGATTTGAGCGAAGACTCCAAAGCCATCGACAGCAGCTTTGGTCGTTTTCGCGTGGGCAGCACCTGGGTACGCCCTACTCACCTTCGGGCCGCCAACAGTTATAGTCTGCAGGGGTTCACCACCCTCTACCCGGGTAATAGCCGTTATCAGCAGCTTGGTTTGAACGGCCAGTGGCGATACCGGAGCAGTACTGATCAGAGCCGGCAGACCCTGTCCATCAACGCCGGGCAACTGTGGCTGGACACCCGCCCCTGGCAACTCAGGCTGAACTTGAGTGGCGAGGCCACCTACCCCGCTTGGGATTCTGTTTGGCTGGGGCCGATCGCCTCGACCAGCCTGTCGTTTGCCCAGCAGGAAGACCGCAACAACAGCGTTCGGGATGCGCTCGGCCTGGTTGCTACCGTTCAGGATGCACCGCGCAATCACCGTTTCAGCAGTCAGTATGTTCAATATACCCAGTCCGGTACCGATAACGGTTACAACGAATGGCGCGGGCTGGCACAGCGGTATCAGCTCGACTGGCGCTGGCCCAACCGGTTAACGACGGCCCTGGTGCTGGAACATCAGTGGCACCGCTACCAGGCTGACGACCGGCTCTTCGTCAAGCAGGGCTCGTCAGACAACAAGCGCCGTTCCGATCAGATTGTAACGATGGACGCCAGCCTGACCTGGGTTCCCGAACCCTGGCTGACCAGCCGCAGCGGGCTGCGATACGACTGGCGCGACAGCAACATCAATGCCTACAGCCGGGATCAGTGGGTGATCAGCCAGTCCCTGACCCTGACCTTTTAGGAGCCACGACCATGCCTACTTGTTTATCGTTTCGTCGTACGGGTCTGGCTCGATCAACCCGGTTGATGCTGAGCCTGGTCGTCGTCCTGTTACTGCCTCTGACAGCTCTGGCCTCGGTCGGCAAGGTGGTTATCGCACAGGGTGAGGTCTATGCCCTCGACCTCAACAATGAACAGCGCCCGCTGGCACGCCGTTCCGATGTGAACGAGGGCGATACCCTGGTCACCGGAGCTGATGGCAGCCTGCAGATCCGCTTCAACGACAACGCCATGCTGGCACTGAGCCCGGACTCCCAGTTGAGAATCAGCGAATACCACGGTCGCAACGCCGACAATGAGAAAGAACAGGTACTGATGGACCTGCTAGCCGGGGGCTTCCGAACCATTACCGGCAGCATCGGCAGTACCGACCGCGATGCCTATCAGGTACGCACTCCCAACGCCAGCATCGGCATTCGCGGCACCCATTATGAAGCCCTGCTGGCCGAGTCCAGCCTGCTTTTGGGTGTGTATGACGGCGGCATTATCGTCAGCAATGAAAACGGCAGCCTGAACCTGGGCCTGGGTGGCAATTTCCTGTTTGCACGGGTCGGCCCCGCAAGTGCGCCACAGGGCTTGCTGGAGCCACCAGCGCGCCTGAACCAATCGCGGGTTCCGGGTACCGGACAAAGCGGTCAGCCCTCGCCGGATGACGAACCGGAAGCGCAACTGGAAGAAGAGGAGGAAGGCCTGCCCCTGGAAATGGCCTTCGGCGGCGATGAGCCACCCCCGCCCATTCCACAGCTGACAGAAGAACAGGAGTCCGCGTTACTGTCGCTGGTGTCTGACCTGGAAGATGAGGTCGATGATCTGGGTGAAGACGCCGCCAATCTGGACTTGCCGGCGGATGTAAGGCTGACATCCGAACAACAACTGGCACTGGCCAATGGCCCCGGCAAGGGTTTTATTGTGCTGACGGACAGCGGCGATGGCGATGCCGTGCACTTCGTGTACCGGGTTGAAGGCACCAATGGCCCGGTGTTCGTCAATTACGACAGCGAACTGCTAACCGAACTCGATAACGGCTATGTGTCACCCGACCGCGTGTACCTGGGGCCCACACTGACTGCACCGCAAAGTCTGATGACACTGGAGCGCGAAGACCAGACCGTTGAATGGGGCATCTGGAACGCCAGCCCCACCGACCCGGCTACTTTGCTGGAGAGCAGTACTTCGCTGACAGAAGCCACCCTGGATACCACCCCATTTTTCTATGTGTTTGCCGAGCCGGCGGATTTGACGTCGTTGACAGGCACCCGTTACCTGAACCTCTGTTCGGATTGTATTAATGTCGCTGCTTCCAATGGTGAGACGCTTACAAGTGCTGACGGCTATATGGATGTTAATCTGAACAATCTGACAACTACTTCTGGCATGAATCTATACCTGTCGGACGACTCCTGGTGGAGCTTGTATTTCAGTGGTGAGATTAAAAATTCGCTGATGAGTACCAATGACCTGTTTATTGACTATGGTACAGGGGAGCAGGACGTAAGCAGCTATAACCCGGGCGATCAGTCTCCGCAATCAACAGACCTTACCGGGGAGTTTCAGGGCGTTTTCATGAACAGCGAAGGCCAGGGTCTAGAGTTTGTGGGCGGCTTTGGTGTCTCCAGCAATGAAGCCGAACAGTCCATTTCAGGCGTCTTTCTGATGACCGGGTCTGGCAGCGAAGAGGATATTACGCCCTAGTAACCCTTCAACAGCCTGGAAAAAGGATCTGCAAACCCGGGTCACCCCCTGCCTCCACCTTCACTCACTTTTTCCCCCACGGCATGGAATAGCCGGGGGGATTCCAGTATTGTCGGGCATTATAAGAAACGGTTGGCACTGCGACGCCGCAAAAATAACATCGGGTATGAACTACACTGGCACAAGGTCACAACCCATGGTGTTGCGCAAAATGAATGGTTTCACCCGCTGATAGGCTATAGCTAGCAGCTCGAAGCTAATAACTTCAAACTCAAAATCAACTACACGGAATCCGACAGTTATGACAGATCGCCCTTCCTCCCTAGACAAAGCGGACCTGATCGAATGCGGTTACGGACGCATGTTCGGGCCGGGTAATGCCCAGCTGCCGGTCGACAACATGCTGATGATGGACCGCATTGCCCTGATCACCGATGAAGGTGGCCAGTACGGTAAAGGCGAGATCATCGCCGAGCTCGACATCCACCCGGACCTCTGGTTCTTCAAATGCCACTTCCCCGGTGACCCGGTCATGCCCGGCTGCCTGGGCCTGGACGCCATGTGGCAGCTGGTCGGTTTCTTCCTCGGCTGGCGCGGCAATGCCGGCAAAGGCCGCGCCCTGGGCGTTGGTGAACTAACGTTCAAAGGCCAGATCATGCCGGATGCCCATAAAGTCGTGTACAAGCTGAACATCAAGCGCGTTATGGAATCCCGCCTGGTGATGGGCATTGCCGATGGCGTGGTTGAATGTGACGGCAAACCCATCTACTTTGCCAAAGACCTGAAAGTCGGTCTGTTCAAACCTGAACAAATGGGAGCCTGATTGTGAAAAGAGTCGTAATTACCGGCCTTGGCATCGTCTCCTGCCTGGGCAACGATGCAGACGCCGTCACCGAGAGCCTACGTGAAGGCAAGTCGGGCATTCGTTTTAACCAGACCTATGCCGACATGGGCATGCGCAGCCACGTCAGTGGTACACCCGACATCAACCTGGCCGATCACATTGACCGTAAAGCGATCCGCTTTATGGGCAAGGCAGCAGGCTATGCCTACATCTCGATGGATCAGGCCATCAAAGATTCTGGCCTGACGCCCGAGCAAGTCTCGAACATCCGCACCGGCCTGATCGCCGGTTCCGGCGGTGCCGATTCTGAAAGCCAGACCGAAGCCGCCGATATTCTGCGCGAAAAAGGTTTGAAGCGAGTAGGCCCCTACCGCGTGACGCAGACCATGGGTTCTACGGTATCAGCCTGTCTGGCGACCCCGTTCCAGATCAAGGGTGTGAACTATTCCATCACCTCGGCCTGTTCTACCAGCGCCCACTGCATTGGCAACGCGGCAGAACTGATTCAACTGGGCAAGCAGGACATCGTGTTCGCCGGTGGCGGTGAAGCCGAGCACTGGACCATGAGCTGTCTGTTCGACGCCATGGGCGCCCTCTCGACCCAGTACAACGACGAACCGGAGCGCGCCAGCCGTGCTTACGATGCCAACCGTGACGGTTTCGTGATCGCCGGTGGCGGTGGCATGCTGGTTCTGGAAGAGCTGGAACACGCCAAAGCCCGTGGTGCCAAAATCTACGCGGAAGTCGTCGGCTACGGCGCCACCAGCGATGGCTACAACATGGTCGCACCGAGCGGTGAAGGCGCGGTACGCTGCATGCAGATGGCGATGAGCACGGTTGATGGCGACATCGATTACATCAACGCTCACGGCACTTCGACACCGGCCGGCGACGTCACCGAACTGAAAGCCGTGCGCACCGTCTTTGGTGACAAAATGCCGCCCGTGGCCTCAACCAAGTCACTCTCCGGTCACAGCCTCGGTGCTGCCGGCGTGCAGGAAGCGATCTACTCCCTACTGATGATGCAAAACAACTTCATCGCCGCCAGCAAAAACGTTGAAAACCTGGATCCGGAAGCCGGCGACGCCAACGTCGTCACTGAACGCAAAGACAACGTAACCCTGAACCGGGTTATGTCGAACAGCTTCGGTTTCGGTGGCACCAACGCTACTCTGGTTATGCAACGGTATCAGGGTTAGTTTGGTTGCCGGGAGTTCGTGCCGGCAACCGGGTATGCCTGGCCGGGGTCGGCGTGAACCCGTCCTTGGGGCCTAGA
>DASSWT010000198.1:0-2635 GCA_035704555.1 Saccharospirillum sp. | reverse complement strand
TACGGCGGTCATGCCGGCGGCCCGGGCGGCTTCGAGGCCAAGGTCGGCATCTTCGAAAACCACGCACTCTTCCGGTTGGCAGCCCAGGTGGCTGGCGCAGGCCAGAAAGGTATCCGGCGCTGGCTTGGGGTTCGTTACCTGGTCGGCACCGATGACGACATCGAATAACGATAAAATACCGCAGTGTTTCAGGATCTCCCGCGCCTCGGCGGTGTAGGCGCCGGTGCCAACCGCCATGGGCAGGCTGCCATAATGCTGGCGCGCCAGTTCCGCCAGACGGGTAGCCTTAACGTAGCGGGGCGCCAGGTCGGCCACCAGCGCCTCCTTGAAGGCATTCATTTCTTCCACCGGCGCACTTAGCGGTTGCCCGGTTTCCGCCGCTACCCGTAACAGAGTTTCCCGGGTGGGAACGCCCGCCAGGCTGTGCATTAGCCGGGCATCTATGGGCAGATTGTACTTCGACAGGGTCTCCCGCCAGGCGATTTCATGCAGGGGGCCGCTTTCAACCAGCGTGCCATCCATATCAAAAATAAGGCCGCGAAACGGCGTTACATCAAACATTGAGAATTCCCGACCAGACCGTTAAAGGCCGGGGAGTATACGGCAAAACCGGGCGCCAATCAGCGCCCGCCGAGGAGGTCCCTCAGGGCGGACTCCAGATCCGGGAAGGTGAAGTTGAACCCGGCCTCTTTCAATCGACTCGGGACAACCCACTGGCCATTAATAACCAGGCCCGCCATTTCGCCCAGGCCCCAGCGCAGTGGGGCGGCGGGCACTTTCAACCAGTAGGGGCGGTGTAACTGTCGGGCCAGCGTTCGGCTGAAGGTATCCTGCGAGACCGGGCCCGGTGCGGACAGGTTAAACGCGCCGGTGTGGCCCTGCTCATGAAGCCAGGCCACGGCAGCGACCCAGTCTGCCTCGTGAACCCAGGATTGGCCCTGGCGCCCGCCACCCAGACGTGCCGCCAGCCCCAGACGAGCCGGCAATGCCAGCTGTTGCAACAGCCCACCTCGGTCACTCAGTACAAGCCCGGTGCGTACCAGGGTAATCTTGTCGATATGGGCGCTGCCGGCCAGGGCGCTGGCTTCCCAGTCGGCGACCATCCGTGCGCCAAAGTCGGTTCCCGCGGGCGCCTCTTCGGTGACTGTTTCAGTGGTGGAACCGTAGTATCCGACGGCGGAACCACTGATCAGGTGGCCGATGCTGTATTGTTTGTTCGCCACGGCGGTAAGCAGCTCGCTGGTGAGCCCGATACGGGAATCGCGAATTTTTTGTTTGCGCTTTTCAGTCCACCGGCCACCGGCAATGCTGGCCCCCGCCAGGTTAATGGCCAGATCAAAATGGCCGCGCAGCTCGCCGATGGAGCGAACCGGCGTAATCTGCCGGGCTAGTTCGGTCGAGGGGCTGGTAGTGTGGACCAGACCCCAGACGGATTGCCCGTGCCGTGCATAGTGCCGGGCAAGTTGTGAGCCCAACAAACCGGTAACACCGGTGATCAGCACATTCATGTCGTCTCCATTGAAATAATGACTTTAGCAACCACTTATATGGACCTTATTGCCGGCCGGGTTGCCTGGCCACTCAGGATAGCAGCTCAGAAGCCTGCCAGACTTAGCATGAATCGGCTCGCAATCCCGTTGCTGCGCCGATACCGACCATAAAAACAGGACTTCCATGACTAAAGCGCTCGAAATCCAACAGCTTCGAAAGGTCTATGACAACGGTTTTGTCGCCCTTAAGGGCATTGACCTGAGCGTTGAAGAGGGTGATTTCTTTGCCCTGCTCGGCCCAAACGGGGCCGGAAAATCCACTACGCTGGGCATCGTCTCCTCTCTGGTTAACAAAGGCGAAGGCAAGGTGTTTGTGTGCGGCCACGACCTGGATACCGACCGGGAAGGGGTAAAGCGCAGCCTGGGCGTGGTACCGCAGGAATTCAACTTCAATTCCTTTGAGAAAGTGCAGGACATCATTATCCAGCAGGCTGGCTATTACGGATTGAAGCGCAAGCTGGCCGAGGCTCGCTCTGAAACCTACCTGAAACAACTGGACCTGTGGGACAAGCGAGACCTGCCCGCCCGGATGCTGTCCGGCGGTATGAAGCGCCGGCTGATGATTGCCAGAGCCCTGGTGCATGAACCGCGCATGTTGATTCTGGATGAGCCGACTGCCGGCGTCGATATCGAAATCCGCCGGTCAATGTGGGCCTTTCTGAAACGCATTAATAAACAAGGCACCACCATCATTCTCACCACGCACTATCTGGAAGAAGCGGAGAGCCTGTGCCGTAACATCGCCATCATCGACAACGGCGAGATTGTGGCCCAGGCACCGACCAAAACCCTGCTCAAAGGCAAGCAACGCTCGACCTATGTCGTGGACGTGCGCGGCACACTCACCATCGCCCCGGAGCTGGACGGTTTTAGCAGCCGGCTATTGGATGAGCACAGCATCGAATTTGACCTGGCGCGGGAGCAAACCTTGAATGATGTGTTTACCCAGTTGCAAGCCAAAGGGCTGGAGGTCGTTAGCATTCGGCCCAAGACCAACCGGCTTGAAGAGCTATTTGTTGACCTGACCACCAACAGCAAACAGGAGGCCGGTGCGTGAATCATCCTTATTGGGTCGCTTTTTCGGC
>DASSWT010000145.1:0-7532 GCA_035704555.1 Saccharospirillum sp. | reverse complement strand
ACATCGTAACCAATGGCGGTGAAGAAGGATTCCATTCTGCGCAGGGTTTGGGTCACCGGGTGCAAGCCGCCCTTCCCCTGGCGACGACCAGGTTGAGTAACATCTACCTTTTCTTCAGCCAGGCGCTGGCTCAGCGCGGCCTCTTCCAACTCGGCCTTGCGCAGGGCGATGGCGTCTGCCACCGCGGTCTTCACCTCGTTGATTTTTGCACCCGCCGCCGGACGCTCCTCGGCAGACAGAGCCCCCAAGCCTTTCAACTGGGCGGTAATTTCGCCTTTCTTGCCCAGGAACCGAACCCTGAGGTCATCCAGTTCCTGAGTTTCCTTGGCGTTTTGAACCGCTTCCAGAGCGCGTTCATGCAGTTGAGCTAGGGTTTCCATGGACTGTCGAGACTCCCGTCGGAAATAGGCTGTAAAAAGCCTTTACTATAAAGATGAGATTAAAATAAGCAACTGAAAAACAAGGGTTTTTAGCGCTGCAGTCGTGGGTTTAGAAGGCGCCCGGCGCGTGCCGGACGCGCTGGATTACAGGCTACCCTGCTCGATAAACAGATTGTCGGCGAAGGCCCGCTCGCAGTAGTGACACTTCAGTTTTACGGTGTCGGCGCTGGCCAAAACGCTGAAGCGGGTATCGACCGGCTCGTTGTGGGTAATGCAATTGGTATTGGGGCAGACAAAAACACCGACAAAGCGCTCCGGCAAGCCAATCGGAAACTTGCGCACTACACGGTAGTCCTCAATGATATTGACCGTGGCCCGGGGCGCAAACAACGCCATTTCGGCCGCGTCACTCTCGGTAAAACGCCATTCATCGATTTTGATCAGGTCTTTGAGGCCGCCCCCGTGACTGGGCAGGTTCAACCCCACCGTCAGCCGGACCTCCGCATTTTTGAGCTGCAAACGCCCGAGAATGGTCAGCCCCTTTCCGGCTGGAATGTGGTCGATCACCGTGCCGGACTGAATGGCTTCCACCAACATTTTATCCCGGTTCGTTGCAGACATCTCAGCGCCCTCCCGGAAATGGCAGTTCAGTGGCTTCGTTCAATACGCCGGAGAGCAATGCCTGGCGGGCGTAGACCCCGTTTTCAGCCTGCTGGAAATAATAGGCATAGGGTGTCCGGTCGACACTTGGGTGTATCTCATCGACCCTGGGCAACGGGTGCATTACCCTCAGGTTCTCTCTGGCCTGGGTCAACATGTCGGCTTTCAGAATGAATTGAGAGGCAATGTGGGTGTACTCTGTCGGATCGAGCCGCTCCTTTTGCACCCGGGTCATGTACAGCACATCCACCAGCGGGATCACCTCCTCCAGCGACCCTACCCGGGTAAAGCGAATGCCCATCGAGGCCAGGTTGTCTTCAATATAAGCCGGCATCACCAGCGCATCCGGCGACACAAAGTAAAAGGTTGGGTTGAAATGACCCAACGCCTGGGCCAGCGAGTGCACCGTGCGACCGTACTTTAGATCCCCCACCAGCGCCACAGACAGGCCATCGAGCCGACCCTGACATTCGGCGATCGAGACCAGGTCCAGCAGAGTCTGTGTCGGGTGCTGGTTGGCACCGTCGCCACCATTAATGACCGGAACCCCCGCCACCTCAGCGGCCAGCCGGGCCGACCCCTCTTGCGGGTGGCGCATGATAATGGCATCGGCATAGGAGGCGATCATCTGAATACTGTCGGACAGCGTCTCGCCTTTTTTTGCCGAGGTATTAAGACTGTCGGAAAAACCGATCAGGGTGCCGCCCAGCCGCTGCACAGCGGTCTCGAACGACAAACGGGTACGGGTAGATGCCTCAAAAAAGCAGCTGGCGATCAGACGGTCTTTCAGCAGGGGGAGCGGGCCGGAGTGTTTGAGCTCGGCCGAGCGGTTAACGATGAATTCGAGATCGGAGCGCGACAAATCGCCAATGGAAATAACATCACGTCGATAAAGAGGGTTACTCATGAACCTGCCCAAGCAAGATTTGGCGCATTATAAAGCAAGGAAGTCTCTGAACAACTCCTCAGGCCATCTATTACCCTTCCTCCCCCACCCTGAATACGCCCAAACCCGCTCAGCACGGCTTGTGATCGACTTCACACCGGCCCGGAAAAGGTGTTACCAGAGGCCACCCCGGGTATACCCTCGATATACTTGAACGATGGTTGTTTTTTCCGGCGGGATAGCTTGCTACTTTTGATTTCGCCCGCTGTAACGGCATCCAAAAAAACACCCAACAACCGATAAGGAAAGACGATGTTGAAAAAAGGAATCATCACACTGGGACTGGCGATCAGCTGCCTATTGCCACTGGCATACGCAGAGGATGCGGCCACCGAAACAGCAACCGCAGAATCCGTTGTACTGTACGTTGACATCAATAATGACTCCGCCGAAAAACTGGCTGACCTGCTCGAGGGCGTTGGTCTGGTCAGAGCCGAAGCCATTGTTGCCTACCGCGATGAAAACGGCCCCTTTATCGCCCCTGAGGACCTGATGAATGTTCAGGGCATTGGGCCAGCAACGCTGGAGAAAAACCGGGATCGCATTCAGGTAGGGATGGCTGACTGATCCCCAAAATACCATGGATGGAACGCAGCCAGGAAGGCGGCAAAAACAGGCGTAGGGTCCAATCAGGGACGACAGCAGGATGCTGGCAAGTACGGCGGGAAGCCAAAGACAAGGCAGTTATCAGGGACTTCCGAACGACCCGTTCGGGCAGCGCAGGGAGCCGCGCATAGGGAGCAACTGCAGGGAGGCTGATTCAGGGAGGCTGATTCAGGGAGGTACGAGCAGGGAAGCTGTAGTCAGGGACGATATTGTCAGGGAGGACCGAAATGGATAACTGACACCCGGGGATCGGGTGGTGGTTATCGTTAAAGGACGGGAGACATCAGGGATCGTATTTTTTGCCAGGGAAACGGGACACCAGGAACGGCGTCACCCAGCAGGCATCCACCAACCGGGACATCTGATCAATGTTCCGGTTTTTTTGTGTCCGGAGGACTGTGATGGATCGCAACGAGATGCAATCTCGGTTCCCTTAAACAGAAAAAGCAGCCCTTAGGCTGCTTTCACTTTTATTTGGAGCGGGATTAAACGTCGGGAGCGTTTAACGACGCGTTAGCGCCCGAAGGGGCCATCACAGGGATGTGATGGATCGCAACGAGATGTAATCTCGGTTCCTATAAACGGAAAAAGCAGCCATTGGCTGCTTTAACAATAATTGGAGCGGGAAACGAGATTCGAACTCGCGACCCCAACCTTGGCAAGGTTGTGCTCTACCACTGAGCTATTCCCGCAATCTGATCTTACTTCTTGAGCCTTCTTCGAAGGCTGAACTCGCGAGGCTTCCCGCCCAGCCCCAACCTCGTCAAGGTTGTGCTCTACCACTGAGCTATTCCCGCGAAGAAAATGGTATCCCGTAGGGGACTCGAACCCCTGTTACCGCCGTGAAAGGGCGGTGTCCTAGGCCACTAGACGAACGGGACACAGGCTTTCGGCTGGTTGCCGAAAGCGGGGCAAATAATACCAACTCAGATTTCGAAATCAAGGATTTTTCAGTTATAAATCAACGCCCTACCTTAAGGAGGCTCGGAACAATTCGCGCAGAGCCTCCTTCATGCTCAGGTATTGCTTGATTCAAAGGTCCGCTGTTCATGGCGCGAATAGAGTGTCTCCCACCGCTCGCACTGGGGGCAGTACCACAACAGGGTGGTAGATTCGAATCCGCAGTGCGTACACTGGTACTGGTCTGACAGTCGCAGCTTAATCCGCTTCAGCGATTCGATCAGTACAGAGCGTGCCCGGTCGCCAATGTCCTGGCGTTGTTCGATCCAGCGTTGCATCAGTTCAAATGAGGCGCCGGAGTGCACGATTTGTTCGAATTCATTTTGCCATTGCATCGCTCTGGGATCATTCGGACCAACCAGGTCGAGCAATTCGCTGAGAATGCGGTGACTGGGATGACGCTGATACAGGGTTTCCAGATACTTGCGGAAGGTCGCCTCCCCGCCCGTTAATCGGCTCAGGCGTTTCAGCGCTGGCAGTATCACATCGATGCGTCGCACGTCCCGGTCCAGGCCATCGCGCAACCAACGAATGGCGCGGTGATAATTGCCCTGGGTGGTATCCAGTTCGGCGCTGACCAGGTAGGTCCTGGCACTGTCAGTCACCCGGCGCGCCTCTTTGAGTGCCTGGCGCGCCTCTGTTGTCTGTCCTTCGTGGCTCAGCTTAATCGCCAGCTCACAATAGAAATTGGCCAGTCGAATACTGCCCGACCCTGCCTGGCCGTATTTGCGCACCAGTTCAATGGCCCGCTCCCATTCCTGTTCACGCTCCAGTACCGCCAACCACAGCCTAAAGGCCCGGGCGGAATCGAGCATGCCATCACCGACAATCATCGATTCGAGTATGGACTCAGCGTGACCAAGAAAACCACCGGAGAAGAAATCCTGAGCCAGTTCCACGCGCACCCTGCTCACATCTGCCTCAGCCAGGTCGGCCTCCAGCAGAGCTTCATGCACGCGAATGGCCCGGTCTATCTGCCCGCGCTTGCGGAACAACTCGCCCAGCGCCAGGTGGATTTCCAGCGTATCGTCATCTATGACCAGCCGTTCCAGCAATACATCCAGCTCACGATCCGGCTGCGCCGACAGAGGCTCGAACGGGTCCAGCTGGAACCGGGGTCCGGACATGGGGTTGACCAGGCGCTGAAAGGCCTGTTTCAACATGGATATCATGATCTACTTCCTGGCTGCCTTACGGCCTGCAAGACGGCCAAATACCAGGCCAATCAGTATTCCCAGAAAAACGGCCAGCACCAGCCACACAAACAGCGGCAGCGCAGGTGTCATCCAGCCAAGGAATGTCAGGGTGATGCTTTGATTGTTGCCAAATGCCAGAAGCCAGGACAATACAACCAATACCAGCAGAATAAGCAGTCGGAGTGATCGGGCGATCATGGGTAACACAAGCCTCCCGGCTTAGAGATGGGGTACCAGGTACGTCGCTATTCGTCGTCGATGGCGACATTGACCGATTCGCGCAATTCCTTACCCGGCTTAAAATGAGGCACATATTTGCCTTCCAGGGTAACAGACTCACCGGTTTTCGGGTTACGCCCTACGCGGGGTGACCGGTAATGCAGTGAAAAACTCCCAAACCCGCGGATTTCAATGCGCTCGCCATCGGCCAGGCTTTCGGCCATATGATCCAGCATCGTCTTGATGGCGAGCTCGACATCCTTGACTGACAGCTGATTCTGACGGTCGACGATGCGTTCGATTAACTCGGATTTGGTCATCTTCGAACCTCCCGGTCGGGTGTTCCTTTACGGTCAATATTTAGACTAATTCACCCTTTGAAATAACACAAGTGTTTATTTTTTAACGTTTTTTTACGGCCCATCCTAACTCGTACAGGGTTCCGGCAACCACGCCACCGGCCAAGCCTTCCCTTTTAACTCAAGTTTCGGAGCTCGACTCACCTCAAAGGCGTTGACCCGCACCGGATACCGGGTATGCCTCTGTGGGGTCGGCGTAAATCCGTCAATGGCGGTCCGACGTCTCGGGCCTAGGCCGCAACATCCATGTTGCGGACTTCCCCACAGAGGCATACCCGGCACCCGGCGCTAGTCTCCCGAGCGAACTCTGAAACTTGATTTTAATTCAATTCCACTTTCTCGCAGGCACAAAAAAACCGGCACAAGGCCGGTTTTTTTCAGTAGAGCGACTGAATCAGTCACCCTGCTCCATCTTCTGCTTGATCAGATCACCAATGGTGGTCGGACCAGACGCTTCAACGGTTTTCTCTTTCAGGTCACGAACCGCAACTTTCTCGTCCTGAACGTCTTTCGACTTCACAGACAGGCTGATTGCACGGTTCTTGCGGTCAACGCTGATGATCTTCGCTTCAACCGTGTCGCCTTCTTTCAGCGCGTTGCGCGCATCTTCAACCTTATCACGCGAGATTTCAGAGGCTTTCAGAGTGCCTTCAACTTCGCCGGACAGAGTGATGATAGCGGCTTTGGCATCCACTTCCTTGACCGTACCGGTCACGATGGCGCCCTTGTCATTTTCGCTGACGTATTCGGCAAACGGATCGCTGTCCAGTTGCTTGATACCCAGTGAAATGCGCTCACGCTCAGGGTCGATTGACAGGATGGTGGTTTCCAGCTCGTCACCTTTCTTGTACTTGCGTACCGCATCTTCACCGGATTCGTTCCAGCTGATGTCAGACAGGTGAACCAGGCCATCGATGCCGCCTTCCAGACCAATGAAGATACCGAAATCGGTAATAGACTTGATCTTGCCGGAGACTTTGTCGCCCTTGTTGTAGTTGTTGGAGAAGTCTTCCCATGGGTTCACAACCGTCTGCTTGATACCCAGAGAAATACGACGACGCTCTTCATCGATGTCGAGAATCATGACTTCGATGTCGTCACCAACAGAGACCACTTTAGAAGGGTGAATGTTCTTGTTGGTCCAATCCATTTCAGAAACGTGTACCAGACCTTCAACGCCTTCTTCCAGCTCGGCGAAGCAACCGTAGTCGGTCAGGTTGGTAACGCGTGCCTTAACCACAGACTCTTCCGGGTAACGGCCCTTGATGTCGACCCAGGGATCTTCACCCAGTTGCTTCAGACCCAGAGATACGCGGTTGCGCTCACGGTCGAACTTCAGCACTTTAACGTCGATCTCATCACCCACCTGAACAATCTCGCTCGGGTGCTTGATGCGCTTCCACGCCATATCAGTGATGTGCAGCAGGCCGTCAACGCCGCCCAGGTCTACGAAAGCACCGTAGTCGGTCAGGTTCTTGACGATGCCCTTAACAACCTGGCCTTCCTGCAGGCTGGCCAGCAATTCTTCACGCTCGGCGCTGTTGGAAGCTTCCAGTACGGCACGACGGGATACGACGACGTTGTTACGACGACGGTCCAGTTTGATTACTTTGAAGTCCAGCTCTTTGCCTTCCAGGTGAGCGGTATCGCGCACCGGACGGATGTCGACCAGTGAACCTGGCAGGAAAGCGCGTACAGAGCTGATATCGACGGTAAAGCCACCTTTGACCTTGCCGTTGATGATACCTTTGACTACTTCTTCCGCTTCGTAAGCTTTTTCCAGCTCAGACCAGGCTTCAGAACGCTTGGCTTTCTCACGCGACAGGCGTGTGTCACCAAAACCGTCTTCTACCGCTTCCAGGGCAACTTTTACTTCGTCGCCCACGGCCACTTCCAGTTCACCTTCTTCGCTCAGGAACTGAGAGCGAGGGATAACACCTTCAGATTTCAGGCCAGCATGTACTGTTACCCAGTCGGAATCGATGGCAACAACGACACCGGTAACAATGGAGCCTGGCTCCATTTCAATGGTCTTTAAGCTTTCTTCAAAAAGTTCGGCGAAAGATTCAGTCATTCGATTAAATGTCCCAATGATTAACGGCCTGTGGTGTGAGGAGTGCGACTCTCTCGTAAATACAGACCTTTCCGTACGCCAGCCCGCACGGGTCAACCCAACATATCCTGATGCCGCCTTGCTGGAACTGCG
>DASSWT010000355.1:0-4258 GCA_035704555.1 Saccharospirillum sp. | reverse complement strand
ACAATCAGGGTATAGAACCCCTCCTGTTCCCGGTCGTTGAACGGGATCGTTTGCAGGCGCCGGCCCGAACCCGGGAAGGCACTTCCGGGAACCTGGAGTGCATGCTGACTTTCCTCGCCGCCAGCGCGTCTCAGCGTGACTGGAATTTCCTCTACCGCCAGGTCTTCCTGCCATTCAAGCACGGCCCAGCGGCGCTGGTCGGTCGAGTAGCCCAGGCGGTTGTAGTGCAGCAGGTAGTCGCGCGGGCGGGTATCTTCCTCCGGCCAGACGCTCAGTTCGATGTCTTTGAGTATGGCGTCGTAGTGTTCCGCACCCGCCGTCATGAACGATATGAACTGAACCTGTTCCAGCCCTTTGTCTACCGAGAAACGATAGGTACCAGACTGCGCCGGGATGAACCCTTTGCCGTCTCCGCCAATGTCTTTTTCAAAAACCGGCTGGCCCTGGTCGTCGAGAGCGGCATCCAGTTCCCGGCCATTCAACTGGAACTGTAATAGCTTGTTTTCCCACAAGGGGCGGTGTTGTTCGCCAACTTCGACGGTAACGCTAAGCTGCTTGCGGCCATAGGGAAGGCTGGCGGCGCTGTCGGCCCGGAACAGCTCGGCGTCGTCGAAGGGCCCCTGTTCCGGAGCGGGGTCATGGATATGCAAGCCGGACTGGTCAGGCAGGGGGGCTGCCACCAGTCGACCCTTGTTCCAGCTCGTTGTAGCCGCGTCGGTGAATTCCAGGCTCAACGTTTGCGGAAGGTCTTCAGCCTGGCAGAGACCAGCAACCGCCGCTAGAAGGATGGCGATTCTCGATGGAAGAACGTTTGCCATTGAAGGCTCCTGTGCGGATTGTTATTTTTGTAACCGGTTACATTATCTTGATCCAAGCTTGCAGCTGCGTCAACCGCCAGGTTCTGCGGGGTTCACACGCGGTTAGCCTGTTGGAGCGCCGATTGATTTAAATCGACACTCGAAATTATTTTGACAGACCCAAAGTTCTGTGGTTTATTTTATTTGAGACGTGAATTTAAAAGCCGCCCGGACTCAACAAGGGCAGCAAATGCCAGAAAAACAATCACAAAAAGAGGAAGGCCCCATGCTCAAACTCAAGCACCTATTGGTCTCCACCTGCGCTGGCGTGCTTATGGCCGTCAGCAGCACTCAGCTGATCGCCGAGGAAACGGTGACCGTTTTGCACAATCAGCAGGATCAGTTCATTCGCGATACCTGGGATGAGATTCGCGTCGATTTTGAGGCCCAAAACCCGAACATTAAGGTACAGCTGGATTTCATGGACGATGATGCCATGAAGGCCCGCCTGCCCACTCTGCTTCAATCAGACGCCAAACCCGACCTGTACTGGAGTTTCGGTGGTGGTAACTACCGGGTTCGCGCCGAAGCGGGCCTGCTCGCCGACATTACCGACAAGGCCGATGAATTGAGAGCCAACATTGGCTCAGGTGCCATGTCGGCATTTGAAGTCGATGGGCGTCTGTATGGCGCGCCCTACCGTCTGGCCCAGGTCGGCTTCTGGTACAACAAGTCCATGTTCGAGCAAGCTGGAGTGAATGCAGACGACATCGAAACCTGGGATGATTTTCTGGAGGTCGTAAGCACGCTCAAGGAAGCCGGTATCACCCCCATCGCGGCAGGCGGTGCCGAACGCTGGCCGCTGCATTTTTACTGGACCTACCTGGCCATGCGCATTGGCGGGCAGGACTTGTTCGAGTCGATTCTGGCCGATGAAGCGAGCTTCGATAACGAGCACTACATTCGCGCTGGCGAGGAGCTGCAACGCCTGGCAGATCTGGACCCATTCCAGCCCGGGTACCGGGGCATGGCCTATAACGAAGCCGCCGGTGTCTTTGGTAACCAGCAGGCCGCCATCCACCTGATGGGAGAATGGGACATCGGTGTGCAAACGTCCGAGTCGGAAAGTGGTGAGGGCGTGTCTGGAGACAACCTGGGCTACTTCAATTTCCCGATGGTCGAGGGTGGCCTTGGTGACCCTTCCGCAACCCTGGGCGGTGTTGATGGCTGGGCCTTCACCTCAGGTAATGGCAGTGATGCTGCAGTACGCTGGCTGGAATTCTTCCTGGCGCCAGAACAACAACGCAAACTGGCTGCGGCGGGTATCATCATCCCGGTTGCCAATGGTGCGGCTGAGGCCGTGGAAGACCCGCACATGAAACAAATTGCCGAGAACATCGCCAACTCGTCCTGGCATCAGGTGTTCTGGGATCAGGCATTAGGTGCCAATGTTGGCGGCGTAATCAATGATGTTTCAGCTGAGTTGTTTGCGGGTGAGATTACACCGGAAGAGGCCGTAGAGCGGGTACAGCAGGCCTGGGAATTCCGCTGATTCTACTCAGGTCTTCCCTGGGCTCATTGTCTGCACTTGCGATGAGCCCTTCTTTGATCATAGCCGTTCGAGTACGCCATGAAGTCTGTTGAACTCGCGCCCGAAGCGCAGCGCACCCGTCCTTTTGAGACGGTAAAAGCCTGGTTGTATCGTCACAATACCGGGGGGCGCCTGACCACCCTGTTATTGTTCATTCCACCGGCATTGATGGTGTTTACCCTGCTGGTAATCCTGCCAATTGCCGAATCCGGGGTGTACAGTTTTTATCGTTGGAACGGCTATACGGCCTTGTCGGAAAGTGGTCGCTGGATCGGCTGGCGGAACTTCCAGTTTATTCTGCAGGATCCGATATTTCATCGCGCTGTCTGGAATACGTTGAAGATCGTTCTGATCTCTTTGTTGATCCAGTTGCCACTGGCGATGATGCTGGCGCTGAGCATTGCCAGCAAGGGCAGTATCAATACGCTGTTCCGGCTGGTGTATTTTCTGCCGTTTATTCTTGCTGATGTAGTTGCCGGCCTGATCTGGCGCTTTATCTATGACGGCAATTTTGGTCTGGTCGCGGCCATTACCCAGATGCTCGGTACAGAGTCGTTCTATCCGCTGGCGGATCGAGACTGGGCATTCAATGCCATTCTGGTTGTGGTGATCTGGAAGTATTTCGGTTACCACATGATGATCTATATTGCAGGGCTACAAAGCGTACCGAACGATTTGGTTGAAGCCGCCAGGCTCGACGGCGCCAGCCGGCTGCAGATCATCTTCCGTATCAAGTTACCGCTGATCATGCCTGCCATCCGGCTCTCGATATTTTTCAGTGTGATCGGCGCCTTGCAGTTTTTCGAAATGGCCATGCCGCTGGTTACCTCCGGCGGCCCCAGTGGCTCGGCGCACACCATTGTTACCTACCTCTATGAGTTTGGCATTGTGCGCTCGCGCATCGGCTTTGGCAGCGCGGTGGCAGTGGTGCTCTTTGTTATGTGCGCCATCTTTGCATTTATCTATCAACGTTTTGTGATGGCGAGGAATACCGCATGAAGGAGATGACCGATCGCCGCAGTGTTTCCGCCAGTGCGGCACGCTGGGGGTTGCTGCTGCTCGCTGCGCTCTTCGTATTGTTGCCGTTCTGGATGACGACCCTGGGTGGCTTCAAAAGCCTGGGTGAACTGAGAGTCAGCCCTCTGGGTTTGCCACGCCAGTGGGATGCCACGGCTTATCTCGATATTCTGACCAGCAGCATGACCTGGCAGATGATGCTGAACTCCGTGATCATCACCGGCTTTACCGTCGCCCTGGTGCTGATCATCGCTTCCATGCTGGCGTTTACCTTTTCGCACATCCGCTTTGCCGGTAAACAATACCTGTATTCCTACGTCATTCTGGGCATGATGTTTCCGGGGGCCACGGCCATACTGCCGTTGTTTATCAAGATACGGGATATCGGTTTGCTCGACACCTATGCCGGTGTCATTCTGCCTCAGGTGGCCTTTGGTCTGGCCATGAGTGTGCTGTTGTTTCGAACTTTTTTTGAGCAATTACCCAAAGAACTGTTCGAGGCAGCATTGGTCGACGGCTGTAGCTACGGCCGGTTTTTCTGGACCATTGTGATGCCGCTGTCAAAACCCATTCTGGCCACAGTAGGGGTGTTTATTCTGGTCGGCAGCTGGAACAACTACATCTTTCCGCTGATCATGTTGAACGATCAGAGCGTTTACCCCTGGCCACTGGGGCTGATGGAGTTTCGTGGTCAGTACGGGGCCGAGTGGAATCGTATTCTGGCCTACATTACCGTCACTATTTTGCCGGCGGTGGCCTTCTTTCTTTATGCGCAAAAATACATTGTCGCCGGGCTGACCGGTGGTGCCGTTAAAGGGTAATTCGCCATGAGTGCAACCATCACCAATCCCAT
>DASSWT010000262.1:0-7113 GCA_035704555.1 Saccharospirillum sp. | reverse complement strand
ACCGCCAGAATACCGGCCAGTACACCCGGGCCAAAAATCGCCACAAACAGCAGTGCCCAGATGATGGTGTTGACCGAACGGCTCGACACCAGAATGAAACGGCCCAGCCATAAGGTTGCTTTGTTTGGCGTGGTGTTCTGCGCCGCTATGTAGGAAACCGGCAGGGCGATGAAGATCGTCAGCATGGTGGACAGGGTGGCGATGTGCACCGTCTCCAGCATGGCATTGAAAATCGAATTCCAGGTGTTGAACTGCGGCGGCCACATGCGTGCACCCAGGCTCTGAATCTGGTTGGGGGCATCCCATACCCAGGGCCAGAAAATGTCGATGTCTCGTACCGTCCAGACGATGGCGATCAATGTCACCAGATAGACCGCGTAGCGGGTCCACTGTTCTTTTCGGTCGTAGCGGGACCAGACATGGTCGGTCAGTTTTGCAGCGTGATCTACCATACTTTTTTCCTCACCCATCCGCTGATGCCTTCGCTGATCAGAATGATGCCGATGATCATCAGCAAAATGGCAAATGCGAAATCGTAATCGTACCGTCCGAAGGCGTTCATCAGTGTGCCGCCGATGCCACCAGCGCCGACAATACCAACCACCGCCGAGGCGCGAAGGTTGCTGTCGAGCTGATACATCGAAAGCCCAATCTGACGCGGCATGATCTGGGGGAATACCCCGTAAACCAACATTTTCAGATAACCAGCCCCGACCGAGCGCATGGCTTCAACCTGGCCCCAGTCGATCTCTTCGATTTCTTCAGCCAGCAACTTGGCGACAAAACCAATGGAATACAGCGTTAACGTAAGAATGCCCGCCAGCGGGCCAAACCCGACGGCGGCAACAAACAAGATCGCCACGATGACCGGATGGAAACTGCGGGAGACGATAATGATGGTACGGCCCAGCAAATAGACCGGCAACGGCGCCACATTTCGAGCGGCCATTACCGCTATGGGGACCGACAGAAACACACCCAGCAGGGTGGCCAGAAAGGCAATTTGGAAACTTTCCTTGAAGCCGGTCCACAACAGGCCGGCACGTTCAAAACTCGGCGGAATGGCGCCGCCGAAAATTCTGGCCGCGCGTGGCAAGCCCTCGGCAATACGCTCCCAGTCGAAAGGCAATGTTGAGAATGCCCAGAACAGATAAACCAGGGTAATGGCTGCCAGCCCATAGCGAACCCAGGGGTTGGCGATGAAGGGTGGCTTTTTCCAGACCCTGCCCGGCGATGCGCCGGCTGCGGCTCTGTCGGGTGTCATGCCAGTGCCTCCTGAGCCGTCTGGTTCTGCGGCTCATTACCGTCTTCTTCCGGAGACTCGATACCGCCGTAGATGGCATCCAATGCATCCTGATTAAAATCTTTGGGTTCACCGTCGAAAATCATCTGACCATGGCGCATACCGACAATGCGGTCGGTGTACATCCGCGCTTGCGTCACGTTGTGAATATTGATCAGCACCGGCAGCGACATTTCGCTCGCCAGGGTTTGTAACAGGCTCATTATTTGCTGGGATGTTTTGGGGTCGAGCGAGGCCGTTGGTTCATCGGCCAGAAGAATCTGCGGCTCTTGCATCAGCGCACGCACCACGGCAACCCGCTGGCGTTCCCCGCCAGACAGTTGATCGGCGCGTTTATTGGCATAGTGCGCGATGCCCACGCGCTCCATCAGGTTAAAGGCACGCTCAATGTCGGACTGCGGAAAGCGGCGAGTCAGCGCCTGAAAAAAAGATACGTAACCCAGCCTGCCGGACAACACGTTTTCCATCACCGTTAAGCGATCGATCAGGTTAAAGCCCTGAAAAACCATACCGATGCGACGGCGCGAATGACGCAGTTCACTACCGCGAAGATTAACCAGCTCGTGGCCGTTCAGTTTTATTGAGCCGGACGTCGGCTCGACCAGGCGGTTGATGCAGCGCAGCATGGTGCTCTTACCAGCGCCGGAGGCGCCAACAATGGATACAACGCTGCTGCCTTCAACGGTAAGGTCGAGGCCTTTGAGCACCGGGTCGTTACGCCCATATCGTTTTACCAGGTTGGTAATCTCTAACATCTGTTTCACTCCCGATGGTGCCTCCAGCCCCTGGGCGGAGGCACCCGTTCTTAATAGAAGAGCTATTGACGATCTTATTGAAGATTATCGCGGGTGTATTGAACACCATTGGAAGCTTGAATGGTGCGAATGACGCGCCAGTTATCCTTGTAGTTGATCGGGATGAACGTCTCGACGCCTTCAAACTCTTCGCCAAGCTCAGTACCGGCGAATTCGAAGGTGTAGAAGGCTTCACGCACTTTTTCGGCCAGATCAGGATGCAAGTTATGGGCGTGGTTGTAAGAGGTGGTCGGAAAGCGATCCGACTCCCAGATCAGACGCACGTCTTCTTCATCATAGAGCCCGCGCGCGGCCATGCGCTCTACCACTTCCGAGGCTACCGGTGCGGCATCATAGTCTTTGGCGACGACGCCCAGCATGGACTGATCGTGGCTACCGGAGAAGGAAATTTCGTAGTCTTCTCCCGGCACAACACCCATTTCAGGGAACAGCGCCCGCGGTGCCTGGTTGCCCGAGTTGGAGGTGGGTGAGGTGTGTGCGACGCGCTTGCCTTTCAGGTCGGTCATTTCATGAATGTCGGAGTCGACATGGGTGTATACCTGCAATGTATAACCGAACTGACCGGATTCTGAGCCCATTAACGCGAAGGGAACCGCACCGGCCAGATTAACGGCGAAGGGGGTCGGGCCAGTGGAGAAGCCGGCAACATGCAGACGGCCACTGCGCATGGCTTCTACCTGAGCAGAGTTCGATTGCACAGCAAAAAAGCGAACGTCTTTGCCGGTAACTTCCGCCAGATGGTCAATAAACGGCTGCCAGATATCCGAATAGATGGCCGGGTCTTCAACCGGGGTGTAGGCGAAAATCAGCGTATCGGGGTTAACCCACTGGGATTCATCGGCCGGCAGGTCGGCCACCAGGTCGCCGTCTGTGTCGCAATACATGGCGTCGAGCGCGCCCCGTTCGCATTCGGCCAGTGCCTGGCTGCTGAAACCGAGCAATAGCGCAGATGCCGCCAAGGTTGCGGCCGGTGCGATGCGAGAGAGCAAATTTTTATGCAGGTTCATGGTTGGTTCTCCATCGGGTGCGGTCCATGCATGAAGGCTCCATGCCTTGAATTGAACATCCTGAAAGGACCAGCCCCATCGTTTGTTATTGTTAGATGTTCAATTGAACATTCATACTAACAGCAAACCACCATTAGGCAAGGCGTGATGCCTCGAAAAAGGGCATAAGAAGCGAAGAACTTAGACAAGCTATTGAATTTCGGAAGGAAATTCTTTCTAAAGGGTGTTCAATTGAATATTTATGAGCCGCCCGGCAACCCTGGGCGCCATGACCGCGAGGTTCAGGCGCCGGGTCTATTCATCATCACTAAAGGCGCTTCGGTGATAATCCGCCGCGGCGTCGACGGCCTTGACCCCGATCTCCGACAATTCAGGTACCTCACCACCGGCCAGCACTTCCAGCACGGCATGAACCCCTTTGGAGAGCGAGGTCAGGTTGTAGCCGCCTTCAAGGACCAGTGCCAGTTTGCCCTCGCAGTGCTTGTCGGCAATGTCCTGCACGATGCGGGTGATGACCTTGAAGCCGTCGTAGGTCAGGTTCATTGCCATGTCGTTCCGGTGCGGGTCGAACCCGGCGGAAACCAGCACCAGGTCGGGCTGGAACTGGTCGGCCGCGGGGATGAGGATGTCGCGGAAGGCTTTCTCGAACGCTATGTCACCAGCAGATTCCGGCAGCGGGACGTTAATCGTGTAGCCTTCACCAAGCCCTGCGCCCACTTCTTCAAGATCCCCCGAGCCGGGGTAGAAGGGGGCGGCACAATGGGTGTCGAAGAACAGAACACTGGGGTCGGCCCAGAAAATATCCTGGGTGCCGTTGCCGTGGTGGGCGTCCCAGTCGATGATCAGGATGCGTTCGCAGCCGAGTTTGGCATGTGCGTGAGCCGCGGCGACGGCGATATTGTTGATCAGGCAGAAGCCCCTGGCCCGAACGGGTTCGGCGTGGTGGCCGGGTGGCCGCACCAGCGCGAAGGCACTGTCTGCATCGCCGTTCACCACGGCTTCCACCGCCGCTATGGCATGACCTGCGGCGGCGGTGGCCGCTTCGATGCTGTCGGGTGAGACGGCGGTAGTGTCGGAATCGAGCCAGGCACGCTGACCTGTCAGGGAGAACAGGTAGTCCAGATATAAGGTGGTATGCACCCGGGCCAGTTGGTCGTAAGTGGCCTTTCGGCCCGATTCAAACCGGACACCGGGAATGGGGTGCTCATCGAGATAGGTAATGATGGATGACAGCCGGCCCGGGTGCTCCGGGTAGCTCCATTTGAAATCCAACCCCTCAAGGATGTGACGGACCCGCTTCTCGACCCGGCTGGGAAGGTACGGCACATCGACCTCCGGGTTGTGACCCAGCATCATCT
Source organism: Saccharospirillum sp. (assembly GCA_035704555.1). Classification (GTDB taxonomy): domain Bacteria; phylum Pseudomonadota; class Gammaproteobacteria; order Pseudomonadales; family Natronospirillaceae; genus Saccharospirillum. The sequence goes on along the minus strand of DASSWT010000262.1, from coordinate 2,630 downwards.
CGTCATAAAAAACGGCAACTGAACGGCTTTCCATTACTCCGGTTCTCCTTAGTCGCACCACGCGGCGGTTGTCTGTTGAATGTGAAGCATAGTCTTGTTCATATCAATGCCTCTTTCACCTGCTCTGTAAAAGCGGCTGCGCGAACGCCAGTGGTCACAAACCCGAGCCGGCTCCAGGCGGTTTTGGCTTCTTTGTTCGAGGTTGAATATTCGAGAATCAGTTCCTGGGCTCCCTGGCTATCGGCGAATTCCACCAGCTTGCGAAGCAGCGCTTTGAAGATGCCCGCGTTTCGATAGTCCGGCTCTACCCAGACATCGTCGATAACGCCCGACCGGTGTTCGGTCTCAGCCGCTTGTTCCCAGATGCTCGGGCTCGACAAAATGCTGATATCCCCCATGCCAACAAGCCCCACTCCGGGCTGCTCGGCGACCACGATCAGCTTACTGCCTGAAGCCAGAGTGGATCGCAGTGCGCGCATCAGCCGGTCGTGCTCGGAATCCTTAAGTGCCATAGCCGGGCCACCCGAAACGTGCAAGGCGAGTTTGGCCAGAAAATCCACCAGAGCAGGCAGATCAGCCTCATTAGCCTCGCGGATGATGTAAGCGGGCGTCTTCGCCTTTTTTGGCATTCCTGACCTCTCTCGGTTGGTGTCTGGTTTGGAAAATATGAATATTTGATAATACGTTTTGTGGCCACTAGGGTTTGCCTAATGAAAATAAATGTACATGACACCATATAAGCAGCTAACACCGCCCTTGTCATTATTCGACGTTGTGAATGGGGCGCAGTTTTCAACGGTAGAGTGTGTTGAATGTCGCGGTTTTTGCGAACAGGGTTGAAACCGTTTTGGGTCGCCCTAAGGTAAATATGACAGGTAATTTGCAAACATCTGCAAACACAGGAGGAACAAGTATGAAACATCTGACTAATCTACTGACCGCCGGTGCTTTGTCTACAGTATTAGCCAGCGGTGCCGCAGCCGTTGACCCCTGGACCGGGGGTGTGGGTGAAGGTGCGCGCGAAACGGCGCCTGAACGTAATACCAGAGTAGAGTTCTTTGTAGATAACGGAGCCTACCTGGCTGACATTGATTACGAACTCTATTCCGCAGATGGCAGCACCATTGTTGATGGGCATTCTGATGGGCCCTGGGTAATTATGGAGTTATCGCCAGGTGAATACAGTATTCGCGGTACTCGTGAAGCCACCGGCGAAGTTCAGAGTACAAGGTTCCAGGTAGACGAAAACCGTGATCAGATTGTTGGACTGAAATTTGTTGAGTGATCAGTCCGGAATGTTGAACTGAACTGAAGCAAGAGAAGCCCCGCTTGCGGGGCTTCTATCATAACTGCACGATTCAAAGGGAATCGGGTTGTCTGCAGTATTTTCCGAACGATAATTTAAGCATTGCAACCGCACGGCTATGAATTTTTAACGAGCCTCTGTGAGCCCGTTTATGAATTTTTACGAAATGCTTAAGTTGAAGATGCTGCATTCGGCTACTAGGGTTTTGACCGACATTGGTTGAATCGATCAATCAATGCAAACGTTGATAAGAAAGCTGTGATTGAGAGGAGGACATTATGATGACTTTTAAAAAGTTATTACCAGCCTTTGTTGTCGTTCCACTCGCTCTGGCATTGCCGTATGCACAGGCTGAAAATCCTTATTTGCAGGCTGACGACACCTGGATCAGCATCGATGGTGAAGTGCATGAAGTTAGCCCTGATTCGTTTGTTTTGGATTACGGGCAAGGGTTTGTGACCGTCGAGATGGATGATGGTGACCGGGACGCTGATGCCTATAGCCTGTTGGAAGGCGATGAAGTCACGGTATCCGGTATCATTGATGACGGGCTTTATGAACTGAACACTATCGAAGCGAGCAGTGTTTATGTCGAGAGTATTGGTACCTATTTCTATGCAAGCGGCGTAGATGAGGAAGATACGTTCGTAACCGTTGATCCTGTCATCATTTCAGAAACTGTCATTCAAGGCACGATATCCAGTATTGGTGACGAAGAGTTTACTCTGGACACCGGAGCTCAGGAGATGACCGTTCAGGTCGATGATATGATCTATGATCCGTTGGATGACGTCGGTTATCAGCAACTGGATGAAGGTGATTTCGTAACCGTAACCGGGAATCTGGACATTGAGTTCTTCAATGACCAGGTTTTTGAAGCGGATACGATTACGACGCTCATGTAATAGCCTGTAGATTTTCAACCGGAAAAATTTATTTTCTGTTGAAAGAAAAGGGGTCACTGTGTGGCCCCTTTTTATTGCTGGCTTGCATAAGATTGTTTTATCGACTGAACACAGCCGGTGATGGGTGGGTTGAGGTGGCGGAGCGCTGGAGTAGCACTTGCTCCTGCATCCATAAAGTAAAGTCCCATCGGGTTCGTAGTGGCTAGTGTGGCGATCCAGCACTACCGTTCTCTAACTCGCTAAGAAAAGGAGTCGAGTTTGTTCAATTGGCCGCTTTGGCTAAACATCGTTGCTTTTCTGGCTGCGACGGCTGTGATTACCGGTGCTGGCATCAGGCTCTCGCAGATAGCTGACCGGCTGGCAGACCGAAGCGGTCTGGGCGAGGCACTGATGGGGGCGTTATTGCTGGGTGGCAGTAC
>DASSWT010000235.1:0-5798 GCA_035704555.1 Saccharospirillum sp. | reverse complement strand
CCGGATCCATCAGGGTGGCACCCTCTGCCATAAGAGCATTGGCAGCCTGTTGCTGATACCAGCGCTCCAGCACCGCCAGTTGCTGGCGATTGTTTACCCCCAGGGTTTCTTCGACATCGGTGGGCTGTACCGCCTGTACCGTCATCCCCTCGCTGACGGCCATGCCGATCAGATCGGTCAGGTAATATTCGCCCTGGGCATTGTTGTTCTGCAGGCGTGGCAACCAGGCGTGCAACATCCAGGCGGGCACCGCCATAATGCCGCTGTTCACCTCGGTAATGGCTTGTTGCTCTGCAGTCGCGTCTTTGTGCTCAACAATGGACATCACCCGGCCTTCGGCATCGCGCACGATGCGGCCATAACCGGCCGGGTTGTCCAGTTCCACGGTGAGCAACCCCATGGTGTGCTCGGTTACCTGGTTGATCAGGTTCTGCAACGTCTCCGCCCGGGTGAGCGGCACATCCCCGTACAGCACCAGCACGGCGCCGGTTTCCGGCAGGCCCGGCATGGCCTGGGCAACGGCATGGCCGGTGCCAAGTTGCTCGGCTTGCAGCCAGAACCGGGCCGGTGTATCGGCAAATTCGGCCTTCACCTGATCGGCCCCATGCCCCACTACGAGATGAATGTCATTGCTGAATTGACATGCGGTTCGATATACATGGCGTGCCATCGGCACCCCCGCCACCTGGTGCAGCACCTTGGGCAGGCGAGATTTCATCCTGGAGCCTTGCCCTGCGGCTAATATGACGACATTGACGTCCATTTCGAATCCTTATAACGAGGTTGGTAATCTGGGTGGCACTCACAGAGGTGCCGTTGACCTGGGCGAATTGTAGGCTCTCTCAGCAACACATCAACCGGAGTCTTGTCATGTTTTTTCTGACAATACCGGACATATCGAACCAACACTGGCCTCTCGCGCACAAATAACCTCAAAACAACCGGTGTATTGTCTGACTCGGGTAAGCCAAAACGTGCGCTGCGTCGTAGATCAGGATGCCAGTGCACTTTATACTGCGCCGCAGCATGAATTCATTTGAGTCAGCGCTTGCAACGGCGCAGCTTAACTACAAATCGGGCCATCAGCAGTAGACAATGACCAGATCTCAAGACACCCTCCACAAAACGCATTCATTGCTTCGGGCATCGTGGCGCCGGCCTGCTTTACTGTCTTTGCTGACCATCATCGTGCTGGCCATGGCGGGTTGCAATCTGGAACCAGGCGGGTTTGGCAACCTACCCAAAGGCCCGGTCACCCTGTACTGGTCGGAACCGATGACCCGCGTCAACGGCGACCCATTGGCAGACGACGACATCATTGCCTTCGCCATTCGCTACCGTCATGAAACCAGCCGGCGGTTCACCACCCTGGTGGTGGAAAATTCGGGGGCCGATACCTATTATTTCCCGTCCATCACCGACCCGGACAACACCATTTTCCAAATGGCTGCGGTCGACAAAGATGGCCTGTATAGCAACTTCGTAACAGCCGCCCGATAGGCATTTACTGCCAATTCAGAAATCAACACATTATCGGTTGGCGTGGAATAGCCGACTCTTTGACGATATAAAAATCTTCTCCTCGTCGGTTAAAATCAGCCGACACTAGCAAAACCAAATCGTCGATAAATTGACGATTATTCGCCGGAAAATCTGCCAGGAACCCGTCAAACCAGCAAGTTTGTTCTAAATTGTAGGAACGGACTTTCATCACACCCGAAAATCTCGCAGTTTCTTATCATTCCCTCGTCAAGTTAACGATTTTAACGAGGGTAAAAATATGATTCGCCTGTTCCGTTCAACTCAACTGGTGTTCACCGCCGTACTGGCGCTGCTGGTCCTGACCGGTTGCCAGGTTGAATCTGAGGGCAGCCGCTTCACTGGCAGTTCAGCCGCCACATCTGGCCAGAATACAACCGGGCCTGAAGATCTCCGCAGTGTCTCGCTGTACTGGTCTGCGCCTTCACATCGCATCAATGGTGAAGACATCGCCATTGATGACCTTGGCGGCTATGAAATTCGTTACCGGAAACTGGACGAGTCGGGCTATACCCGGGTGGTTATCGAAGACCCGTTGATCGAGCAGTACCACATCGACGCCCTGACCGAAGCCGACTATGTGTTTGAAGTCGCCGCCTTCGACAAAGACGGCCTCTACAGCGACTTCGTCACCGCCGTGCGTTAATGGTTATCAGATAACCAGCCCCCTACACCTTCACCGCCGATTTCGTATACACTCCCTGTAGGAAGACCGTAGCAATACCAAGCCTACAGGGACCGTACGATTGGATTACAGTGACGTAACACGCTTCGCTTATATGGCAGCCACCTTGCTGTCATTCGCCCTGGTTGTTTTTCTGGGCGTTTCCAGCCTGAACGACCGGTGGAAAAGACCATTGGCGCTGGCTGCGCTGCTGCAAACCCTGTGGCTGGCGACCCTCACCACCAGCCTGTACAACCCCGCTGCGGCCAGCCACCCGTTACTGGGAACCACCCCACTGCTGTTGCTCGAAGCCACCCAGCTGATGGGCTGGATTGTGGCACTGCTGCTGACCTTGCGCGCCTTGCGCCCGGAGCAGTGGCCCCGGCGCCTGCTGGCACTGCTGCTACTCAGCTCTGTCGTCTACCTGGGGCTGGTGATCGACCTGGCATTCAACCTGAGCTCTGGCAATGGCCTACTGTTCTTCGCTTTCCTGGCGCTTTCGGCTACCGCCCTGGTTTGCCTTGAACAGCTAATGCGCAACAGCCACAGCGGTCGCTTCATCAAGCTGGTTACTGTCAGCCAGGGGCTGGTTTTCCTGCTTGATGTGTACCTTTACACACAGGGCATTGTTAACCGGTCCATCGACCCCCTGCTCTGGCAAGCCCGGGCCGCGATGATCATGGCGGCTTCCTTTTTGATTATCACCGCCGGCCTGCTGTTTCGGGACAGCATCAGCCAGCCGGGTCGCATAGGTTTTTCCCGGCCGGTGGCGTTTTATTCAACCTCACTGATCATCGTATCCACCGGCATTATGATACTGGCGCTCGGTGGCTACTATGTACGCACACTGGAGGGCAACTGGGGCATATATGCCTTTACCCTGTTGCTGTTTTTTGCCGGCATCGCCCTTTCGGCCCTGTTTCTTTCGAACCACGTTCGCAGCGCCTTGCAGGTATGGGTGAGCAAGCATTTTTTCCGGCACAAATACGATTACCGGCAAGAGTGGATCAACGTTATTCATGCGCTGTCGTCTTCCGACTCCACCCGGGTTTACGAGACCGTCTACACCGTGCTCGCCCGCACCTTTCACGCCACCCAGGGCACGGTGATGGCCCTGAAGGGCAACCACTACCACAAGGTGTTCAGCAATCTGCCTCCCATTACAGGCCAGCCACAGACTGTTCCGATCCATGCAGCCTTTGTTGGGGTAATGCTCGAGCAAGACTGGGTGTTCGCCCCCACCGCCAGCGACAGCGCCCTGGCCGACTACAACAACACCCTTCCCGAATGGGTCCGCAACGATTCAAGCCTGCGTTTGATCGTACCGCTGAATGCCCAAAATCAGCTGATCGGCTTCGTCACCCTGCACAAACCGGGCGAACCGGAAGATCTGGGCTGGGAAGATCTGGATATTCTAAAAACCATCGGCCGCCAACTGGCCAACCACATTCTGATTCACACCCAGGAAGAACAACTTTCCGAGGCGCGTCAGCTGGACACCTACAACAAGCTCTCGGCCTTCATCATGCATGATCTGAACAACCTGATTGCACAGCTGGATCTGATGGTGAAGAATTCAGAACGTCACAAAAGCAACCCGGCCTTCATTGACGATATGATCCTGACCGTTGGCAACGCCGTGGTGCGAATGAAGAGCCTGATTCAGAAGTTCAAACGGTCCGATTACGATGTGGTCAAATCGATTTCCCTGATGGATACCATTAGCGAAACCCTCGCGCTGTGCCAAAATACCCAACCAATACCGGCATTCAGCACCAAAGGGCCAGACCGGGTAATCGAGGCCGACCAGGACCGGCTGACGCTGGCGCTCAAACATCTGATCAAGAATGCCCAGGAAGCAACACCCGAAGATGGCGAGGTGACGGTGGAGGCACTTTCCCATGAAAACGGCGTGTTTACCCTTATTATTGCCGATACCGGCAGTGGCATGACCCGGGCTTTCATCGAACAACAACTGTTCAAGCCTTTCGAAACCACCAAAACCGGTCAGGGCATGGGCATTGGCGCTTATTTGACCCGTAGTTACCTGGAGGAACTGGGTGCTATTCTGGATGTCGAGAGCGAACCGGGCAAAGGCACCACCTTTACCATTACCTTTGGTGCCGCAGGGAACCCGACACGCTCAGATACGGCATTAAACACGGACCGAAGCGCACACGCACGGAGCGAAACAGACCATGAGTGATGAAGAACGCATCATCCTGATCGTCGAAGACGATGAGGGCCTGCAAAGCCAGCTTAAATGGCACTTCGACGACTTTGAAACCACCATTGTCACCGTTGGGAACCGGGAAGCGGCGCTGGCCGCGGTTCGACAATATGAGCCGGACGTCGTTATTCAGGACCTGGGGCTCCCGCCCGACCCCGATGGCGTTACCGAGGGCATGCGCTGCCTTTCAGACATCTTGCTGCTCAGCAGCCAGACCAAGGTGATCGTGCTGACCGGTAAATCCGAACGCCAGCACGCCCTGCGCGCGATAGAACTGGGGGCCTTCGACTTCTATACCAAGCCCATCGACACCCAGGTGCTCGACCACGTTGTCGCCCGTGCAGTGCATGTCGCCAGCCTGGAGAAAGAAAACCGGAAAGTGATGATGGCCAGCCCCGGGCTCGATAACGTGATTGGCCAGCACGCCAACATGGTCGAAATAAGCCGGCTGATTCGCAAGATAGCCCCCTCGAACGTCAGCTGTGCGCTCATTGGTGAATCCGGCACCGGCAAGGAAGTGCTCGCCAATGCCCTGCACCGCCACAGCGACCGGGCCGATGGCCCCTTCGTGGCCGTAAACTGCGCCGCCATTCCGGAAAACCTGATGGAAAGCGAGTTTTTCGGGTACGAGAAAGGCGCCTTCACCGGTGCCGACAAAACCCGGCCGGGCAAGATCGAGAGCGCGGACGGTGGCACCCTGATGCTGGATGAAATAGGCGACATGCCACTGACGCTGCAGTCCAAACTGCTGCGGTTCCTGCAGGAACGCAGCGTAGAGCGAGTGGGCGGGCGAAAGCCGATCCCGGTTGATGTGCGGGTTATTTGTGCCACCAACAAAGACATCGACGCCATGGTGGCCGATGGCTCCTTCCGGGAAGACCTTTATTACCGCCTGGCCGAAATGGTCATCAACATACCGCCTCTGCGCGAGCGGGATGGCGACAAAGCCATGCTGGCACGGCACTTTCTTTCCAAATACGCGATCGACCGGTTCAGCCACATCACCGGTTTCAGCGACGAGGCCATTGCCGCCATTGAAGCTTATGGTTGGCCCGGTAACGTGCGGGAGATGGAAAACAAGATCAAAAAGGCCATCGTGCTGGCTGAAACCAAGACCATTCTGGCCAGCGACCTGAGCCTGGCCATAAACGACGCCCCTCAGGACTACTTAAACCTGCGCGAGGTACGCCAGGAAGCAGAACGCAAGGCCATTATTCGCGCGCTGTCCATTACCGACAACAATGTGTCTGCCGCCGCCAAACAACTCGGCATAACACGGCCGACCTTGTATGACTTGTTGAAAAAACACACTATACAGCTCGATAGCCCATCTTGAAGAGGGAACGAACCATGCTACACGGAAGA
>DASSWT010000125.1:0-12000 GCA_035704555.1 Saccharospirillum sp. | reverse complement strand
CAAGCCGGCTCTGCGCCGCGTCGACATCGGCCAGGGTATCTGTGTCATCCGCTGCAGCGGGCACTTCGCCAACCACTGAAAGCCTGGCAACCCGGGGAAGGGTTTCTGCTGTTAATGCAGACCACAACGCTGCACCCAGGGTATTGGTACGGGGCTGGTCCAATAGCGTGATACTGAATTCCAGATGCTCAAACTGGCCGTGCAAGGCCAGCGAAGCGGCATCGATGAAGCCCTCAGTAAAAGCTTGTTGCAAGGCAGTTGTCGCTTCCGGCAAGGCCAGTGCGGCCGACCAGTGAAGCCAGAAGGGGCGTGATGGTGACTTGGCCAACTGCCGGGCAACGATAGCCCTTGCTTGTTCTGGTTGGACCTGGCTCAACGCCAGCAGAAGCGCTGTCAGGTCCCGTTCCCAGACGTCATCGTTGTCGTCCAGTGGCCAATCGGCTGCAATCTCAGCGGGCTGCCATAGGTTGTGATGCAGGGCATAGCTGACCTGCCCCGGTATAGGGGAATGGTCGGTGAAGTGATTCGGCAAAGGAAATTGATTGGCTGGTGACGCCAGAGCAGGCCTACTGCCCAGCAACTGCCACAACAGGGGTTCCGGGCAGTCTGGATGGTTGGTCAGTTCGGCAAGCACAGGGTGCCAGACATCCGCTCCCATCAACCCGATAATTGAGCGCCAGTCGGCATCAAGTTCTTCATGGCCAAGAGCCAACCATTCAGCAGCCAGTGCATCAGGCTCTGTTTTACCCAGCACCCGAACGGCCAGCGCCAGCAATGGCTGTTCAGCATCGGCCAGCTCAGGGGCTGTGGTTTGACTAAGGCGCCACAAATCGGCCAGCAAACGCGTTTCGATGCCGGCCAGACGTGCCCGGCTCACGCCGCTCTGCAACACCCGGCAGCGTTGTCGCCACAAAGAAGCGACCGAGGCCCAGGCTGATTCTGTGTGCGCCTCCTGCGCGTCAGTCATCACACCTGGCCTCAGTTCAATTCGATGGGATGGCCCAGCAAGCGGTTGCGACCTTCAGCTTCACTGAGTAATTCACGCCCGTTTAGCAGAACCCGGCCTTCACTAAGCTGCACCCGGCTGTCACCGACGACCATTTCATAGCGCTCGATGCCGGCTGGCAAATGTACCCGGGCGGTTCCGTTTTCGACCACAAGCTGGGCGCTGAACAGGCCTGGGGTTTCGGTAAGAATCTGGTTCAGAATATGGCGCTGATCGACCAGCTCGGTGACCAGAACTGCATCGCCCGGCTGCACCGGAGGCAATTGACTTGGATGAACATCGATCGCGACCGGGCGGCCATCGATAAGAACGGATTCACAGCGCCCGTGCTGAACCTGGTCAACTTCGGCGTAATGTTGGGCAAGCACCCGATAGGAGGTGGTGGCAGAGACAAGTCTGCGCGACTGAGCGGCGTTCATGATTCCCTCGACGATATCTGTTCCTTGAAGGGCTGCCTTGAAAGGCTCCCTGGCAAGCGAGGGCTATAGCCGCCTTCCCAACGGCCTTTGGCCCCGCACCCGCAGACTTAGAGAGTGCCGTGTGGCCGGGAGCATCGCAACCCGCGATCGTCCAGTTTGTGATGGAGTTTGGAATTTTAGCGGCGCACTCGCGGTTTCATTGAGAATAGCGCCAGAGAATTGATAGGAGAGGCCACAAACTCCGGGCAGAGCGCTGAATGCATCAGCGCAACGGGCCTGCCCGGAGGGTTGTGGTAAAGCTGAAGGTTACTGAGCTTCCAGCGTCAGCATTAGCCGGTTGGGGTTTGTGGCGTCGAACCTGAACCGGTAATCACCGGCCACGGGAATGGTCGCGGCGATGTTCAGGCCACCGAAGCCGTCGTCAGCACCGCTCAGTGGCAGCCCGCCGTTTTGTACAACATCAGCAAACTGTACCTGCAGGCTCCAGTCGTCGTTGACCAGTTTGAACAGGGCTTCGCCCGCAGGCAGTGTCAGCGTATCACTGTATTGAACCCCATCCTGCGCCACCGGTACGCTGTTGCTCCAGCCATTGAAATTGCCACGCAGATACATCGGCTGACCAAAGCGGTCGCCATAGGTGAACTCTGTGTTGGCAGAGAGGCTGAGCGTGGGCGCACTGGCATTGGCCGAGGCATCCAGCAGCAGATCGTAATAGGCGGGGCTGAGGCTGGCATCCAGGCGGTTATTGCTGCCAAGGGTGTCGCTCAGCGTGACGCTGTTACCGGTCGTTAGCAGATCACCCGCACCGGCCAGCTTGAGCCCCCAGCCTGCGTTGGCAATGGCAAAATCGATGGCACCGGCATCGTCACCGCTGTAGTCGAAAGACGCGGGATCGATACCCACCGTGGTGCGGTACTGACCAGCACCCACATAGTCAAACTGATAGGCAGGTATATTAGCCCAGCCGTTCAGTTCGCCTTTCAAATACAGCGCCCCCTGGGCCTGGTAGGGAGCTACTTCGTTGGACGTGACCGACAACACAGGGTTGGCCGGGTCACTGGCATCCAGCACGAAGGTGTAGTCATTTACGGTCGGAACCGAGAGACCAATATTGCCGTTACCCGGATTGGTGATGCCGACTGAGTCGTCACTGAAGGTTAGGTCACCGTACCCGAGGTTAATATCCGCCCAGTCGCTGTCGGCGAATTTAAACTCATACTCGCCTGCTGCCAGATCTTTCAGTATCAGTTCATACCGGTCATCACCAAGATGCGCCAGGCGCTGCCCTTCATTCCAGTCGGTCAGCGTGCCGCGCAAATAGACCGGCTCGGCGAACACACCCTCGTCGATGGCGACGATGGGCACAATGCGGTCCAGCTCGCCATCGGCATCCTCATCGGCGCCCACCACCCAGAAATCGTACACGGAGTCGGCCTCAAAAAAGCTCAGCAGATTGGCCGGGTTGGCACCCCAGCTTAAGCCCATTTCAGTAACCGGAGCGCCGAGATTAATCGCTGCCCACAGGTCATCGGCGAATTTGAATTCACCGTCTCCGCGCAACACGAACGCTTCGGTGTGGTAGGTGCTGTATTCGGTATTGTCCATATCGACCGCACTGCCCTGATCCCAGCCGACAATGCCACCGCGCAGGTTAAGGCCGTCGATGCTGTCGTCAGACAGTCTGGCTTGCTCAACCAGTTGATCGACCTGTGTACCGTTCAGGCTCAATTCAGGCTGGGCGTCTACCGTCAGATGGGCGTTTAATCCACCCGAACCATCTTCTTCTGCTACCGCAAACACAGCACTGCGTGTCAGCGCAAACGGCTGGTCAATTTTTGCTACGCCGGTGGTGTCATCCAGGGTGGCCCAGGTCAGCGTTTGCTGGTTGTCGTTCGGGCCCCATGAGATCGAATAAACGCCACTCTCTTCATAAATCGGGCCCTGGAAACGGCCGCTGTTACTGACCGCATACAAGGCATCGCGCTGATTGAGATTCGGGTAATCAAGGGTAACGGTTTCCGGGTAGCGGCTGTCTACCCGAAGCGTGCGCGTTGCTGTGCTCATGTCACCATCGCCATTGCTGACGGTAACCTGCACCTGAACGTCAGTGCCGTCGGCAAAGTCGTTTAACCGGAAATAGGCACGGTAAGGCGCGTTGAAATCGTCGGCAATACGGTGCCAGCTTTGGCCGCCATCTACTGAGTAGTCAAAGGTAGCCTGGTAATCGGGCAGCACAATATCGCTCAGCCCTTCAATGTCTGCAACCAGCGTTACCCGACCAGTAAGCGGTACCTCAGCATTAAAACCCGTCAATTCAACCTGAGGGGCGGGAGAAACCGGTACGGCTTTGTTGGCCCGGTAAATGGCAACGCCAAAGGGTTCGAGTTCCAGTTCAAGCTGGTCGCCATTGCGTTTCGCAGCAGCCCGCTCGGGGTAAACCCCCAGGTAGGCTTTGGCAACCGCAGGCAGGTTTACCACAACCGGTTCTGGCGACGTATTGAACGCCACCAAATACTCTTCACGCTCGTAAACACGGGACACTACAAAAGCACCCTTGCCCTCCTCTTGCACAAAGCGCTCATGCTGCACGCCGCGCCGCAATGCCGGGTGAGCACGCAACACCTCAGCGTATTCAGCCAGGGCCAGATACAGCGGGTGTTCGGTATCGAAATTGTCATCCCCCGGTGTGGCCGATGACCCTATGTTGTCGTTCGCGAGGTATTCATCTACCTGGGAAGGAAACATGTTCTGCCGCGATGCCTGGTCGCCACCTGTGCCGGTGAACCCCTGTTCATCGCCGTAATAAATCACCGGGACGCCCCGCAGGAAATACATCATGGCGTGTGCCAGCTTCATTTTTTCGAGATTTTCCGGTGTATCCGTTTCACCCAGAAAATGCCCGAAGCGACCCATGTCGTGATTACCGGTGAAGGTCATCAGTGTCGATGCATCGCTGTCGGCATCGCTGTATTTATCGTCGTCGTGAAAAAGGTTCGCCAGCGTTGAGGGCGCATCGCCACCGGAGACTGTCGCGGAGACAGCCGCCTGGAAACCAAAATCCAGAACCGAGGGCAGTTTACCTTCAGTGGTGTACATACTCAGTAAATCGGTGTCGGCACTGTAGACCTCGCCGAAGAGCGTGAAGTTCTCAATACCTTCATTACGAGCATGCTCAATGATTGCCGGCGAAAATGCTTGCCAGAATTCGGTGTGAACGTGCTTTACGGTATCGATTCGGAAACCATCCGGCTTGAAGTCAGTAACGATGTTTTTGAAAATTTCGGTCATGCCTTCAATGACCGCCGGGTCCGATGTAGCCAGGTCATCCAGTCCGACAAAGTCACCATAAACCGAGTTTTCACCGGAGAACAGGCTGTCCCCCTGGTTGTGGTAATACTGCGGGTCATTCAGCCAGGCGGGCACCTTGGCATTGGCTTCGGCGGCGGGTACAAAGGGTGTATAGGTATCGCCTGCGGCCAGGTCTTCGAGGGATTTGTAATCACACAACGCCTGACCTTCGGGTAGATTGCCTTCGCTGTCGTGACACTCTTCGTACTTGATCACATCGGCCGTATGGTTGGTGATGATGTCGAAGAAGATTTTAATATCCCGCTCGTGCGCGGCATCGATCAGTTCTTTTAATTCTTCATTGGAACCGAGGTGCGGATCGATCTGCGTGAAATCGAGCGTCCAGTAGCCATGGTGTGCCGCACTCGCATTCGGCGGCGTACCCTGTACTGCCTTGTTCTTAAGAATCGGGGTCATCCAGATGGCAGTAACCCCCAGCCCTTCCAGGTAATCCAGTTTGTCGACCAGGCCGACCAGGTCACCACCGTGGTAAAACGCCTTGTCAGTCGGGTCAAAGCCGTGGGTGTATTTATCGCCACCCAGGTCACCGTAATCGTTCGCCGGGCTGCCATTGCTGAAGCGGTCTGGCATTACAAAATAGAACACATCGTCACGAATATCGCGTTCCTGGTAGGGCGCCAGTTCAGGGGGTTTGCAGCCGGCCAGCATAATGGTGGCCGACAACGCCGTTAGAAAGGTCAGCTTTTTGAGTGGTTTGAATGGTTTAGGTGAAAAGTGCGTCAGAATGGTCATCCTGTCCCTCGACTTTTTTGTTATTGGACTGTGTATCCGAAGCAAGCTGGTTGCCCGGAGGATATCGAAAATTACAGCCGGAACAGTTTTCTACAGGCAACACAAAAAGGGGAGATTGAAAATGAGGAGGGATGGGTTTTCCGTGGGGTGGCCATCGGCCTGACAAGGCAATAAATACCTGAAACCGGGAAAAATCGTGACAAAAACAGCCTATCTAGGGTGTTGGACAGCGCCACTGAACCACCCGCTGTTTTCCACCCTGGCATGAACTACACCCTGAAGCCAATGCCACCTGCACTCAGTCCGGTGTGATACCAGACCTACCAGTACAAAGCCACCAACAACCCGGACGCTAACGAGACAACCATGGGCAACAACACCAACCGCCACAACCGAGCGCTACCCAGCCACACTGTTATCCCGGCTTTGACCAGATTATTCACCGCCGAGGCAATCACGATACCGATCATCGCAACTTCCAAACCGGTTCCGCTCAACGACATGCGGGTGAGGGATAACGTAATGGCATGAACATCCGCAATGCCAGAAGTGGCTGCCAGTGCATAGATCCCGGTATCACCCAGAGTATTACGCAACCATTCACCCAGCAGTAGGATCACCGTAATCAACGCACCAAAGTACAATGCTGTACTGAGATCGAGCGGGTTTCGGTCGAGCACCGGCTTTTTCAGATCGACATTGTGATCAATTCTTTGCCAGATGATCACCGCAGGAATAAAAAGCACAAGCGCCATGGAGATGACCGGCAGTAGCAGTAGACTGATCATCTCCGGATTGATCACGTAGGCGTAAACAAGCACTCTGGGAAACATGGTACCGCAGGCAACCAGAATACCCACAGCCAGTAAACGGCTTGCATCTGGCGCCTCTCGTGACAGCCTGGAAAAATGCAGGGTGAGCGCTGTGGTGGAACTGAGGCCGGCAAACAAACTGGTGTATAAAATGCCACGGCGTGCATCCGCCATCCGCACCGCAAAATACCCGACAAAGGAAATACCGGCGATCAACACCACCAGCCACCAGATCTGATAGGGGTTGATAGCACCACCCGGCCCAAACCCCTCATTGGGCAACAGCGGCAATACCACCACAGAAATTAACAGCAGCTTGAACCCGGCAGCCAACTCATGCTCTTCCAGCTTGGTCAGCAGCCCGTGAATCTCGGTTTTGTAATCCAGTATCATCGCGATCACCACCGCACAGGCAGCCGCCAGAAACACACTGACCGACATCGCAATGGCACCCAACATGAACGTCAGCAACATCCCGATCAGGCTGGTAATGCCGAATCGTTCTTCTCGCTGCATCCGCGCCTGGTAGGCAACCAGCCCAATGGCCGACAGCGAAAGCAGTGCAACCGGAAACACCCAGGGCGTCAGCATTTCAGAAAGCAGTGCTGACACCCCACCCATCAACCCCACCAGCGCATGGGTGCGTATGCCTGCAACGCGTTCACCTGCCGCTCTGTGCCGGGCAACCCAGCCACGCTGCACTCCAATCAACGCGCCCAGAAGCAAGGAAGCGAGTAAACGGAAAGCCAGATCCGTCTCTGACATCGAAGAGGTACTGAATAAATCCATGAAAATACTTTTCTGCAATTCGTTGGCAGAGTGTAGCCAACTTCAGCGGCTTATTATTCAAGTTTCGGAGTTAGCACTGATGACTAGCCCCTGGCACTGGCCATGCCCCTGCCGGGACGTCTGCAGCAGGGACTAAAACGCCGGGAGCGTTTTAGCATGAGCGCAGCGAGCCCGGAGGGTGAATCCCACGGATGGGATTCATAACGCTGCAGCCGAGCCCCCATGGATGGGTTTACGGCGACCCGGCAGGGGCATGGCCAGTACCAGGGGCGGGCTAGTACCACGGACCAGACCACCTTGCTACACTGCCCAAAACTCCACGAGTCTGCTTCATGTTTCACGTTCTGCCCGGCAACCAACTCGACACCCTGATCGACCCGCTCGCTACCCTGCTGGCCCTACCGGTCGACAACCCGCTGCAGCCCGACATCATTCTGGTGCAGCACCAGGGCATGGCGCACTGGCTGAACATGAAGCTCGCGGATCACCCAAGCCGCCAGATCAGCATGAACCTGGCCTTTCCGCTGCCCATCCAACAAATGTGGACGTTGATCCGCCAGGTTCTGGGGGCAGACCAGGTGCCAGAACAATCCCCCTTCCGCCGCGAAGTGCTGGTCTGGCGCCTGCACGATTTACTGGGGCAGGACTTTATTACCGACGACCCAATGTTTGCCGAACCCAGCCGGTACTGGCAGAACCAGTCGGCCCGTCAGCAACCGCTACGCCGCTTCCAACTGGCCGAGCAACTGGCCGACCTGTACGAACAGTATTTAATGTACCGGCCCGACTGGATAGAAAGCTGGGAAGCGGGCCAGGGCGACCACTGGCAAGCGCAACTCTGGCGACACCTGGTGCGGGATAACCCGAACCACCCGCTCGCCCTGCTGCAGCGCGCCATGAAGCAACTCGACACCCCGGCCGAACTATTGCCCGAACGACTGTTCATTTTCGGTATCAACAGCCTGGCCCCACTCTGGCTCGATTTTCTGAAAGGCCTCTCTGACCAGGCCGGCATGGACATCCACCTGTTCCACCTCAACCCCAGCGACGAGTACTGGGGCGAAACCCAAAGCGAAAAGCAGGCCGCCAAAAAACGCGCCGACTGGGTACTGCAAGGCCACGACAGCGACGATTTGAACATCGACGTCGGCAACCCGTTAATCGGCAACCTGGGCCAACAGGGCCAGGCCTTCGTCAACCTGCTCAGCGACCGCGCCGACATCGAAACCCCGGTGTTCGTAGAACCCGAAGGCAACACCCTGCTCAACCAACTGCAACGCGACCTGCTAAAGCTGAAAGATGGCCGCGAACAGCCAAGCAGTGTAAGCGATCACTCCCTGTGCGTACGCAGCGCCCACAGCGCCCTGCGCGAAGTTCAGGGCCTGCACGACTGGCTGCTGCACCAGTTCAATGCCGACAAAACCCTCACCCCCAAAGACGTACTGGTGATGTGCCCCAACGTCGAAGACTACGCGCCCTTTGTGGAAGCCGTCTTCGCCCGCCGCTTCGACGACATCGGCGAAGACGTACCGCCCTTGCCCTGCTCCATCGCCGACCGCAATTTAAAAGACGCCGACCCCACCATCGCCGCCTTTCTCGACCTGCTCACCCTGCCCGACGCCCGCTTCCAGGTGACTCAGGTGATCGGCTGGCTACGCGTCCCCGCGATTCAGCAGCAGTTCGGTTTAACGCAAGACGACCTCGACCCCCTCGCCCGCTGGCTCAACGCCGCCTGCGTGCACTGGGGGTTGGACGACGCCCACAAACGCCAGTACATCCAGTCCAGCGACAGTACCATCAACGACACCTACAGCTGGCAACAGGGCCTGGAACGTCTGCTTGTCGGCTTCGCCTGGGGCGATACCGAAACCGTGCTTAACCAGCGCCTGCTGCTGCCCAACGTAGAAGGCAGCGACGCCCAGCTGCTGGGCAAACTCGCCGGCTTCGTCGATGCCCTGAAACACCTGGCCGCCGACCTGCACACCCCACGCACCGCCCGGGACTGGCAAGGCTTCTTGCAAGAGCGAGTCCGCCTGGCCCTGTTCGCCACCGATGCCCGCTTCGAATCCGCTCAGGACGACCTGCGCGACGCCCTGCGCGACCTCAACGAACACAGCCAGCAAGCCGGCTTCACCGGCACCTTGCCGCTCGCCGTCGTGCGCCACGCCCTGCAACAGATGTTCGCGAGCCCGGCCCGCACCGGCCGCCAGTTCATGACCGGCCAGATCACCGTTTGCTCCATGGTGCCAATGCGCTCGGTGCCGTTTAAGGTCCTCGCCATACTCGGCCTGAACGACGGCGACTTCCCACGCCAGCGGCCACCGCTCGGCTTCGATTTAATGGCCAACGACCGCCCCCGCCTCGGCGACCGCTCACGCCGTGGCGACGACCGCTACCTCTTTCTGGAAGCCCTGCTCTCGGCACGCAACGCCCTCTACCTCAGCTACCAGGGCCGGGATGTAAACACCAACACCGAACGCCAACCCTCCCTGGTGCTGACCGAACTATTCAGCTACCTCGAAGGCGCCACCGACTGGCGCACCAAAACCGGCATTCAGGCGCTGCCGTTACAGCCCTTCGCACCGGAAAATTACATCACCGACCCGGCCTCAGATAACGCCACCCCCTGGCCAAGTTTCGACAGCCGCTGGCTACGCCTAGGCCAACCGCTACCATCACCCAACAACACCCCACAACTAACCGAACCAGACTGGCCCGAAGAACTGAGCATCGAAGACCTGGTCCGCTTCGCCGAACACCCGGCCCGCGCCTTCGCCCGCCATCGCCTGGGCTTGTTCCTCGACACCAACGACACCCCGGAACTGGCCGACGCCGAACCCTTCGCCGCCAACCATCTGGATCGTTACCAGCTGCAACAAGACCTCATCGCCACCCGTTTCGACCCAACCCTGCCGGATGCCGACACCCAACTCATGGCCGCCCGCCTCTCCGGCCGACTGCCAGACAACCCCCTGGTCGAAAGCACCCTGGCCGACTGGCAAGCCCAGGCCGACGCCTTCAGTGAGCATTTACTATCACTCGGCGCCGCACAACTGGTTACCGAACCGGCCGAACGCCTCTTCAACGACACCCTGAAAGTAACCGCTCACCTACCGCGCCTACCCGGCGGCGAACTCCTGTTCTGGCGCCTCGCCGACGCCAAAGGCAAAGACCACCTGCGCCTCTGGCTGCATCATTTGCTGGCCAACACTCAATCAGAAACGATCACGATGGGCGTCTTCCGCGAGCGCAAAAAAGACGAAGTCTATGCGATTAACTTCGCCCCAATGACGGCCGACACCGCCAGAACCGAACTCAACCACTGGCTCGATTTCTGGCGCCGGGGCCAGTGCGAACCCCTGCCCTGGCACACCGAGATCGCGATGGAAATGGCAAAACCCCGGGAACGCCGCGACTACAACTCGGGCGATTTCGACAAAGTCTGGTACGGAGACGGCTGGTTCAGCAACGGCCTAAGCGAAGACCCCTACATGGCCTGGTTCTGGCCCGAGCAACCCAATCACGATGCCACCTTTGACGCGGTCACCGAACTGTATGCCCCATTGTTCGGGCACCTGGCCCGGGAAACCCTGCACGTCGACGTTGGCGAATAACCCACCTCATGACCCCGCCATACCCCCCTTAATGGGTTAGCCTGTTTGGGTAATACTTTTATTGGGTATGCTGGCATAAAGTCTAGTGTTGTCACGGAACAGCAGTAGGCCTCTCTTCGTTTCGGGACAGAATCGAGGGTTTGAAAAGACCGAAACGAAAACAAGCGAGTTGATTAACCCGGGATCGCTTGTCAGGGAGGAAGACCATGAGACTGCTTCCAGTTCTATTGCATGGAACCGGCATCCACAGAACATTCAGCCTGGTCGTGCTGTCTGTCTTACTGGCTTCCTGCGGTGGCGGAGGGGGTGATGGCTCCTCAGGTGCCGACCCCGATGTGGATACAGACCCCGGTCCGACTCAGGTGCAGGTCACCGGGCGGGTGCAAAAAGGGCCTTTCGGTCAATTGACCGTTCGCGCCTTTCCACTGGACGCCAGCGGTCAGCCTGGCAGTGCCATAGACGCCCGGGTAACCGGGGATCGTTATGAATTTCAGGCCACCCAAGGCGATGTGTATCAAATCGAGGCAACCGGCGATTTTCAGGATGAGCTGACCGGTGAAACGGTCCAGCTGACACAGCCTCTGTCGGCGGTAACGGAAGCGGACGGCCAGCCACAAAACATCAATGTACTGACCGATCTTGTCGCTGCCCGACTCCAGGGCAACCTGGACCCGGAACGCTCCCTGACACAGCAAATCGGCGAGACGGAAAAGAACTTGATGCCCCAGCTCGGGTTCCCGCAAACCACCGACCCGGGCCTGCTCGACCTCACCGACATCGGTGACTCTGCCGATTTGAATGACCCCAATCTGTCGCTGTTGCTTTTGTCTGGCTCTGTCATGTCATTGCCCCGGCAAACCGGGCGCATGCCCGACGGCTATGGCGGGCTTATCGAGGGGTTGCGCCAGGGGTTACTGCCGGAGACGGTATTGCCGGCCTTCGCCGGTCTGGATGCCGCCTACCTGTACGATCGCATCAGAGACGCCAACGTCATCAGCAATTTGCCCGATCTGGTGCTGGAAACAGGCACCAGTTTTTTATGCAACCCGGATTGCGGCTGGATACTGGAGACCGAGCCACGCTTGTCGGTCGCCAACGTCTCGGTGCGGGAAGCCACCGGTGTCGCCGATATTCTGATACGTCGCAGTGGCGGCCTGTTGGCCGACCTCCCTGCTTTCAGCGTTGAACTGACCACCACTGACGACTCCGCTCTGACCGGTTTCGACTATGTCAGCAAAGCCGAAACACTGAACTTCACT
>DASSWT010000106.1:0-3165 GCA_035704555.1 Saccharospirillum sp. | reverse complement strand
CATTACTGCTCGTCGGCCAGCTTGTGTTCGAGATAGTGGATGTTGACACCACCGCGTGCAAAACCGGGGTCACGTACCAGGTCCATTTGCAACGGGGTGTTGGTCTTGATGCCGGCGATGACCAGTTCATCCAGTGCCGATTTCATCCGTGCCAGCGCCTGGGGCCGGTCGTCTGCGAGGGTGATCAGCTTGCCGATCATCGAGTCGTAGAACGGCGGGATGGTGTAGCCGGAGTAAATGTGTGAATCCCAGCGTACGCCCAGACCACCGGGTGGGTGGAACTGAGTGATCTTGCCCGGGCTCGGCATGAAAGTGCGCGGGTCTTCAGCGTTGATACGGCATTCGAAGGCATGGCCTTTAATGTGAATCTCATCCTGGCGATAGGACAGGGGTTCACCGGAAGCGATGCGTAGCTGTTCCTTGATGATGTCGACCCCGGTAACCATTTCAGTGACCGGGTGCTCAACCTGAACACGGGTGTTCATTTCAATGAAATAGAAGTTGCCGTCTTCGTACAGGAATTCGAAGGTACCCGCCCCCCGGTAACCGATTTCGATGCAGGCATCGACACAGGCTTTCTGCACTTTGGCGCGCGCGTCCGGATCAATATGCGGGGCCGGTGCTTCTTCCATCACCTTCTGGTGCCGCCGCTGCAGCGAGCAATCGCGATCACCCAAATGAATGGCGTTGCCATGGGTGTCGGCCAGGACCTGAATCTCGACGTGACGCGGATTCTGCAGGAATTTTTCCATATAAACGGTGCCGTCGCCAAAGGCGGCTGCGGCTTCGTTCTGGGTTACCTGGATGGCGTTCAACAGGTCTTTTTCATTGTGAACGACGCGCATGCCCCGGCCACCGCCACCGGCTGCGGCCTTGATGATCACCGGGTAGCCAACCTGGCGACCCATGGCGAGGCATTTTTCAGTGTCGTCGGTCAGCGGGCCATCGGAACCGGGCACTGTTGGTACGCCGGCTTTTTTCATGGCTTCAATGGCCGATACCTTGTCGCCCATCAGGCGAATAACGCCGGAGGAGGGGCCAATAAAGGTAAAGCCGGACTTTTCAACCTGCTCGCAGAAGTCAGCCCGTTCGGCCAGAAAGCCGTAACCGGGGTGAATGCCGTCGGCATCGGTGACTTCGGCAGCGGCAATCAGGGCGGGAATGTTTAGGTAGCTGGCTGAGGAAGCATTCGGGCCAATACACACCGACTCGTCGGCGAGTTTCACGTGCTTCAATTCGCGGTCGACGACAGAGTGCACCGCCACCGTCTGAATGCCCAGCTCTTTGCAGGCCCGCAGGATGCGCAAGGCAATCTCACCGCGGTTAGCAATCAGGACTTTCTTAAGCATGACAGGCCTCGTTAGCTAATGGTGATCAGGGGTTGGTCGAATTCGACCGGCTGACCGTTTTCCACCAGAATCGCTTCAACAGTGCCGCTCTTGTCGGCTTCGATCTGGTTCATCATCTTCATCGCCTCGACGATGCAAATGGTGTCGCCCTGCTTCACCTGCTGACCGACTTCAACGAAATTGGGGCTGGTCGGCGAGGGTGCACGATAGAAGGTGCCGACCATGGGTGAGCGCAACGCATGGCCTGCCGGTTCAGCGGGTGCGCTGGGTTCAGGCGCAGCCGGCGCCGGAGCGGGGGCTGGTGCTGCCATCTGGGCCGGTGCGGCCGCGTAATGCATTTGCTGCGGCGGCAGGCTGTGAGAGGTCCGGCTGATACGAATGGCTTCTTCACCTTCGGTGATTTCAATTTCGTCGATGCCGGATTCTTCCAGCAGTTCGATCAGTTTTTTGACCTTGCGAATGTCCATAACGGGTTCCTTTATTCAGTGCGTTAACTGTTGATGGGCGGCGTGCAGAGCGAGTTCATAGCTGTGCGCTCCGAATCCACATATCACCCCGACCGCCTGGTCGGAGAGATACGAATGATGTCTGAAGGGTTCACGAGCATGCACATTGGACAGGTGCAGCTCGATATAGGGGATGGCGACGCCGGCCAGGGCGTCGCGCAATGCCACACTGGTGTGGGTGAACGCCCCGGGGTTGATCAGAATAAAGTCGATCTTCTCGTCCCGGGCTTTGTGAATCCGGTCGATCAGCACACCTTCGTGATTGCTCTGGGTGCACGCCAGGCTGTGGCCAAGGTCGGCGGCGGCGCGCGTCAGCGACTGTTCAATATCGTTGAGGGTGGTATGCCCGTAGACTTCGGGTTCTCGCGTGCCCAGTAAATTGAGGTTGGGGCCATTGAGCAGCAGTAGTTGCGCCATGAGTACTTAGTTGTCCTTGCCTGTTGGTTCGGATGCAGTGTAGATGGTGAATTGACCAATGTCCGGGAACCTGACCGGAAATATAGACGATAGTGCTGTTAAATTCGTCGAACAACTGAATCGACGAATTTTAGTTGTGAATTTACATCATCAAATGCCCGTCTTTCCATGCTTTTCGCGCATTTCAGGCGCTGTCCGGCCCGAGCGGTCAAAGGGGGCTCCCGGGGTTTATTGCATTTGTGACCTTCATCCCTTGGTTTCGGGTGAGCGGATGACTAAGCTGACTGCACGAGTTTCACTCTTTCGAACGTTCAAAGCACGATAGGCAGGGAGTTCAGACATATGATTCGTGAACGATGGTCACGCATGAAGGCAGGGGTAGGCCGGGGACTAGGCCGATTTCGACTGACCGGTCGTTCAAGCCGTTGGCTGGGTCTGGTGGTGTTGGTCGTCTTTCTGGCACTGGTTCTGCTGGGCTGGTATTGGAGTAACGAACCGAGCGAACGGGATGTTGTGGCGCTGGCCGAGCGCCATGCCAGTGAAAACAACCATGAACTGGTCGTTGGTTACACCACCACTTATACGCTCAGAGAACTGATGACAGTGTTGCTGGAAAAGCCCGGTGGCTATCTGTCCAACGATGTAACACCGCCTTCACTCTGGCTCGACAACATGCCGAGTTGGGAGTTTGGTGTGATCATTCAGGTGCGGGATCTAAGCCGCGCCATGCGCCGGGACATGAGCCGCTCCCAGTCGCAGTCAACCGAAGATCCGGATCTGGCCCGAGCCGAGCCGCTGTTTCACTTCGACCACAACAGCTGGATGTTACCCTCGACCGAGGGTGAATACCGGCGCGGGCTCAATTATATTGACTCCTACATGCAGCGGTTGTC
>DASSWT010000092.1:0-7998 GCA_035704555.1 Saccharospirillum sp. | reverse complement strand
ACGGGCCAGCCAGCGTTCGACAAAGGGCCGGGCGGCGATGGTTTCGCCCACACTGACGCTGTGCAGCCAGAGCGCGCCCTCGGGCATGGCCGGCCAGTGCCCGAAGCGCTCGCGCCAGCGCTGGCGGTAACCCGGCAAGGTGCGCCCGCGCAGCCACAGCCGCAGCAGCAGAGCCGGCGTCAGGCAATACAGCAGTGCAGTGAACAGTAGTCGGGTCATGTCAGCCAGTGCGCCAGTAGGTCATTCAAGTATAGGAAACCCTGGTCGGTTGTGCGCAATGAACCGTGCTCCCATTCCAACATGCCGGTGTCACGCAATCGAACCAGAGTGGGCTCAATGGCGGACCAGGCGACACCGGTCGCCGGGCTGAATTCCCCGGCCGGCCGGCCCTCGACCAGGCGCAGGGTGTTGATGAAATAATCGAACGGCCGGTCTTCAACGGCCACCCTTTCTTCGTGGCGAATCAGTAACCGGTCCCGGTTCAGATAGTCTTTCGGCAGCCGTGTTTTGCGGGTGCGAATGATGTCGAACGGGTCGGTGCGGGTTACCTTGCCATGGGCACCGGGGCCAATGCCGATGTAGTCGCCATAACCCCAGTAATTAAGGTTGTGCTGGCAGCGTTTGCCGGGCCGGGCATAAGCCGAGACTTCGTATTGGGCGAAGCCGGCAGCGGCCAGCTTTGCCTGGCCGGCCTCCTGAATTGCCCAGAGGGTGTCGTCTTCGGGCAGCACCGGCGGCTTTCGGTAGAACTCGGTGTTCGGTTCGATGGTCAGCTGATACCAGCTTAGGTGGCTGGGGTTCAGGGCGATCGCCTGGTCCAGATCGGCCAGGGCATCGGCTTCGGTCTGGTCGGGCAGGCCGTGCATCAGGTCCAGATTGAAATTGTCGAAGCCGGCGGCCCGGGCCCGGTCACCAGCCCGCAGGGCCTGATGACTGTCGTGAATGCGGCCGAGGCGCTGCAGGTGGGCATCGTTGAAGCTTTGAATACCAATCGACAGTCGGTTGACCCCGGCGTCGCGAAAGCCGCGAAAGTGAGCTTCGTCGACCGTACCCGGGTTGGCTTCCAGGGTGATTTCGCAGTCGGGTTCGAAGCCGATGCGGCGCTCCAGTTCGTTAAGAATCCGGCCAATGGCCGAGGGTGAAAGCAGGCTCGGGGTGCCGCCGCCGAAAAACACGCTGCGCAGCGGTCGGCCTTTCGCCAGAGGGGCATCCTGCTCCAGGTCTTCAAACAGGCGGGCCAGATAATCCGTCTCGGGAATCTGGCTTGGGTCCAGCGCGTGCGAGTTAAAATCGCAGTAGGGGCATTTGCGCACGCACCAGGGTACATGCACGTAGGCTGACAACGGTGGCAGAGGGTGTACTGAAGCGGTGATGTTGGTCATCGTGCCAGCAAGGCTTGCAGCCGGGGCATAAAGGCCGCCATGGCCTGGCCGCGGTGCGACAGGCGGTTCTTCAGGGTCGATTCCAGTTGAGCGGCGGTGCAGTCCTGGTCGGGCACGTAGAACACCGGGTCGTAACCAAAGCCACCGGACCCCACACGCTCGGTAAGGATGCGGCCGTCCCAGCGGCCCTCGGCGATCAGGGGTGTCGGGTCGTTGGCGTGGCGCACAAAGGCCAGTAAACAATAGTAGTGCGCGCTGCGTTCAGCTTCCGGCACACCTTTAAGGCGCTCCAGCAAATAATCGATATTGGCGCTGTCACCCGAGGCGCCACCGGCCCGGGCTGAAAAGCGGGCGCTGTAGATGCCGGGTTCGCCATTCAGGGCATCGACCACGACGCCTGAGTCGTCGGCCAGCGCCGGCAAACCGGTGGCCGCTGCCGCATGGCGCGCCTTGAGAATGGCGTTTTCGATGAAGCTCAGGCCGGTCTCATCGGCATCGCTGACGCCGAATTCTCCCTGGGGGCGAACGGTAATCGAGAGCGGTTCGAGCAGGCGGCTGAATTCAGCCAGCTTGCCGGCATTGCCGGACGCGAGGACCCACTGGCTCATGCATCTTCCTCCCAGAGTTCCTGGCTGAAGCTGAATTCAAAGTCACGTTCGCCGGGAATGCTGACGACGATGTCGAACCAGAGCACTTCGCGGTCATCGAAGGGCACCGTGCCGATAAAATACCGGGCGTTTTGTTCTTCGATCACACGCATGTCCAGCCGGTTGCTTTGCCCCAGCAGGTTGCGTACCCGTACCGTGACCTCGGCATTCGGAACCGGTACAGCAACGTCATTGCGCCGCTGCTCCAGTACCGAGAGGTTTAGCAGCGCCTGCTGACCGGAGCGCACCAGACCGTATTGCCCGGCAATTTCCGGCGTCAGCATGGTGCTGTTGAGCGCGATGTAATGCAGTTCGTAACCGTTGAAGGTGACTTTCTGGTCGGCCTGGGCGGTGCTGAACAGCAGCATCAGGCCCAGTACAATGGCAGTGCTGTATCTGACTATCATGGGGTCACCGTGTTATATGGTAGAGCGCGATTTCGCCCAGCAGGTTGGGCATGAGATTGATTTTCCAGTTCGCCTGGTGGTTGCGGTCCACCACCGTGCGTTCCAGTATTTTAATGTTTCGTTCCCGACATAACACCTCGAAGTCGCGAAAGGTGAAGAAGTGAATGTTGGGTGTGTCATACCAGGTGTACGGCAGGTTTTCCGAGACCGGCATGCGCCCGTGCAGGGCCAGATAGGAGCGTACTGTCCAGTGACCGAAGTTGGGGAAGGTGACGATGGCCTGTTTGCCGATGCGCAGCATGTCTTCAACAATGCGGTCCGGCTTGTGTGTCTGCTGCAGCGACTGGGTCATGATCACGGTGTCGAAGCTCTGGTCGTCGATGTCGTCCAGCCCTTCGTTCAGATCCTGATGAATCACGTCCACACCCTTGCGCACGCAGGCCAGAATGTTGTCGGTATCGATCTCCATGCCGTAGCCGGTCACCTGTTTGCGCTGGCGCAGCAGGGCCAGCAGGCTGCCGTCGCCACAACCCAGGTCGAGCACGTGGCTGCCGTTGCTGATCCACCGTTCTATATAGTCCAGATCCGGGCGCATCAGGCGGTCCCTCCGTTGGCCAGTGAGCCGAGAAAGCCCTCGAGCAACGCGACGTACTCGGGAATCGGGAACAGGAAGGCATCGTGGCCCTGAGGCGCGTCGATTTCCAGATAGCTGACCTGGCGCCGGGCCCGGGTCAGGGCGCGCACCAGTTCCTCGCTGCGTTCCGGTGCAAAGCGCCAGTCGGTGCTGAACGAGGCCACCAGAAAGCGGCAGCGGGCCTGGCTCAGGCAGCGGGCGAGGTCGCCATCGTGGTCGCCGGCCGGGTCGAAATAATCGAGTGCCTTGGTCATCAGCAGGTAGGTGTTGGCATCGAACTGGTCCGAGAAGTTCTCCCCCTGGTAGCGCAGGTAGGATTCGACCTCGAAATCGGCATCGAAATTGAAATTCAGCTTGCCGGTGCGTAACTCGCGCCCGAATTTCTCGCGCATGCTGCTGTCGGACAGGTAGGTGATGTGCCCGAGCATCCGCGCCAGCATCAGGCCGCGCTTGGGGCGGGTATCGTGGTCGAAGTAGCGGCCCTGGTGGAAATCCGGGTCGCTGACGATGGCCTGGCGGGCCACTTCGTTGAAGGCGATGTTCTGGGCGCTCAGCTTCGGGGCCGACGCAATCACCGCACAGCCTTTGAGGCGGTCCGGGTAATCAATCGACCAGCGCAGCGCCTGCATGCCACCCAGGCTACCGCCGATCACCGCGTGCCAGCATTCGATGCCGAGGCGGTCGGCCAGGCGGGCCTGGCTTTTCACCCAGTCGCGCACTGCCATAATCGGGAAATCCGGGCCGTAGGGGCGGCCTGTCTCCGGGTCCTGACTCATCGGGCCGGTCGAGCCGTGGCAGCCACCGAGGTTATTCAGACTGACGACAAAGTAACGATTGGTATCGATGGCCTTGCCGGGCCCGATGCAGGCATCCCACCAGCCCGGCTTGCGGTCTTCAAGGCTGTTGTAACCAGCCGCATGGTGATGGCCGCTCAGCGCATGGCAGATCAGAATGGCGTTCGAGGCATCGGCATTCAGGGTACCGTAGGTCTCGTACACCAGAGTGTAATCCGACAGGCTGCGCCCGCTGCGCAGTGGCAAGGGTTCTTCAAAAAAGGCCGACTGAGGCTGAATCAGCCCCACGCTGTCGGCGGGTATTTCTGTTGGCATTTATCTAGTCCCGGGAGACCGGCCGGGAGGCGGCCGGTAATGGTTCAGCAATGTGGTGTGTTAAACCCTGATTCACAGCCCCAGAATCGGGCTAATGCCACCAATGGTGGAATAGCCGGTCTGGGGCATGATCATGCCTCCCAGAATAAAGTCGCGCAGGATGATCAGCACCAGAAAGGCGATGATGTACGACAGGTCGAGCATACCAATGTTCAGGTTCAGGCGCCGGAACGGGCCAACGAACGGTTCAACAAGTTGGCCAAGAAAGCCCAGCAAGGGGTTTTGCTGGCCCATGGCGATCCAGCTGCCAATGGCGACGATGATCATGCTCCATTGCAGCACGGTCAGCAGAATGCCGGCAACACCGAGCAATGACCAGACGACCAGTTGGCCACCAAGCGCCATCGGGTTCACGCCCATGGCAAGGATGATCAGGGCGCCCAGAATAAACTGACCGATCCAGATGCACACCAGTGAGGCGATATCCAAGCCGCCAATACCGGGAATGATACGGCGCATGGGTTTCAGTACCGGGTCGGTGATCTGCAACACGGTCATTGCCAGCGGGTTACGCACATCCGCCCGGGCGATCTGTGCCAGAAAGCGGGCAACCAGGGCAATTAGCAATATACCAAACGCCGTTTTCAAAATAAGTACGATAAGCGGGCCCAGCATTCGGACACTCCTTTGATGAGTCTGTGTTAATCATACCCTGTGCAGCAGGGTGATGCCTGTTGTTCGTTATTAAGTTCAAAAAGTCGGTTTATCAATGCAAGTTTTTGAGTTTGCAATCAACAGAGTGCGAGGTGCAGGGTGTGCCTATCCGGGGAAGTCCGCAGCATGGATGCTGCGGTCTAGTCCCCATGGATGGGTTAACGCCGGCCCCGGATAGGCATTCCCTGCTCCTTGCGCGAGCTCACGGCTATTCAGCCAGTTCCTGTGACAACACCCACGACCGGTCCATGCACGCCTGCATCGCCCGGGCTACAACGGCGTCGAGGTCGTCGCGCTCGAAACTCAGAATGGCCTGCTCGGTGGTGCCCTTGGGTGAAGTCACCTTCTGGCGCAATTGTGCCGGTGTTTCACCGGTTTGCTCAACCATGCGTGCCGCGCCCATGGCGGTCTGGACGATCAGTTTCTGAGCGGTTGCGGCATCCAGCCCGGCGTCTTCGGCGGCCTTTTGCATGGCCTCCATAAAGCGGAAAAAGTAGGCCGGGGCGCTGCCGCTGGTGGCGGTTACGCTGTGCAGGGCGTCTTCGTCCGACACCCAGACGGCGACGCCAATGGCGCTGAAAATGGCTTCTATTGCGGTGCGTTCACTGGCGTCGACCGCTTCATTGGCATACAGACCGGTCGCCCCTGTCATTACCAGCGCCGGGGTATTGGGCATGGTGCGAATCACCGCCGCACCGCCACCAAGCCAGCGGTCGATAGACTCGACGGTAACACCGGCCGCTACACTGACCAACAGGGGCTTGCGAGCCTGAAACGCAGCGCGCAACGGTTCCAGAACCTGCTTCAGCACCTGGGGTTTAACTGCGAGTACCACGGCTTCGCAGGCTTCAATCAAACGCTCATTGTCGTCGGTGGCGTTCAGGCCTTTGGCAGCAAAGGCGTCGCGTTTGGGCGCGTCGCGATCGCAGACCCAGATACGATCGGCCGGGTAGCCACTGGCCAGCATGCCGTCGATGATGGCGCCAGCCATGTTACCGGCACCAATGAATCCGATGATGGGCTGCTGTTGCATGGGTGTCTCCTTGTCGTATCCAGGTTAACTGTCATTATTAACTACAGAAGCTGATCAGCGTCAGCCCTGTGCAGAGTAGTGGCGTTGCCCGAACAGGGCGCTGCCCACCCGAACGTGGGTGGCGCCGCATTCGATGGCCAGCTCAAAATCACCGCTCATGCCCATCGACAGCGCTTTGCACTCCGGATAGCGGGTAATAAGGGTGTCGCGCAGTGTTTTCAATTCTTCGTATTGCTGGCGCAGGGTGGATTCATCCAGATCCAACGCCGGAATGGCCATTAAACCGGCCACTTTCAGGTTTTCCAGCCCGGCCATCTCTTCCAGTAACGCACCAGCATCAGCCGGTGCCACGCCGGCCTTGGCCGGGTCGTCACTGATATTAACCTGAATGCAGACCGACAGCGGGCCTTTGTCGGTCGGGCGCTGTTCGCTCAGGCGCCGGGCGATCTTCAGGCGGTCAACACTGTGCACCCAGTCGAACAGCTCGGCCACCTGGCGGGTCTTGTTGCTCTGCAGCGGGCCAATAAAGTGCCAGACCGGGGCTGGACCCTGCCACTGGGTGATTTTGTCGACCGCTTCCTGTACATAGTTCTCACCGAGGTCCGTCGCGCCCGCCGCCACGGCGGTTTCAAGGTCGGCCAGTGGCCAGGTCTTGCTGACTGCGACCAGGGTAATCTCATCAGCGGCGCGGCCACTGCGGGCGCAGGCGGCCGCAATGCGCGCCTTTACATCGGCCAGGCGGTCACTGAAGGCGGTGTCGTTGGCGGCGGTCATGGTGTCCTCAGTTTAAAACAGGGTTTACCCAGTGAGACCTGCGTCTGTCGCTCGCAAAAAACCGACGTTCGGTTACACTGATTACAGACCAGCCCGGCTGGGGGCGTTACCCCCGATGGCCTGATTTTGAAGGCTGAGTCTCAAAAGCCGACAGCATACCTATTTTGGCACCGTCTGAATAATGTATCTTATGGCCTGGCAGGCGCGCCCGAGCGTGGCCTGACCTGTTTCAAAGAGCGCAACCCGCTTAACAAGAAAGCGCCGACGTGCCAACCCGGCCGCTATGACAGACTGGCAGTGAGGAGTCTCATGGATATTACAGAATTGCTGGCGTTCAGTGCCAAACAGAACGCATCCGATTTGCACCTGTCATCAGGCTTACCGCCGATGATCCGGGTCGACGGCGATATCCGCCGCATTAACCTCCCCGCCCTGTCGCACAAAGAAGTCCATTCGCTGATCTACGACATCATGAACGACAAACAGCGCAAGGACTTCGAAGAATTCCTGGAAACCGACTTCTCCTTCGAAGTGCCCGGCGTGGCCCGTTTCCGGGTGAACGCCTTTACCCAGAACCGGGGCTCCGGCGCGGTATTCCGGACGATTCCCTCCAAGGTACTGACCATGGACGACCTGGGCATGGGCCAGGTATTCAAAGACATCTCCATGGTGCCCCGCGGCATCTGCCTGGTGACCGGACCAACCGGCTCGGGCAAGTCGACCACCCTGGCGGCGATGATCAACTACATCAACGAAACCAAATACGAACACATCCTGACCATCGAAGACCCGATCGAATTTGTGCATGAATCCAAGAAATGCCTGGTCAACCAGCGTGAAGTCCACCGCGACACCCACGGCTTCTCGGAAGCCCTGCGCTCAGCCCTGCGGGAAGACCCGGACATCATTCTGGTCGGCGAGCTGCGCGACCTGGAGACCATTCGCCTGGCGCTGACCGCCGCAGAAACCGGTCACCTGGTCTTCGGCACCCTGCACACCACCTCAGCCGCCAAAACCATCGACCGGGTGGTCGACGTGTTCCCGGCCGAAGAAAAATCTATGGTGCGTTCCATGCTGTCGGAATCCCTGCAGGCGGTAATCTCCCAGACACTGCTGAAAAAGAACGGCGGCGGCCGGGTCGCGGCCCATGAGATCATGATCGGCACACCCGCGATCCGGAACCTGATTCGTGAAGACAAGGTGGCGCAGATGTACTCCGCCATCCAGACCGGCGCGCAGCTGGGCATGCAGACGCTGGACCAGTGCCTGAAGAACTTGATGCAACGCGGGATGATCAA
>DASSWT010000082.1:0-12116 GCA_035704555.1 Saccharospirillum sp. | reverse complement strand
TCAGCGAACTCCGAAAATTGAGTTATTCTGGGCACCTGCCATTGGCCAGCCGGGTTCGCACTGGTGATCGGAGGCCCAAGCCACTAGAATGCCGCATTAATTTGACTCATCAGACAGGTCCCGGTCGCAGCGCACACTGTGCAGCCGCCCCATTTCGCTGACTGACCCGAGTCGCAAACACATCGAAAATCGCAACAGGCAGGCCTTCATGCAAACAGTCGACACCCTCATCCACGCCCGCTGGATCATTCCCGTCAACCCGGCCCGCGACGTTCTGGTCGATCACAGCCTGGCCGTCAAAGATGGCAAGATCGCCGCCATTCTGCCGACCACCGAGGCCAAAGCCCAGTACCAGGCAACAGACACGCTGGAACTGGGTGAGCAGGCATTGATACCCGGTTTTATCAATGCCCATGGCCACGCCGCCATGTCTCTGTTTCGGGGCCTGGGAGACGATCTGGAGCTGATGACCTGGCTCAACGATCACATCTGGCCAGCCGAAGGTGCCTGGGTGGGTGAAGACTTTGTCGGTGACGGTACCGAGCTGGCGATCGCCGAGATGATTCGCTCCGGCACCACCACCTTTGCCGACAACTACTTCTTCCCGGATTCCGCCGCCCAGCGCGTCGAAAAAGCCGGTGTACGCGCCCAGTTCTCGTTTTCAGTCATCGATTTCCCGACCAACTGGGCCAAAACCCCAGACGAACACATTGATCTGGGCATGGAACTGGTCGCCAAATACAAAGACAGCAAACTCGTCAAAATGATGTTCGGCCCACACGCGCCCTATACCTGCTCGGACGAACCGCTGACCCGCATTCGTGATCTGGCCAATGAGCACCAGCTGATGATTCAGATGCACGTGCACGAGACCCAGACTGAAGTCGACGGTGAAATCGAAAAACGCGGTAACCGCCCGGTACGTCGCCTGCGCGAACTCGGCTTGTTGACCGATCAGTTCCAGGCTGTGCATATGACCGCCCTGAATGAAGACGACATAAATGACATTGCTGAAACCGGGGCACACATCATTCATTGCCCTGAATCCAACCTGAAGCTCGCCAGTGGCTTCTGCCCGGTCGACGCGCTGCAGCAACGCGGTGTGAACGTGGCACTGGGCACCGACGGCGCGGCCAGCAACAACGACCTCGACATGATGAGCGAAATGCGCACCGCCGCCATTCTGGCCAAGGCCGTCAGCCAGAGCGCTACCGCCCTGCCCGCCTATGAAGCTCTCGCCATGGCGACCCTGAATGGCGCCAAAGCCATGGGCTGGGATCAGGACATCGGCAGCCTGGAAGTCGGTAAAGAAGCCGACATCACCGCCATTCGTCTGGACGACCTGGAAAGCCAACCCATATACGACCCGGTATCACACATTGTGTACGCCTCCAGTCGTGACCAGGTCACCAACGTCTGGGTCAGCGGCAAGCGCCTGCTGAAAGATCGCGAGCTGACGACGCTCGACAAGGGCGCTATCATGGCCAACGCTCGCCAGTGGCGTGACCGCATCACCGCTGGCAAATAAAGCCCGCGCAGCCCTTGTTGCAGCCCAGACGGTGCAACAAGGGCGCCTGGCACGATGCCCGCCTTGCCGGAAAGCACTCTCGCAACCTGACGCAGGAATAACCGTGACGCACAACGTTGACCCGTCCGAAATTGCCAAATTCGAAGCCCTGGCCAGCCGCTGGTGGGACCCGGATTCAGAGTTCAAACCCCTGCACGCCATGAACCCGGTCCGTGCCGGCTACATCGACGAACACCTGAACATCGCCGGTAAAGCCGCGCTCGATATCGGCTGTGGCGGTGGCATTCTGACCGAAGCCCTCGCCCACCGCGGTGCCCGGGTCACCGGCATCGACATGACCGACGCGCCTCTGAAAGTCGCGCGCCTGCATGCTCTCGACAGCGGCCTGGAAGGCATTGACTACCGGCAGATGACCGCCGAGGCACTGGCTGAAGAAGCGCCGGGCCAGTTCGATGTCATCACCTGCATGGAAATGCTCGAACACGTACCCGACCCAACCTCGGTTATCGCCGCCATCGAGCGCCTGCTCAAACCCGGCGGCTATGCCTTTTTCTCCACGATCAACCGCAACCCCAAAGCCTGGGTGATGGCCATCGTCGGCGCCGAGTATGTATTGCGACTGCTGCCCAAAGGGACTCATGAATATAAAAAGCTGATCCGGCCGTCTGAACTGAAACGCTGGGCCGAGCAGCGCAACCTGAAGACGCTTGATCTGCGCGGCATACATTACAACCCGTTCAGCAACCGTTTCAGCCTGAACACCGACGTATCGGTCAACTACCTGATGGCCTGCCGTAAAACGGACGCCTCATGACCGCTGCAAAAGGCCTGCTGTTCGATCTGGATGGCACCCTGCTCGATTCCGCCCCGGCCTTTATGGCGGCTATGGATGCGTATTCCGATCAGGTCGGTCTGCCACGGCTGACCGAACACCGGGAGCATTTCGCATCGGCCGGAGCCCGGGCTGCGATTCGCCAGATTCATCAGATGACCCCGGAGCACCCGCTGTTTAACGAACGCAGGGCGCATTTTCTCGCCTTGTTCCTGGACACGCCGGTCACCCTGAACAGCTGGTATCCGGGTATCAAAGACTGGTTGCTGGAACTGGACCAGGCGGGCATTCCCTGGGGGATCGTCACCAACAAGCCAAGGCCCCATACCGAAAAAGTGCTGGCTGCCTTGCTGGATAATGTGCAACCGCCAGCCCTGGTGTGTCAGGGTGACCTGCCCACCATCAAGCCCGACCCGGCCATGCTCTGGGCCGCCAGCGACCAGCTTGGGCTGAACCCCGAACAATGCCTATACGCCGGCGATCACGAACGCGATGTCCAGGCAGGCCAGGCCGCCCGAATGCACACCCTGGCCTGCACCTTCGGCTATTTGCACGATGACGACCAACCCGACCAGTGGGGCGCCCACGGCCTGGTCCGAACGCCTCTCGAACTGAAACACACAGCAACTACATGGCTGACCCAGACATGACCCATCAAGACACCACACCCAACCCTGCACCGCTTACCCGCAGCGATCTGACGCTCGACCGGTTGAACCAGGCCCAAACTCCTGATGCCCTCGCCGGCCAGGTGATCGTAGTGACCGGTGCCGGAGACGGCATCGGCAAAGCAGCGGCATTGGATTTTGCCAGCGCCGGCGCTCACGTCGTTCTGATTGGCCGTACCCAGGAAAAACTCGAGGCGGTTTACGACCAGATCGAAGCCACTACCCAGACCGAGCCGATTATTCTGCCTCTGGATCTGAACGAACTGACTACCGAAGCCGCCCAGGAACTGGCCCACGGTATTGAACAAACCTATGGCCGGCTCGATGGCGTACTGCTTAATGCCTCGATACTGGGGGATAAGATGTCCATCGCCCAGTACCCGCCCAAGGTCTGGAACACGGTGATGAACGTCAACCTCAACAGTGCTTTCCATATGACCCAGGCGTTGCTGCCGCTGCTCGAAGCCAGCCAGAACGGACGTATTGTCTATACCACCTCCAGCGTCGGTCGCGAAGGCCGCGCCTACTGGGGTGCCTACGCCGTATCCAAGTTCGCCACCGAAGGCCTGATGCAAACGCTGGCGAATGAGCTGCAAAACATCTCCCGGGTACGGGTGCATTGCATCAACCCCGGCGGCACCCGCACCGCCATGCGCGCCAAGGCCTACCCCGGAGAAGACCCACAGACCGTGCCGGCACCGGAGGTGCATATGCCACTGTACCGCTATTTGCTCAGCCCCCACAGCCAGGGCTTTAACGGAATCTCCTGGGACGCACGGGATTACCTGACTCAATAATTCAAGTTTCGGAGTTCAGATCGCCTGAGAGGTAGTGGTCCGCGTCGGACACCGGGCTTGCCCCTGTGGGGTCGGCGTAAATCCATCCATGGAGCTAGGCCGCAGCATCCTTGCTGCGGACTCCCCCACAGAGGCAAGCCCGGCATCCAACGCTAGTCTCTGTGGCGAACTCCGAAACTTGAGTCAATATTCCGGGCTCAGCGCCCGCCTCGGCAGAGTGAGGCGGGCGCGACAAAATTCCGCCACCCCGGTTGCGCTGAACAGCGGCAACACTTGTCCGATCCGCCAAGCTACTGACGCGAACCATCTCAACCCCTTGTTTTATAAAGGCTTTTAAACTTGGCACAGTAATCGCTTACCTAGTGTTAACCCCTGTAACCGGCAACGACATCATGCCCAGCAGCTTCAGCCAGACGCCGACATGGCAAGAACGCAAAACCATCAAATCGACCAAAGCCGGTCTGTCGGCGATTGATGCACCCAGCGCCGACCAGTTAAAGGACTTTCGGCTGCACCTGATGATGCACCTGCAAACGTCGCTGGATACCGAACAATTACTGCGTACTT
Organism: Saccharospirillum sp.; assembly: GCA_035704555.1. GTDB lineage: Bacteria > Pseudomonadota > Gammaproteobacteria > Pseudomonadales > Natronospirillaceae > Saccharospirillum. The sequence continues at coordinate 7,724 of DASSWT010000082.1, read as the reverse complement.
TTTTCACGGAAGTTCAGCATCTTATTCCGCTGACTGGCTGCGACTATATCAATGGTGATGCGGGCATCTCCCTGCACCTGGGAACCCCCGGGCGGCACCGCGCCAACTATCAGCTCAGCCTGAATGACGAGCAGTATGGCGAGATCACCTTTACTCACCGGCTCCGGCTGGTGGAGCAGGATCTGGCACTGCTGGAATCGATAATGGATACGCTGATCTACCCGCTGCGCAACAGCCTCACGCACCGCAAGGCCATTGCAACGGCGATGATCGACCCGCTCACCGGCCTGAGCAATCGCGGCGCCATGGCGATCACCCTGAACCGGGAAATCGACCGCAGCCGGCGTTTGCAGCAAGACATGAGCGTGCTGATGATCGATATCGACCATTTCAAACAGCTTAATGACCGCTATGGCCACCTCGCAGGCGACGACGTATTGCGTCATGTTGCCCGCACTCTGGAAGACTGCGTACGCGCCTGTGACGCCTGCTTTCGCTTTGGCGGGGAAGAGTTTCTGGTGCTGTTGTCGAATTCAAATTTGCCGCTGGCGCGCCAGGTGGCCGAACGGGTCAGACAGACCATTCAATCGATCTGCCGTTCCCCGGACCCGAAAAAACCGATCACGGTCAGTGTCGGCCTGGCCCACTATGAAAACGAAAGCGACTGGCCCGAGCTGGTCACCCGGGCCGACAAGGCCCTGTATCAGGCCAAAGCAGCGGGCCGCAACCGGGTGGTTGCCAGCTATGTGCGCAACCACGAGGGTGAGTGGGTTTAACAGTAGCGGTTCTCTATAGGGTTACACCGCACTAGAATTCAAAACCACAGTAGTAACGGCTACGCCGTCCCCCTCTCTCTAGCTCTCTCCCCCAATGGTGGAGAGAGAACTGTTAGTGGCAGCGCCGTGAGCAATCGCCACTGGTTACATTCAACCATCAAATGGCTCCCTCTCCCGTCCCACGGGAGAGGGCTGGGGAGAGGGAAACAACTCTGGGTTCAATTCATTTACGCCGAATCGTTCCTGACTTCCGACGCGGCGTCGCCACCGAGCGACGCGTACGCTGATTGGCCACCTTGCGCCGGTTCGGGTCGTTCTTGCCCTGCACAATCGACTTCCAGGGTGCCGGCTCCAACTCAACCAGCCGGGCCAGTTTATCGATTTCGCTTTTCGGCAGTTCCTTCCAGGTACCGGCGCGAACGTCGGAATCCAGGAACACCGAACCGTAGCGAACCCGTTTCAGACGGGAGACTTTTAAATCCTGGCTTTCCCAGAGCCTACGCACCTCGCGGTTGCGCCCTTCCATAATCACCACATGAAACCAGGTATTGGCTCCGCTGCCGCCGAACTCTTGAATGTCGGTAAAGCGCGCCGGGCCGTCTTCCAGCTCAACACCTTCGTGCATACGCTGCACATGCTCTGGTTTAACCTCACCCAGCACCCGAACCGCGTATTCCCGGTCTACCTGGCTGGAGGGGTGCATCAAACGGTTGGCCAGCTCACCGTCGTTGGTGAACAGCAGCAAGCCGGAAGTATTCAGGTCGAGACGCCCGACCACGATCCAGCGCTCGCCGGGCAGTTCAGGCAGGCGGTCAAACACCGTGGGGCGGCCATCCGGGTCACGCCGGGTGCACACCTCGCCTTCGGGCTTGTTGTAGACCAGCACCCGCCGGGCGCGGATGTCCTCGACCTTGACCGTCCGGCCGTCCAGTTCCAGGGTGTCGTTCAGCCCGACCCGGTCGCCCAGGGATACCGCTTCACCATTCACCTTCACCCGGCCTTCCTCAATGGCTTTTTCCATATCACGGCGAGATCCCTTACCCGCCTTGGCCAGTACTTTCTGAATGCGTTCAGTGCTCATTGTCATCGTCTCCGCCCGGCTGGTCGCTCTCACGACCGTCCAACAGGGCTTGTTGTTGTGCCAGTTTTTCCTGAATGATGCGCCATTGTTCAGCTTCGCTGAGCGCATCGTGGTCGTTATTTGATGGTTGTGGTTGGTTCTGCTGAGCGGGCTGGTCGTTACCCGGCTCGTCCGGCTCCGACTCACCAGCTGGCTCAGCATCGGTAGCGGTATCATCGGTCTCAGACGACCCGGCTTCCCGGGCATCCTCTTCGGTATCAGTCAGATCCAGATCCGGGTGGTTATGCCCGGCCCGCTGTGCTTCAAAGGCCTGTTCGATGGCGTCGTTGACGGCGTCCATTTCCGACAGCTCATCGTCGAGCTGTTCGTCGATAAAGGTATTGCCGGTTTTGCCGCTGCGCTCGCCTTCGCGCAGCTTGTCGACCATGGTGCTGAAGCTGATTTCCGCCTGGTCGTCCACTGCCCCGACTGAGCGGTCGTCGTCGCCTTCCAGACCCAGTTGCGGGTTGATGTCGTCGAGATCCCGAATCTCACCCAGGCTCGGCAACTGATCCAGGCTGGTCAGCCCGAAATGGTCGAGAAACTGACGCGTGGTCGCATACATGGCCGGGCGGCCGGGCACATCCCGATGCCCAACCACACGCACCCATTCGCGCTCAAGCAAGGTGCGCACGATCTGGGTACTGACCGACACGCCGCGCACGTCTTCGATCTCACTGCGCGTAATCGGCTGGCGATAGGCAATCAGCGCGATGGTTTCCAGCAAGGCCCGCGAGTAACGCTGCGGCCGCTCCTCCCACAAACGGCTGACCCAGGCGCCAATTGAGTGACGCGTCTGAAAGCGATAGCCGCTGGCGACTTCAACCAGTTCAACGCCGCCGCCCTGGTAGTCCGCCAGTAACTCAGCCATCAACGAACGCAAACTGCTGCGATGCGGACGCTCATAGGGTTCAAACAGCGCCGCAATCTGAGCGATGGACAAGGCGGTTCCTGCGGCAAACAAGGCCCCTTCCATGATCTGCTTCACCGTTTCCGGTGAATGACCGCCATAGGGGTCGCCCGATTCCATTTCCGGATCGGTATCGTCTTCCGCTTCATCGGAGGATTCGCTGTTCAGAGCCGCCGGGTCGTCCAGTTGCTGATCATCGTGCGCAGCCGGATCTGAATCCGGTTGGCTTGCTGCCGCCGGTGATTCTTCTTCGGTGTTGTCTGCCTCCGAAGCCGGGTTTGCAGGCTCCTCAGCCTCTTCGGGCTGGTCCTCAACGTTCACTGGGGGGCGGGTTTGATCGTCGTTTTCGTCCGTCATTCACTGCGAGCCTTGATGTGGATAGGCGCGAAGGCCTCGTTCTGAACCAGATCGATCAGGGACTCTTTGGTCAGCTCCATGATCGCCAGAAAGGTAACCACCACGCCCAGGCGCCCTTCCGAGGCGTCAAACAGCGTAATAAAGGGCACAAAGGCGGTTCCGTTGAGTTTTTCCAGCACGTCTGCCATGCGTTGCCGGGTAGACAGGGTTTCCCGGTGAACTTCATGTTCTTCAAACATGTCTGCCCGGGCCAGCACTTCCTTCAACGCCAGCAGAATCTCTCGCATATCAACCTCGGGATGAATGCGCGGGCGCTGATAATCAGGCTGGTGCTCATTGGTGGTATAGATGTCGCGCCCCACCCGAGGCAATTCGTCCAGGTTTTCAGCCGCCGTCTTAAACTGCTCGTACTCCTGCAAGCGGCGAATCAGTTCGGCTCTGGGGTCCTCTTCTTCGTCATCCTCGGCGTCGCTGGAGCGCGGCAGCAACATCCGGCTCTTGATCTCGGCCAGCATGGCAGCCATCACCAGGTACTCAGCCGCTAGCTCAAGCTGCATGCTGTGCATCAGCTCGACATATTGCATGTACTGTTCAGTGATCTGAAAAACGTTGATGTTGAGAATATCGAGGTTTTGCTTTTTGATCAGGTAGAGCAACAAGTCGAGCGGTCCCTCGAAGGCATCCAGAAAGACTTCCAGCGCGTCGGGCGGAATGTACAGATCCATCGGAATCTGCGTCATCGCTTCGCCGTCGATAACGGCGAAAGGCATTTCCGTCTGCTCCGACTGGGCACGCTCACGCAGCCGCTGCAATGCCCGCTCTTTGGGGGTAGCACCCACCTCCACCACCGGTGCTTCCGAGGGGGTAAACAGAGCACCGGGCGCGATAGGCCCGGCTGTCGAATTCGCTTCGTTTTCGGTGTCTTTCGGATCAGCCATAGCGCGTTGCCATCCTGAATGGGAGGTTACCCTGCCTGCTCATGGTCAGACCCGGAACGGTTCCACATCGCCCGCGCCTTCACGAACAATGGTGACGGAATCGTCCAGAAAACTGATGATGCTGGATTCCTCGAACCCGCAAAAACCGCCATCAATCACCAGATCCAGCTCGTGTTGCAGAATATCGCGGATAGTGTACGGGTCGCTTTGAGGTTCATCTTCCCCGGGCAGGATCAGGGTGGTGCTCATCATCGGCTCGCCAAGCTCTTCCAGCAAGGCCGCAGCAATGCGGTTACCCAGCACACGCAGGCCAATGGTACGACGCTTGGGGTGCAACATTCTGCGCGGCACTTCACGGGTGGCATCGAGCAAAAAGGTGATCGGGCCCGGGGTGTTGTTTTTGATCAGGCGGAAGGCGACGTTGTCGACCTTGGCAAAGGTCGACAATTCAGACAGATCCCGGCAAACCAGCGTCATCGGGTGGGAATCATCGATTCGACGAATCCGGCGGATGGTATCCAGCGCCTTTTTGTCTTCCATATGGCAACCGAGCGCGTAGGCACTGTCGGTCGGGTAGGCAATAACCCCACCGTCGCGAACGATAGCGGCTGCCTGCTTGATCAGACGAGGCTGGGGGTTTTCCGGATGTATCGCAAAAAACTGGCTCATATTGGCTCCCGCCAAGAGGGATTGTCAGAAGTTTGTACAACAGGCGCACTTTATCACTATTGCGGGCCGATGCGGAACCGTTTGCATGGGAAGGAGGTTCAATCTCAAGCTTCGGAGTTCAGGCCACCTGGGAGGCTATGGTCCGCGACGGTTATCGGGTATGCCCCTGTGGGGTCGGCGTTAATCCATCCATGGAGCCTAGGCCGCAGCATCCCTGCTGCGGACTACCCCACACGGACATACCCGATACCCGCCGCTCGCTTCCCAGACCAACCCTGAAACTTGAGTTCAACGAATCGCTCAGTTGTTTACCAGACTATCCACCAGTTTCGGCCCCAAAGACGGCCATTGAGGGTAGTATCCCAGTCTTGCCCAGGGCACTTCCGGCTGGTGAAAATCGCTGCCGCCTCCGATCAGGATATCGCGGGCGCAACAGTGATCAACTAACCGCTGGCGCATCTCGGGTGGCATAGCGGGGCAACTAACTTCGACCGCCTGCCCGCCGGCTCCGGTAAAATCATCAAGCAGTTGTTCCAGCTTGCGCCAGGTCAGTTTGTACCGGTGCGGGTGGGCCAGCACCGCCCAGCCACCGTTATCAACGATGTCGGCCACGGCCTGTTCAAGCTCCGGCCAGGATTGTTTCACATCGCCCATTTTGCCGGTGCCCAGCCAGCGCTTGAATGCCTGGGCACTGTCTTTTGCCTGGCCGGTATCGACCAGATAACGCGCTATGTGCGGGCGGCCCAGGGTGCCGCCATCGGCCAAGGCCCGAATGGCGGCTTCGTCCAGGGTCAACCCTTCCCGTCGCAACACAAACAACAGCCGTTCAAACCGGGTCTCACGGGCATGGTCGTACCGTGCCTCGACGGCATGCCAGGCCGGTGAAGTCACGTCCATTCCAATGCCCACAACATGCACCGAACGCTTCATCCATACCGTTGACAGTTCAGCCCCGGGCCAAAGCCGCAACGAGTCGGACAAGGTGCCCTGCTCGCGCAGCCAGCGATAACCGGCGGCGGTGTCGTGGTCGGTTAACACCAGGTGTTCCAGCTGACGTTCCAGGGCCAGATCGTAAACCGCCTGGGGTGACAGTGATCCGTCTGAAAAGGTGCTGTGGCAGTGCATTTCCCAGCTGTGGGCAATATTGGTCATAGGTTACTTAATTGTCAGGGTTCAGGCAGGTGCCGTATGATGCCTGATTTACTGCCGCTTGTCGGCCACCCCTTTCCTGAGGAGACTAAATCATGTGGTTTTCCATCGTATGTGAAGACGTTCCGGACAGCCTGCCTTTGCGCCAGAGTGCCCGCGCTGCGCACCTCAAGCGTCTGGAGTCGCTGAAAGACGCGGGCCGGCTGCTGGTGGCGGGCCCCAACCCGGCAGTCGAGGCCAACGACCCGGGCGAAGCCGGCTTTACCGGATCGCTGATCATTGCTGAATTTGATTCGCTGGACGACGCCCGCGCCTGGGCCGATGCCGACCCTTATATCGATGCCGGGGTATTTGCCGAAGTAAGCATCAAGCCCTTTAAAAAAGTATTACCTTAAGGCACCTGACAAGCCCTGTTTTGTAACCGGCCGTCGGGTGTAAACTGTAGCGACGATTATTCCGTCTTTTTTCCGACTTGATTAACCAACCTCAACACCATGGGAACTGAATTAATGACTGTGCTCTCCAAAACCCGCCTGATCCTCGGTCTGACTCTGGCACTGATGTTCAGTGGCACTGCCAGCAGCGCAACCTTGTGGCTCATCGATGAGCTTTGGGTCAACGTTCGAACGGGCGCTGGTGATGAGTTTCGGATTCTGAAAACCATTCCCTCAGGCACCCGCATGGAGACCCTGCAGGATGAGCCACAAAATGGCTATTACAATGTCCGCACCGAAGAAGGCATTGAAGGCTGGATTCCAGAGCGTTTTGTACAGGATGAACCGACCGCAGAACTGCAGCTGGAAGCTCTGATCGCAGAGCGGGACCGTCTGCAGGAGCAGGTAACCGAGCTGGATGAGCGCTACACCAGCCTGCTGGCAGACCGGGGCGATGTTACCGGTGAGTTGGACACGCTGCGCTCGGAAAACGCGCGCCTGACCACCGAGCTGCGTGAAATCACCCAGATCAGCGAAGATGCCATCAACCTCGACCAGCGCAATCAACAACTGTCGGAAGAAAATGCCAGCCTGCGCAATGAACTCGATGTCGCCCGGCAAAACCTGGCCAACACCCGCGAAACCCGCGAAAGCCGCATGCTGATTGCCGGCGGCAGCCTGATCGTCATTGGTCTGATCATGGGCGTACTGCTACCCAAACTCCGCAGCAAGCGCCGCGATAGCTGGGCGTAACTCCGAAGTTTGGGTTATCTGGGTGGTATTGGACCGCTGCGGTTACCGGGTAGGCTCCTGTGGGGTCGGCGTAGATCCTTCCATGGAGCCTAGACCGCAGCATCCCTGCTGCGGACTACCCCACAGGAGCCTACCCGGCATCCGCAGCTAGTCACCTCAGCGTAATCTAACTCCTAAATTAGCGCTAAACCAAAGATTCATCTGCCCGGATTCATCTACCTTATGTGAGCCCGGGCGGAATGATACACTGCAACAAATTCGAACGAGTGGTCCCATGGCTTGGTCCAGCACGCCCATTACCAAACCCCATACCCTGTCCAATCTGGCTGATTTGCTGAGCCAGGGATTGCTGGGGTCTATGTCCCGGTTCAGCCATTTCCAGATTGTTGAGTGGTGTGCACGCTTTGGTGACGATTTTGATTATCAGCCCGATGATCAGATTCCGGCCAGCCCGGAACAGGCGCTGGATATCGCCGACGATGTTGTGGTGCAGTGGGAGCTGCATTTGGCAACCCAGTACACGTTGGAAGACCTGCAACGCTTTTCGATGGACGATGTGGTACTGCCCAAGCATTATTTCGAGCACTGGCTGAACCAATTGCTGGACTTGCCAGTATC
>DASSWT010000042.1:0-11575 GCA_035704555.1 Saccharospirillum sp. | reverse complement strand
ACCGTGGTTTTATCGGTAATGCTGTACACGTCCATCGCCTGCCACAAATAGTGCAAATCAATCAGCACCTCACGGATTCTCGGGAAGTGGTTGTCGTCGTGGTTGTTGTGAGTATCAAACCCACCGAAGCCAATTTGCATGGACGACGCCATACCGGCATCCATCGCTGCGGCACCAATGCGCATCTGGCGTTGGCGGTTATTGCGCGCCCGGTCATCCAGTGCCCGCTGCGGCGTGCCTTCGGGGGGTGAGGCCAATTGCGCCGCCACCCCAGAGAACGCTACACCCTCGTCGCGCACCATATACAACTGGCTCTTTAGCCGGACTCGGCGAGGCAAGGTTTCTTTCTCTTCCAATACCTGCCTGCGCTGATCTTTGGCCTGAGCAATCAAAGAGTCCAGACCGTTTCGCAGATAGTCACCTTCCGGGTTTGCCAGGGCATTGAACACTCCGACATCACTGGCACTGGAGCGTGCCACCAGGCCAGCGGTCTCGTTGTTGCCACCACCGTCAGTAATGTAAGCCAGTGGCATTTCTGCCCCCTTGGCTGCGGCGTAAAGCGCACTGAAATCGGGGTAGGAGGTATCCATGCTGCCGGTATCGGCAAAGCGGGTTCCGGTGTCATGACCGTTGGTACGGTTGTCTACCCCGTTCAGAATGCGGGCATGCTGGGCGTACAGGCAATAAAACGCATCGTAGACAAAACGATCAGCATCCATGGTGGTGTTATTGCGCGTCAGCCCGTTGAACAAACCGGGGAAGTCGGCCACCAGCGTACCGAATTCTATGGTATCGACCGTCCCTTCAAGGATGGCCCTGGCATTATTTCTAATGGTGCCGGCACTGCCGGACTTTGCCGTTGTCCAGTTGAAACCCACTGCTGTATTTGCGTTTAATACATTCCCCGCAACGGTGCCAGCCAATATGCGTTGTATCATTTCTATGGACAGCCCGGTGTTATTGCTGCCCTGATCATCGTCGTTGAAGGTGCCCAGATAAGGCGCATAGCGCATCTCTGCATCAATGCCAGCCTCAAGCGCGACATCTATAGCCCGGCGAATAGCGCCTTCGCTGTACCGGTTGACCGGCGAGCCCCCTTCGCGAGCATTCGCATCAATGGAGATTCTCAAGCGGTTGCCTTTTGGGTCACACAGGGACGTCGGATCCCAGCCTCCGCCCAGATGCAGGAATACAAAATAGCGGTTAACCGGAACCGATTCGGCATAGGCCCGCTGTGTCATCACCATCGGGCTGCATACGGCCATTCCGGTCGCACTGAGTGTTTTTATAAAATCACGGCGTTTCATCTGGGTGACCCTTATCCGTAAATAAAGCGGTAGTCGTTCATCAGATACACCAGCACCGCGAACCAGGCGTGCTCGGCATTGCTCGATACGTTACAACCAGACTGAATATCTTCAGTTACAACGGCCTTGAACAACTCGAACGCGATGTCCACATCTTCACTGTTCAGCGCTACTTCTTCGTGTAGCAGCGCCAGGTACAGCGACTGAATGGAAGTGCGAATTGCCAATGCTTCAGCACGCCGGTTAATACCGGATTCGCTTTCAAGGTCGGTCGAGGTTTCCACCAGACGAAATAGCTGTCGCTCAGACCGGGGGGCTCTAAATTCATTGCGCACCACATCACAGGACTCTTCCACAGCCATCGCCTGCGTCAGGGTGGCAATAATGCCACTGGCCGACTCGGCATTTTCCGTGACCTCACGTGAATCCATACCGCCCATAAAACGGCGGCCTGTGCGGGAATAAAGATTGACGGTGCTATTGTTTCGCCAACCGCCTGAGTTGATGGAGCGCAATTTCTGGTTCAATAGGTGAGCCGGAATCAGACGCGCCGTTCCCAGGCTCTCGTACTGATCTGACATGCCGGGTTGATACAGCCCCCGGGCCCGGTAATAGCCGCTCTTGGTAACCGCATAGACCAGTTCTTTAATATCATATCCTGCAGCGGCAAACTCCGAGGCTGCATTGGTGATCAGCCGCGCCTGCTGTGCGTAGGCATCCTGGTACGCCTCGGGTGAATCCGGGTTTGGAGCGCCCATAATAGGCTGGCCGATCAGGCCACGCACAACGATCTGGCTGATGCCCCGAGCATAGGCGGCATCCTGTGCGATGGTCTCGCCCAGCCACTGAACTTCGCGGCCATTGTAGTTGTTGCTGGGGCTGAACTGATCGAACCCTGCACCCAGTTGCGACCAGCCCACTTCGACACCAGGCGTGATTGGTACTTCACCCTGATCAGCGTCCAATGCCATAAGTTCCTCATCATTCTGATACACACCATCAAGGCGGAAATGGCTGAATGCTTCAGCAACCGGATCCATAATCTTGTGGCACACAATACAGTCCGAATTGGTTTTGGTTGGGTCGCTGATCCCCACCGAGGCATTCGATGCTTCATCCAATTCCAGCGCAGCGACGTCACGGTTACCCTCAATGGCCAGCAAATCTTTGCCGCCAAAAAACCAGTACACCATACGCGCGCGATGGCGATGCCGGTTGGTATCCATGGCGGTAAATTTGTTCAAAAATACCAGGTCCGTCAGCACCCCCGAGTGCGGGACACCGGAATTTTTAACATTGCCGCCCACATCGTTGTAATACAACTGCACCGCCCGAATATCCCGCGGATCGTAGGGGAAGGCTTCCATCACATACTGGGCCGTCAAATTACCGTTGGTGCGCGTTGAGTTGCCACCGGTATCGCGGCCAACCAAATCGGCCACATCCAGATAATCATTCAGTGATTCTACATTTGGCCAGGTATTCCATTCAGGCTCAGGCAACACCGGCAAGGCACCGTTATTGGCGCTGGCGTCCGGGTTAACTGCTTTTACATTGGGCTGATCGGTATCGCCAGAAAAGGCATACCATGAAAAGGCATTGGCAACGGTGTACTTGCCACTGACCAACTCACGAAAGTCACGGTTGTTGCGCGCCAGGTATTCAACGAACAATAAGGGTTTCCGCGACAACGCTTCATCAGAAAAGTGACGTAAATAGGCTGAGCTAAGAGGAAAATCGGCCATGTCATCATTGTCCGGATCCAGCACCCGGTCATACCAGTCCATGCCGGCAAAGATGTCCTGATTGTCGTTGTCGTTGACATCCCGGTTGTATACTTCATCCGGGCGGCCGCCGTTGGAGCGTCGATATTCATCAGTCTGAAAACTGTCGTTGAAAACATCTTTCAACCGCTCGTAGAAATAATCTTCCTCCATAAAGCCGGCCACGACTTCCCGCTCACCTTCGAGGCTCTCGGAAAAACGGCTGACTTCTTCAGGTTCAGGCAAGCGCCCGGCCAGCTCGAAGGCCAGCTTGTACACGGCTTCACGCGGCGTCAGTGTCGCCACACCGGGAATCGCCCGGTCAACACTGCCTTGAGTGGATTCGTTAAAGGCTACATAAACGTATTCGGCGACGTCCTGGGCATCTTGGCCACGCAGAGGGTTGCTGGCGCTCGGCATATCCTTCTGGATTTTAGCAACCAGGGATTCAGTACTGCCGCAGGAGGCACACCCTACCAGAGGCCCGCCGGAGCCCCCCGCACCGCTGCCACCATGACAAGAGGCGCACTCTTTACCATACAGCGACTTACCCGCTTCGTTCAGCGACCGCGCAGCAGTGTCATCGCCATCAAAATTCTGAGAACACCCTACCAGCAGGGTTAACAGAGCGGCCAGAGCCAGCCCGCCTATCCTTCGAGTCCACCCGCAAACGTCAGTGTTCGATTGCTGAAAATCCATATCGTTTCACTCCACCCAGCCGAGGGCTATTGGTTATCGCGGCGAACATAGCAATAAAGGCAGAAGCACAAGCGGAACGACTTCACACTCTCTTTACAATTTGCGGTAATTGTGATCTGCATCACATAGATAAACTAAGTCCTGATTCTCAAGAGTGACCCGGAACGTCGCTTATTGCCGCGCTCCTGTCATTAGTCCGCGCATTATCAGTGAGCGGGGTTGGAGCCGGGTCATGTCCCACCTATACTCAGTGTCACTTATCGGGAGGAAACGCGAATGTCCCTGGCAACAGGCCTTTTACAATGGCAGTGGTGGCACCCGGTGGTTTACACCCTGGTTCTGACTCATATCACCATTATCTCAGTCACCGTCTTTCTACACCGGCACTCTGCCCACCGGGCCCTGCAATTGCACCCGGCGGTCAAACATGCGTTTCGCTTCTGGCTGTGGCTGACCACCTCGATCAAAACCAAAGAATGGACGGCCATCCACCGTCGCCATCACGCCACCTGTGAAACGGAACAGGACCCACACAGCCCGCAAGTGCTGGGCATCAAGAAAGTGTTGCTGGAAGGCTCGGAGCTTTACAAGCGCGCAGCCGACGATGCGACCTTGTCTCGCTTCGGCAATGGCACCCCCGACGACTGGCTGGAGCGAAAGCTATACAGTCATCCGGTCGGCAATTACCTCGGAATTGGCGCCATGGCCGCCATCAACATCGCCCTGTTCGGGCCCATTGGCCTCACTATCTGGGCCGTGCAAATGCTGTGGATTCCTATCTGGGCCGCCGGTGTAATCAATGGCCTGGCTCACTACTGGGGCTACCGCAACTATGAAAGCCCGGATGCCGCCCGCAACCTGGTGCCGATCGCGGCGTTTATCGGCGGTGAGGAGCTGCACAACAACCACCACACCTACCCTAATTCAGCCCGGCTTTCCTCGCGCTGGTACGAATTCGACATCGGCTGGTTCTACATCCGTGCGTTACAGCTGCTGGGCCTGGCTTGGGACATTCGCCAGGGGCCGGTGGTTCACAAAGTGGCCACCAAGTCACTGATTGACGCCGATACGGCTCTGGCCGCCGCCAATGACCGGTTCCGCATCATGGCCCAGTTCAAACGTCAGGTGTTGCACCGCACCATTCGCAACGACCGCGAAATAAAAGCATCGGCCGGTTCACATTACCGTCGGCTGACACTCTGGTTATCTGAAAGCCAGGAGCACTGGGATGATTCCCGGCGCGACTGGATGAATGGCTTCTTTGAAAAACACCCAGAGTTACGAACCCTGCACAACCTTAAAGAAGAGCTTAACCACATCTGGTCGTTACGCACCCGGTCTCGCGAAGAGTTGATGGCGGCGTTCAAAGCCTGGTGCGAAAAAGCCGATGCGGCCGGCGTTGAGGCGTTGTCGGAATTTTCAGCCATGCTGCGTCAGTACAGCCTGAAACCGGCGGCTGTCAGCACTCAATGACTGATACCAACGCCCTGCTGCATGTGCTGGAAGGTTTGCGTCTGCGTCGCATGACGGCAACCTACAAGACGGTGGCCGACGCCATCGGCCTGTCACCCCCCGGACAGATTCAGGCACTGGCGGTACTGCTGGAAGCGATACAGGAAGACGATGCCCGGCTCGGCCGGCCACAGCGCGCCGCTCTGGTCATTCAGAACGGTAAAGACCCCATTCCCCGCCCCGGCTTTTTCCAGCAATTAACGGCTCTGGGCGTCTATAAGGGCCGGGATCGCGGCCCGGAAGCCGCCATGTGGCATCAGAATGAAATCGAGCGTTTGTACGATCCCTCGTCAGAGGGCTAGTGACGTGAGTCGGCATTTCACTACTAAGTTTCAGAGTTCGGGTTTGCGTTGGTGCCAAGAATCCGTGTCAGGCACCGGGCATGCCTATCTGGGTGGTGCGACACTCGACCGGCGTGAACCCATCCATGGGGCCTAGACTTCGGGATATGAATCCCCTCCATGGGATTCACCCTTCGGGCTCGCTGCGCTCATGCTAAAACGCTCCCGGCGTTTTAGTCCATGCCTCAGACTTCCCCAGATAGGCATACCCGGCACCTGACACTCAGTTGGTGGCGAACTCCGAAATTTGAGATGCTAAGTCCGACACACTCCTAGTCTTGCAGATCCTTCACCCACTGTGCCGGATTACCTGCGACCAGAACGCGAGCTGGGACCGATTCACGAACCACTGAGCCCGCAGCGATAACAGCATGATCGCCCACCGTCACTCCTGGCAAAATAATGCTCTGTCCGCCCACCCATACATTTCGACCGAGTGTGATCGACGACGCATACTCTACCCCCAGTACCCTCTGCTCAGACGACATTGGGTGCGTCACCGTATACAGATGTACCCCGGGGCCCAAAAGACTGCCTTCGCCAATCTCGATCCAGGCGCTGTCCAGTAGAACACAGCCAAAATTCAGATAAACCCGATCCGCCAGCCGGATCTGGGTGCCATAGTCCACCTGCACACCGGGTTCAATAAAGGTATGCTGACCACAGCGATCAAACAGAGCGGTCAGTCGCCGCAAATTCCCGGGTGTGGGAGAATGGCCGAAGCGGGCGCACCGCTCCCGGGCCTGGAAACGCAGCTGCCGCAATTCGGCATCAAGCGGGTTAAATACCGCACCGCTGCGCATTTTCTCTAGTTCAGTCATTGTTAATCCCTGTGCCTGGTGGTGTCACTCTGCTGCTTTACTCATTACAATCCCCTTTTTGATTCTCCAGCCTGCATTCTCACTTAACTCAAGTTTCGGAGTTCGCTCAGGAGACTAGCACCGGGTGCCGGGTATGCCTCTGTGGGGTAGTCCGCAGCAGGGACGCTGCGGTCTAGGCTCCATGGATGGGTTCACGCCGACCCCACAGAGGTATACCCGGTATCCGGTGCGGGCCAACGCCTCTGAGGTGAACCGAACTCCGAAACTAGAGTTACTTAAGTACCAGAAGAATCAGGCAAGCGCTGAAAACCCATTTTCTGACAGGATATCCGCCATGACCACCGCCGTCTTATATCACAATCCGCGTTGTTCCAAATCAAGGGAAGCCAAGGCATTGCTTGATGACAAAGGTGTCGACTACCAGGTCAGACTGTACCTCAACGACCCTTTGTCAGTCGGGGAACTTAAGGCGCTGGTGAATCAGTTGGGTATTCCTGCCGCAGACGTTTTGCGTCGCAAGGAAGCCGATTACAAGACAGCCGGGCTCAATAACAGCAGCAGCGAACAGCAGATTCTGGATGCCATCGCCCGGTATCCCAAACTGCTGGAGCGGCCGATACTGGTAACTGAAAAAGGGGCTCGCATTGGTCGCCCGCCCGAAGCCATTCGGGAGATTCTGTAAGTGCCCTACTTGCTGATTCTGTATTACAGCCGCCACGGCAGCCTGGCGCAGCTGGCCGAGGCCATCGCCGCGGGCGTCGATGAAGTCGGGGGCATCGAATCACGCCTGCGTACCGTCCCTGCGGTTCGCGCCGACATCGAAGCGCCAGCCAGCGACATACCCGATGATGGTCCCCTGTTTTGCACGCTCGACGATCTCGCCGGTTGCCACGGCCTGGCACTCGGCTCACCGGGGCGCTTCGGCAATATGGCTGCTTCACTGAAGCATTTTCTTGAGCAGAGCACCTCGCTGTGGGTCTCCGGAAAGCTGGTGGGCAAGCCCGCCGGTGTGTTTACCAGCACCACCACTCCGCACGGCGGGCAGGAATCAACTTTGCTTTCGATGATGATACCGTTGTTGCACCATGGAATGATCATTACCGGCCTCCCCTTCACTGAAAAAAACCTCCACGATGGCTTTCAGGGTGGAACGCCTTACGGCAGCTCACACGTTGCCGGGCCCTCACACCGGCCGTTGACGGACGAGGTTCGTCAACTGGCCCGACATCAGGGCAAACGCCTTGCACAACTCGCACTGAAGGTAGCCGCTCATGACGGATGAAAAACGCCAGATCGTAAACATTAATCGTCGTTTGCGCGCCAGCTACTGGCTGATGCTGGCCTCCATTTATACAGGCGCTTTTTTGTACGGGCCCACCTTCGGCAGTATGCCGGTGGGCGAGTGGATCGCGTCCTGCCTGGTCGTCGGGTTCTTTGTCAGCCTGCCCCTGCTGATCGTCATTATGGTGGTACTCCGCCCTACCGCAGGCGGAGTCAGCTGGATGAGTTTCCTGCTGTTGGGTTATCTGATTTATGGCATTGTTCTGATCTTCTCGCCCCGCGGCCTGCTTGCTGGTTTAATGCTGACCGGCACCACGCTGAGCACTTTTATCTATGCGATCGTCTGGCTGCGACCGCTTAAAAAGGCCGCCAAAGCCCGCGCAAAGACCAAACAGCCGGATTAACCGGCTGCAAACACCTTACTGCGGACCACTTTACGATAGGCACCCGGCGACAAAGACAGCTTTTGCCGGAATATCTTGCCGAAATAGGCCGGGTTGCGGTAGCCGCTGACTTCAGCCACTTCCGCCACCGTCAAATTGGTATCCCGCAGCAACTCCCGGGCATGCTCCAGACGCAACCGCTGCACATATTCCATCGGGCTTTCACCGGTCGCCTGGGAAAAGCGCCGGCTGAAGTTACGCACCGACTGGTCCAGAAGCTTTGCCAGCCCCGTCACGGTAATGTCGTCGGCCAGATGCTGGCGCACCCAGGATTGCACCAGACTGACCCCCTCATCGTGATGAATCGCTCCGCCCGGCTCAAAATAAGGGGTTGAAAAGGTTCGCTTCAACTCATGCATGAACTGGCGCTCAACCAGGGCCAGCGCTTCCTCACCAAAGGTCTGCTCAATCAGGAACAACACCAGATCGGTCTGGGAGTTGATTGAACCGGCGCAATAAATCCCCTCATCGTGGGTCACGAAATGGTGGCCTTCAAAACGGATGTCCGGATACCGGCGTGCAAAACGATCCAGGTAATACCAGTGCGTGGTCGCCACACGACCGCCTAGCAACCCGGCTTCAGCCAAATGGCCCACGCCGGTTCCGGTTGCCGCCAGCCGGGCCCCGCCCTGGTATTGCCGAGCCAGCCAGCGCTGCAGCGTCCGGTTGCGTTGCAGCACTGGCCAGGGTGTTCCCCACAGGGGCGGTACAAACACCAGATCAGCCTGCTCCGCCTGTTCAAAATCGGTGTCCGGCACAATGCGCAGACCACCGGTCAGCACCGAAGTGTTTGAGGCTCCGACCACTTGCAGGGCCAGCGTATCCTGGCGCCGGTGCCGGACTCTGTGGCGGCTGGCGGCATAAAACATCTCCAGCGGTAACGCTACGCCGGTCATCAGGGCCTGCTCACAGACTACAAAGGCAATTTTCATCGGTCTGAACTCTCAAAAGGACACTATTGGCTCATTTAGCATATTATTAGGCTGCATTGTAATACCCGAAAGCCCGGACAGACACTATAGTCTTGCGCATTGATATTGGGTTAACGAACCACAGGCGCTCTTACATGAAAAAACTCCCCGTCATCACCGGCTTCGGAGGCATCAACCCGGCCGGTCGTGTTTCCATGCATCACGCTTACCGTCGCATGGTGCATGAGGTACTCGACGACCGTCAGATGGCGGCAACCTGGCAGGACCTGGCCCGCCTGATGAAGCTCAACCCGAATTCAACAGACCGGCAAGCCCTGCTCGACGGAACCCTCATTCGACGCATTAACCCGGCCAGCCACTTCGATCCGGATGCCGTGCTCACGCACCGCAAAGCCACGCTGAAACAGCCCGATGGGCTTCGCTTTCAACTGAAACGCTCCCAGTTACCAAAGCCGTTGCCAGCAGGCTGGCAGGTTACTGATGCCAGCGCTGATCCGGTTGAAGTTAGGGTCAATCAGGATATGGCTGTGCTGTTGCCCGAAACCTATCAGAGCAAAGTGTCATCGGCAGGCACCCTGCCCGAAGGCTTTAACCCGGCCGACTACTACAACGCGGCACACCACCCGCGTGGCCTGCAGATGGCGGTTTATGGCGCTTCCGATGCGATACGGTCGCTGGGCATGCCATGGCAGTCAGTACTCGACCGGATCCACCCGGACCAGGTGTCGGTTTATGCCGGCTCGTCCATTTCGCAAATGGATCAGGCGGGCCTGAAAGGCCTGTATCAGGCACCGCTGACGGGCAACCGCATCACCTCAAAGATGATGCCGTTGTCGATGCCGGAAATGACCGCCGATTTCATCAACAGTTACATTTTGAACAGCGTCGGCAATACCGGTTCCAATGCCGGTGCCTGCGCCACCTTCCTGTACAACCTGCGCCAGGGCATTGCCGACATCGAAGCGGGCAAGTGCCGCGTCGCCATCGTTGGCAACTCGGAAGCGCCGGTGGTTCCGGAAATCATGGAAGGGTTCCGCATCATGGGAGCCCTGGCGGAAGACGAACAACTCAGACAACTCGACAACAGCGACGTAACGAACAACCGCCGCGCCTGCCGGCCGTTCTCATCCAATGCCGGCTTCACCATGGCCGAATCCAGCCAGTTCGTGGTGCTGATGGACGACGAACTGGCCCTGGAAACCGGAGCGACCATCCACGGCAGCGTCGCTGACGTGTTCGTCAATGCCGATGCCAATAAAAAGTCCATTTCAGGGCCCGGGGTCGGCAACTACATCACCCTGGCCAAAGCCACCTCACTGGCCCGAGCCATTCTGGGTGACGCCGGGCTGCAACGCACCTTCGTGATGGCCCATGGCACCGGCACGCCGCAAAACCGGGTCACCGAATCGCACATCTTCAACGAAGTCGCGAAGACTTTCGACATTGAAAACTGGACCGTATCGGCGATCAAATCCTACGTCGGGCACTCACTCGGCCCCGCAGCCGGCGACCAGCTCACCGCCGCCCTGGGCGTTTGGGCCGAAGGCTGGGTTCCCGGTATTCGCACCATCGATCACATCGCCGACGACGTGAACCGCTCACACCTGAACATTCTGATGGACCACCACAATGCCGGTGAACAGGGAGCCGACATGCTCGGCACCCTGATCAACTCGAAAGGCTTTGGCGGCAACAACGCCAGTGCACTGATACTGTCGCCAGCCAGCACCCTGTCACTGATGACAGAACGTCATGGCGAGCGGGCCATAACCGACTGGCAACACCGCAACGAGGCCGTCAGCGAAGCCCAGCAACGCTACGACGCCGACACCCGCGAACAGGGTCTGACTGTCATGTACTCGTTCGGGGAATCAGTGATGTCCGACAAAGACCTCTCATTCGGTCGCGACAGTCTGACGCTAAGCCAGTTCAAAAACGCGATCGATCTGCCCACAGTGAATCCCTTTACCCGCTAACCCGATCTGCAACGCGCTGCAAACCTGGGCGGTTGCAGCGCTCTAATTCCCGGGTCGACTGAGGTATACTGCGCGCCGAATTCAGCCAGTCCGGATTTAATACCTCAAGTTTCGGAGTTCCCTGAGGTGACCAGCGGCGGGTGCCGGGGATGCCCCTGTGGGGTAGTCCGCAGCAGGGATGCTGCGGCCTAGGCTCCATGGATGGATCCACGCCGACCCCACAGGGGCATCCGCGGTAGCCGGTGCGGGCCAATGCCAACCAGACAACCCGAACTCTGAAACCTGAGTTAATACCATGAGCCGTTCCCGTTTCGACAAATTCAAGACCGTTCTACAACAACGTCAACCCGATATGGCGCTGGTTACCGACCAGGTGCACAAGGCGCAGAACATCTCCGCCATGTTGCGCACCGCCGATGCCGTCGGCATTACCACCGTGCATATGGTGCAACCGGCACGGGGCCGTCTGGTCTATCATCATACCGCCGGGGGCAGCTCCC
>DASSWT010000364.1:0-6605 GCA_035704555.1 Saccharospirillum sp. | reverse complement strand
AGTCACGCTGAGACGCGCTGGCGGCGAGGAAAGTCAGCATGCACTCCAGGTTCCCGGAAGTGCCTTCCCGGGTTCGGGCCGGCGCCTGCAAACGATCCCGTTCAACGACCGGGAACAGGAGGGGTTCTATACCCTGATTGTGCCGCCAACCGGCCCGCGCACCCGCCATACCACGGCCGTTTTCCAGCTCGACCCACCCCCCCACCCCTACCTGGAACAGAGAGACCTGGCCTGGGGCGCTTTTCACTGGTTCAACAGCGCCGCCTATCCGAATGCTCACCAACAGGATACAAAGGCGCAGTTATTTGAAAGTGACCAGACCCGTGACGTCAGCGGCGGCTGGTATGACGCCGGTGATTACGGCCGTTACAGCGTCAATGGCGCCTGGTCCGTCGCCTTGCCGCTGATGACCTGGCTGATTCAGCCAGATGCTCTGCCCGGGGAGATTGCTCCGATACACGCGCCCACCGAAGGTCGCCCTGCGGTACTCGACCTGGCCAAACAGGAACTGGATTTCCTGATCAAAATGCAGCGCGAAGATGGGGCCGTTTATCATAAAGTCGCCAGCGCGGAATGGCCGGGGCTTGATGAAACGCCGCAGGCAGACGATCGCGTCAAAACCATCATGCCCATCAGCAGCACCGCGACGGCCGATTTCAGCGCCGTCATGTACCTGGCTGCCCGCGCCTTCGGGCAGTCCCCATTGCCGGCAGACCGCGCCCTGGCCGAGCATTACCGGCGAGCAGCGGATCGGGCCTATCGGTTTCTACAGGCCTATCCGGACCTGATCATGATTGAGGATCGCTACGACAACCTCGAATACGGTGGCCCCTACACAGACCCGGACGACACCGATGAACGCCTCTGGACCGCCATCGCCCGCCACGGGTTCAGCAACGAACCCCTGAGCGACGACCTTTATCGCCAGTTGTGGGATCTTTCCGGAACCGAGCGCATGGGAGACGCCGTACCGGACTGGCGTCATGTGAACTTCCTTGCCCTGTTCAGCTATCTATCCATCCCGCAGGCCGACCCATTGCGAAAAGACGCCTTGCTAACCCGGATTGAACGCGGCTTCGCGCCACTTCGCGAAGCGCAACTGCAAAACCCTTATGGCCTGATGTACGCCGGGGAGGGCGAGGAATTCGATTGGGGCAGTAATGGTGTTATCGCAACAGTGGGTACCCAGTTGCTGTGGCTACATCACCTCACCGGCAACGAGGAGTGGTATCGCGCCGCCTACGACATGAGCCACTGGTTCTTTGGCCTGAACCCTCATGGAAAAACCTGGACCGTCGGCGCCAGAAGTTACCAGATCAACCATCCGCACTTCCGCCCGATGGTCTCCGGTGCGGTCGATAACCCTGAGGGGCTGCTGGCAGGCGGCCCGAACTCGGTCGGGCTGAAAGGCGATATGGCGGCGCAGCCGCTGTTCAGCCTGGCACCGATGCGGGTGTATGTGGACGATCAGGAATCGTGGGCCACCAACGAAGTGGCCATCAACTGGCAGGCAGCCTGGGCGAGTTACCTGAGCATGTTGACGGCCAGGTAACCCTACTCATTGTCGGCTTCAAATTCACGCTTGGCGTTTACCCAGGAGTCACTCATCACTTTATAGGCTCCTGTAAACCCGGCTTTCATTTCGTCCCAGGCATCGGCTGAGCTGTTCCTGAACTCGTCGTACCAGTCAGCAAGTTCACTTCTGCGCTCGCGCAGGTTGTCGAGATTGTCTCTCGCTTGCTGGCGCGCTTGCTCGCTCATCGTGTCCCAGTTGCGGTCGATTCGGCTCTCCAGCTCACTGATTTGTCCGTCGAGCTTTTCAAGGGCCTGGCTGGCCTCGTCGATGGCTTCATCACGCTGGTCGGCAGTGTACTGGCGGAGGGTACTGAGAAGCTCTGTCGTATCTTCCTGAACATCTTCTGCGGTTGTGCCTTCTTCATCGGATTGCGCACAGGATACTGAGCTGAGACTCAATGTTGCCGTAACCATTAATACTGCAAAAAAAGAATGCTTTTCCATGTTTTTTCTCCTGCAATCCATGTCATTGTCATGGCTGCTACAGTGACATCACTTAAAGCGGGACGTGGCTGATTTCACAGACCGGCTGAGTGAATCCCAGGCGCTGTCCAATCCGGTTTTCAGGTCTTCCCAGCTGTCATTACTGGCGGCTTTCAGTTCCTCGAGTTTTTCACTGGCAACTTCCTGCTTGGTACGCAAATCTTCCACTTGTTTGTAGTATTCCAGTTGAGCGTCGCCTTCGGCGGCGTCGGCCCTGGCTTTGAGTTTATCAATTTCCGCTCGCCACTCATTCAGTTGGCCTTGCAATTTCTTTTCGTACGCTTCTTTCTTGCTCATGTCGGTTACCTCTCAAAGGTTGATGTTAACCATTGATACGCTCTAGGGAGCCCTTCAGGGCCGCCGCCATTTGCATCACTCAGGCATCGGCGGGCAGGTCCTTAAGAAGGCCGGCCATGTCCTCGGCATGCTCTTCCTCCTGAGCCAGAATGTCTTCTATCACTCGCCTGGATGTCGGGTCCTGCGTGCCGAGGTAATTGGCGATTTCCCGATAGCTGTCGATCGCGATGCGTTCGGCAATCAAGTCTTCCCTGATCATTTCCCTCAGGCTATCCCCCTCGACAAACTCGGCGTGCGACCGGCTCAGTAGCCCTTCGGGTGAAAAGTTCGGACTTCCGCCCAGCTGAACAATACGCTCGGCCAGCCAGTCGGCGTGTTGCGCCTCCTGATCGGCATGTTCAAGAAACTCCTGCGCTGCAACATTGGCTTTAATGCCGTCGGCACGAAAATAGTGGCTTTTGTAGCGAAGATTACAGACGATTTCGGTGGCCAGCGCTTCGTTGAGAATCCTGACAACGTTCTCCCGGTCGGCGGTGTAGCCTTCGGTAACCGCGCCTTCCTCAATGTGTTTGCGCGCGCGTTCGCGCAGCGTTTTGACATCGGTTAGAAATGGTTGATTAGTCACAATAATCCTCCGTTTGAAACGTCGGGTTCGGGCTATTTATTCAAGCCGTCTAGTAGTGACGTGGGGGTACAAACCGGTTTTACCACCCCGAGACGTGAATTCAACCGGTTTGATTTGAGACCTTCGAAGGTCACGAAGGCGCCATTAAGGCCTGTGAATCGCCTCGGCAGCCAGGCGCAGGGCCTCAACACGGGAGGAACAGAAGTGATGGGCCGGAACCATTTCAAACAGTCCCACCCCTTCCAGAAACCTCGAGGTTTCCTGATCCGGACGAACGATAAACACCTTTTTGCCAGCGTCCAGAGCATCTTTGAGGGCGTTTTCGATCGCCAGTGAGACCGTTGCATCGACCAGGGGTACATCACTGATATCCACCACCATGGCGGTGCAATTCATCACCGCACTGTGCTCCCGGGCGATGGCCTTGGACACGCCGAAAATCATCGGGCCGCTCAGATACAGCAACAACAGCTTGCCTTGCGCATCGTCGAGTAACTGCTTCTCTTCACTATCGAGGGCGATGGCGTCATCGGAATCGGTGATGGTTTTGATGTTTCGGGTTTGCTCCCGGCTGAGCCGCTCGATGGTGATGATATTGGCGATGAAAACGCCCAAACCCACGGCGACAATCAAATCGAAAAAGACGGTGAGAAACATCACCCCATACATGATGAAGGTGGCGTTCCAGGACACGCGATGCGCCCGTTTAACGAAACTCCAGTCCAGAATGTTGATACCCACCCGCACGGCAATGCCGGCGAGCACCGCCAGCGGAATACTTTCGGTCAGTTTGGCGGCCCAGAGAATAACGACCATGAGCACCACGGCCCGTACAATGCCCGACAACGCAGAGCGCGCCCCGGTTTGAATATTCACCACCGTGCCCATGGTGGCCCCGGCGCCGGGTAGCCCACCAAACAGGCCAGAGGCCAGGTTACCTATGCCCTGGCCGATCAGCTCCTTGTCGGATTTGTGCTCCTGCCGCGTGAGGCTGTCGGCGATCACGGCGGTCAGCAAGGCATCGATACAGCCGAGCGTGCCCAGCACCAGAGCATCGACGATCATCTCGTTCCACTGCCCCCAGCTGAAGGTGGGCACAACCAGAGAAGGCAAACCCAGATCGATTTCGCCGATTCGGCGCACCTCGAAAAAGCCAAGTATCGTCAGGGAAACCAGCGTACCCAGAACCAGCGCGATCAGTTGGGCGGGTACGTAGCGAGTCCAGTGTTTGGGCGCGAAGAACAG
Organism: Saccharospirillum sp.; assembly: GCA_035704555.1. Lineage (GTDB taxonomy): Bacteria > Pseudomonadota > Gammaproteobacteria > Pseudomonadales > Natronospirillaceae > Saccharospirillum. The sequence goes on along the minus strand of DASSWT010000364.1, from coordinate 2,380 downwards.
AATGCCAATGGTGAAGGCACCGAGAATGAATTCGACGGGCCGGATGGAGGTTAACAACCCGGGCAGGGCCGCCAGGGTGCCGGTTACCCCACCCGGCGGGCTCGGGTGACCGAGAAAGGGAGCCAACTGAAGAATGATCAGAATAATACCGATGCCGGACATAAAGCCCGAGACAACGCTGTAGGGCATCAAGGTGATGTATTTGCCGAGTTTGAGCGCCCCCAGCACAATCTGAAACAGGCCCGCCATCATCACCACGGTAAACGCCATGGCGCGGCCGTTCTCCGGATTGTCGGCAATGAGCGTGGTCAGTACGGCCGTCATCACGACCGTCATCGGGCCCGTGGGCTCGGATATTAACGTGGAGGTGCCACCAAAGAGCGCCGCAAACAGGCCTACAAGTACCGCACCATAGAGCCCCGCTTCGGCACCGGCACCGGAAGCGACGCCGAAGGCCAGCGCCATGGGCAAAGACACCACCGCCGCGGTCAGGCCGCCATAGATGTCGCCTTTAAGGTTATTGAACCGAATGTCGTTAAACAGCTGCATGAGTAATGGGTAAGTGTCTGATGATCCTGTAAAAAGAGTCTAGGGCATGATGTATCTGATCGCACCCGTCGGCCGTTCATTCACCTTATCCTGTTCGTTAATAATCCGGGGTGAACCAGGCTGGACAGCCAAATAGATAGCAACAATCTATCAGGCCATCCAATTTGATAGCTGAATGTTGTGCATGCCCTGTCAGCCCTTAGCCCATCATCAGCACGCTCTTCTGTTCGACAAGTTCCTGCTAATCGCTACTCAGCAACATGTGCACGCGCGCCTCAATATCCTTCATCATCTGCTCGCGACTCCAACCCGCCCGCGCGCGGAACATGTAGCCTTGCCTCATGTCATAGAGCAGCGCGGCGCGTTCTCGGGATGGAAAATCAGATGGTAGGGTTCCCCTGGCAACCTCACGGTCAAAGCGCGCAGCCAGGCGCGTCTCTGCATATTCGATCGCAGCGGCTACCCGTTCTGCGACGCCTTCAACCTGCCCAACCGTCGTGACGACACTTGAAGCAAGAAAACAGCCTTTTGCGCCGCTTTCATGCTCGGTTGCGTAGCGAATGACTTCGATAAGAAAACCACGAATCGCTGCCTGTATGCTCTCTTCCGTTTCGAACGCCTCCAGCGGGGCGCAACTATCGGCATCGATATAGTGATCGATGGTTTTCAAATAGAGTTCGCGTTTATCGCCAAACGATGCATACATGCTGGGGCCGGTAATCCCCATCGCGCTCGTAAGATCACGCAGCGAAGCCCCGTCATAGCCTTTGGCCCAAAACACTGAGGTTGCCTGTTTCAGCGCCTCGTCATAGTCGAAGCCTCTCGGTCGACCCAATCTTTTTCTATCGTTCAATATATATATATCCTTGACAACGATCTGTGATGATGATTATATATCGATCGATATATAAAACAAGAAGGTCCAGTCAACTGGCCGGGCCCCCCACTCAACGACTCAGGAGCTAAATCATGAGTGAACAAGCAGAGAACAGTCTACGCACCCGCATTGATGAACTGATGAAGGCAGGCGTCAGCGCTAACCTGCAAGCGCTGCAAAGCATCTACCACAAGGATCTTCAGATCATGATGCTGGATAACACCGGGCACCTCATGACGATGGATAAACCTACCTGCCTGAACATGCTGGAACAGACGTTCAAAAATGAAAACCCGGATGACCATATGTGGTCAAACATTCACGCGGTCAGCGCATCCGGTGATACCGGCCATGTACTGATTTCACGCAAAATCCCGATGGGCGGACCTAAAATGATGGTCGACCTTAGCATCGACTTTGTGTTCGAGGATGGGCGTTGGCAGGTCATACGCGAAGTGAACTTTGCGCGCCCGGTTGATGACCTGGCAGCCTGATCTGGCTGATGCCACAGGAAGCCTTGCCGGCAGCGAAGTGTATTCCTATGTGTGGCCGACCGACCTCAGCCCGGCTGCTGTGGGGTTTGAAGCCGATACCGGCGTGTTGTCACTGGCCGTCACCGCCCACCCGGACTTTGACGACACCCCATTGTTTGATGAAAACAGAGATGGCCGTCTCAACAACGATGGTAATACCTGGCACAGCCACTGGGTCGTGCTGGCGCCGCACCCTCAATGCCCCGACGGCGGGTTAGGTGTGGTGGATATATCCGAGGGTGAGAACCCACAACTGCCAGCGCAAGGAGTTTCCCTTGTCCGAAGGCCCTCTTACACTTGCCCCCGAACTCGCCGTACAAGCCTGGTATAACACCAAAGACCCCGTCGACTTACTGCAGTTGCGCGGCAAAGTGGTCGTCATTTACGCCTTCCAAATGCTCTGCCCCGCTTGTGTAAGCCA
>DASSWT010000327.1:0-13606 GCA_035704555.1 Saccharospirillum sp. | reverse complement strand
CGGCGGGGGGGCCATTCTGAAGAATGTCGTGAACGGTGAAAGCTTTGTTTCCGGCACGGCCACCGCTGCCAGCTTGTGGCTGACCGGCGCGATCGGAGTATCAGTCGCCACCGGGCGACTCGAAATTGCACTGATTCTGAGTGTTCTGACGTTCTTTACCCTGCGCATACTGACCCCGGCTAAAATGCTGATGGGGTCGCAAAGGGGAAAAGAAAAGTAAGCTATATTGCGGGGCCTTCTGGCCCCATTTTTTGGTTTGGAGCCAATGCCAGAAAGCCTCAGATCATTGACTCCGGCAAAGGCACTGTTGCTGACACCGTCACCATAAACGCCACCCAGACTGGCGCCGACGAAGGGCCGTGCGCGATCACTGAGAAACTGATAGTTGACGTAACCCCGGGTTGAGCCGTTCCAGAAGTCATTTGTGATGCTTTCGCCATCGATACTGGCATAGTTGACGCTTTGCCGGATGCCAGCGATCAGATTATCTCTCAAATACCAGCCGAGATCGCCCGTTAAACCGAAGCTTCCGCTGTCGAAGCTCTGATCGCTGCTGCCCGTTCCTGATATGGAGAATTCCTGCTCACCCTGATCCGGGCCGAATTGCAGTTTTTCTGCTGATACTGCTATGGGCAACGCACCAATAACGCAAAAAGTGATTGCCGCCGTATTGATTCTGATCATGAGAAGTTCCTTGCTTGTCGTATTCGGGTTAGACGTCCGTACTGTGCTATCTGTGTACTGAACACAGGACGTGACGCAGCGAGTACAAAGGTTGTCTGGCAACGCAAACGCTAACGCTCATAATCGTTTAGACCTCTCTGACTGTCTGTTCGTAAGCGCACAATAGAAAATATTGTCTGCTCAGTGTGGCAACGCACAGACCCCTACCTTGGCTTTAAATACCGTTGATCTTGGGTGCTTCTCCCTGAGTGCTTAACAGAGCATGGTGAGCAGCAGTACCCAAAACGCAACACTCATATGGAGATTGACTCATGAACAAAACTCAGAATGAACGTCAGGACAAAGGCGCGCAGGGAAAGGGCAATGTAACTGAGAATGCCGGCGATGCAGCCGTCAGCGAAAACAGTGGGAAAAAGAGCAAGGCAGGGAAGCAGGGCCCCAAGGGCGGGGCTGTGTTGGGTGAGATTAATGGTGACGCAAAAAAAAACGGCGGAACGAACTCTTCAACCTAACCATCGAAGAGCTGATACGGCGTCGAACGCTACATGCACGTCACCCAGAGTAGTTAAGGTGAACCCTTCATCCAGAAAGCGATAAGATGGTTAGCGAAGTAAACCCGGTCGTTGTTTTTCTGGTTTCTCGTGGAGGGTAAGTCCACATGCAACTCTAATAGCCTGACATAAGTTGATTGACCGGGTTAATAACGCAGGAATTTGTAATGTCTCAGGATACGCAGAAATCTCCGGGTGTCGGTGCAAGTACCCGTGAAGACCTGCCGGCATTGCGCTCGAACAGGCGACTGTTCAATACCGCTGAGCTTCGCTTGTTTCGATATACGGCGGTGTTGTCTTCCCTGGTGGCGTTAACTGCCTTGATTGGGCTCGTTGTGTGGTCCTTCAGTTGGGTGCTCAGTGTATTTTACAACCTGTTGTTGTCGCTCTCTCTGGCCGGGATTCTGGCTTTGGTGCTCCACCCTGTAGTGGAGTTTCTGGAACGGCGGCTTCACCTGCCGCACTTGCTGGCCATTCTCCTTGTGCTGGTGGTCTTTTTTTCCGGTGTAGGGGGCATGGTTTTCCTGCTGTTCCCCATTATTGTCAACCAGGCCATTGAGTTGATGACGGTTTTGCCCGATGTGCTGGCAAGCTGGCAGGCTCACTTTTCCTTCAGTTTCCCGGAGATCAGCTCGATGATCTCAAACAATATGGAGGGCGACGGTGAAGGCGAGTCCGGTTCGCCCCTTCCTGGCCTGCAAGACACAGGCAGAACCATCATGTCCTACCTTGGCCTACTGGCGAGCATGAGCTTCATGCCGCTGTTTCTGTTCTTCACACTGCACTCTGGCTATAAGCTTCGGGGTCAGGTGTCCGAACTGCTGTCTATCTTTCACAAGCCCACTCAGAAAAAGTCGCTGTATTTCATGGACATGTTTGTGGAGTACATTACTACCTTCTTCCAGGGGCAGCTGATCATCGCGGTTTGCATGGGAACCTTGTATGCCATGAGTTTTACGCTGATCAACCTGAGTTACGGCGTGCTTATCGGGCTGATTCTTGGGCTACTGAACATCATTCCCTTCCTCGGATCGCTGATTGGCCTGTTGGTGGTGCTACCCATGGCGTATCTGCAGCCGGAGGGTGGTGTTCAGCTGTTGTTGCTGGCTGCCCTGGTGTTCGCCACTGTACAGCTGGTAGAGAGCTGGTTGCTGACCCCGAAGATCATGGCCAACCGTTCAGGGCTTCACCCCGCACTGGTAATTATTTCACTGTTTTTCTGGGGCACGGTTTTAGGGGGTATCATCGGGATGATACTGGCCGTACCATTGACGGCCTTCTTTGTGGCAATCTGGAGTGAAATTAAAGCCAGTCTTAAACATACGTTAAGTAAAGGGGAGGTAAGGCCGTGAAAGAAGCTGACTCTACACAGAGCGCGACCAATGGTATCCGGGACATCATGAACATTCTCAAATCCATACCGGCTGATATGTTAAGCGTTGTTATGGTAGAGGCACGATTGTTCGGGTTCACAGTGCTGGCGATATTCAAGCTCTGCGTCGTGATCGGCTTGCTGCTGATAGCAGGCTGGCTGTTTGCCGGCACAGCGGCGGTAGTTGCGCTGGAAAGCTTGCAAGCCTTCAACCTGCTCGGCGCCCTGACTGTGGTGGCGCTGATCAACCTGGTATTGGCAGCTCTGCTTATCTGGCGGCTGGGGCATATGGCCCGGGACCTCACCTTTCGCGAGAGTCGGGTCAGCGCTAATGCTCTGCTTGCCCATGCCCGATCTGTCGTAAACAACTCAGGGCAGGAGCAGCAACAGAAGTGAGGGCGTCAGCGTATCGACGAGCTGATTAAGCCGGCGATGATCTGGTCGGCTTTGACCTGGCCAGCAAGGCTGGAAAGAAACTCCCGGGCATTTCTGATGCCAGGCGCACCCAGTCGCTCTGCCAATATACCAGCAACAAAAGCAACGGGCAGCGCAGCAGGGCTGCGTACCAGAGTCTCTGTCTCACGCTTGAGGCTATCGATACGCTGATGAACCAGGCAGGCGCGGCGATCAATGTCGCCGCGCAGCTGCGCGGCTTCCTGTTTTAACTGGCGACGACGAAACATTATGACGACCGTTTCATCGCAGACAGCAGGGTTCCCGCAGCAAAGGCAATGCCTAGGGAGATCATCGGGTTTTCCTGAACAAAACCACTGATGGACTGCAAGGTGTCATCAGTACGCTCTCTGGTTTTTTGCCCGGCCTCCCTAACGTGGGTTTTCGCTTCCGACGCTTCCTGGCGAATTCGTTCCTCGGCTTTGCCTGCGGTTTTGGCGACCTGGTCCACCGACTCGTGAGCACTTTCAGAGAGACGATCTGTGGTGGTATGGCCGCTATTAGCTTGTTTACTCATGATGTTCTCCATTGCTTTGTTGGCACAAAGGTGGCTGCCATTCGGCTTCCACCAGTAAGTACCTGAAGTCTCCCGCAAAAAATACAACCCGTCTGCGCGGCAACGAACAGAGAGGTCGGTATGCAGCAATAGATGACTGCAATATTACCCGATCTTTTAACGCCCTTTACATGTAATGCCGTCTCGTCATAACGCGTTGCACTAACGTGTATTTACATCCGGCTGCATTTTCGTGGATACGTTCGGCTGCGCACAGAACGTTTTGCCACAGGCTGACATGATGTATTTCAACCCTGCGGGGAACTGGAAAAACCCAGGCGAGTCACAACAAGGTGAGTGTTCTCCGGTAACTCACGATTTTTCAGAAAATCATGGGAACTCTGTGTATTTCTGAAACCAACAAGGAGCAAAAGAACCATGAAACTTAGCAAAACTCTTACAACATCCTTGCTCGCGAGCGTTTTGGTGCTTGCGCTTGCTGGCTGCGACAATGATGGGCCGCTTGAGGAAGCCGGTGAAGAAGTTGAAGAAGCTGTAGAAGACACAGGCGATGCTGTTGAAGATGCCACCGACGGCAATTGATTCGATGCTTTTACCATGCAGAGCCCAAGGCTCCGATTACCCGAAGCATAGATTCGGGTGATCGGGCCGATCAAACCCTTACATAGATCAGGCTCCTGCGAGGAGCGCTATCAAACCCTATGAAAATTGTACTGGTTGTAATAGCCCTGCTACTGGTGATTGCTACAGCGCTTCCGCTTCTGCGTGTCGATCAATGGTGGATCCGGATTTTGGATTTCCCCCGAGGGCAGATCACGATCGCTGGGATCATAACGTTAGCCCTCTACCTTTTTTTCTGGGATATGAATCGTATCCATGAAACCGTCGTGCTTGGGCTTCTGGTGCTGGCGGTGGGGTATCAGGTCGTAAAGATGCTTCCCTATACGGTGTTAATGCCCAAACAGGTGCTGGCCGCTGAATCACCCTCGGACCAGGCTAACCTCCGACTGCTCGTTGCCAACGTGCTGATGGATAACCGGGAGTCAGAAGCATTTCTGGCTCTCGTTCGAATATATGACCCCGACGTGATTCTGACAGTGGAGACAGATGAATGGTGGGAGGAGGCCCTTAAACCACTGGAAGAAACTTACACCTATACGCTCAAGAACCCCCTTGACACGACGTACGGCATGCTCGTCTACAGCCGCCTGGAAATGATTGACCCTAAAATCCGCTTTGTTCTTGAGGCCAACATCCCGTCGATGCATATGCAGGTGGTGCTGCCCTCAAATGACCGGGTGTATATGCATTTCGTGCACCCCGATCCGCCCAACCCCCAGTATGCAACGCAGACCACGGAAAGGGATGCAGAGGTGCTGATTATTGGCCGTGAAGTGGAGCAACGCGACCAGCCTGCCATCATTGCAGGTGATTTTAATGATGTCGCCTGGTCCTACACCACCAAGCTGTTTCAAAAAGCCAGCGGCCTGCTCGACCCGCGCGTAGGGCGGGGCATGTACAACACCTTCAATGCCAGAAATCCGTTCCTGCGCTGGCCGCTCGATCATGTCTTCCATACCGATCACTTCAAGCTTGTGCGCATCGAGCGGGGGCCAGCCTGGGGGTCGGACCATTTCCCCATGTTTATCGAATTAAGTCTGGAACCGGCAGCAGAAGCCGAGCAGGAAGAACCGGAAGCCAGTCCACCAGAAGCTGAAGAAGTCGATGAGAAAATCGAAGATGGCAGACAGCAATCCAAAGTGTGAGCCGGTTAGCAAAAGTCGCCCCTGGTGATGCCATAGTTCGGTAGCGAACGGTAACGGCGAGTCGGCAGCAGTATGCTTTTTGTTCTGGCGCTTTTTGCGTCGAGATAAATGGAGGAAGACATGATGGGTATTATCATATGGCTAATTATGGGTGGCCTGGTTGGCTGGATTGCCAGCTTGATCATGGGGACTGACGGTCAACAGGGCATCATCCTGAACGTTGTAGTGGGCATTGTCGGCGCCCTGATCGGGGGTTGGCTGATTGGCCCGCTGCTCGGTGCCGGTTCCATTAACGAGGGCATCAGTATCATGAGCCTGGTTGTATCGCTGATTGGCGCCGTCATATTGCTCGGCATACTGAGCCTCTTTAACCGGGGTTCTGCTCGTTGAGAAACCCCGCCAGCCACCCAAAAGGACTTGGTGGCTGGTGCACATTACCCGTTGTCAGGCCACCGGAGTCGGTTGACGCTGAGTAGGCTTGTAGTACGTCCAACCCAATAAATGATAGCTGGAGAACAAGCATCATGAATCACATTAAAACAGTTTTCTCGGCAATGTTGGCGATACTGCTGTTAACAACCGTTATCGGTTGTGCGGGAAGCGCAACCCAGGAAAGCACTGGCGAATATATAGATGACACCTGGATTACCACCAAAGTGAAAGCCTCACTGGTCGACGACCCGGATGTTAAGGCTCGCGAAGTGAACGTTGAAACCTTCAAAGGTGTTGTGCAACTCAGCGGGTTCGTTGAATCAGAAGAAGCTATGGCTCGAGCTGTCGCTATCGCCGCAAGTATCGAGGGTGTGAAGTCAGTAAGAAACAATATGACGATCAAGGCGGGTGGCTCTTAACCATCGCCCGACCTTAACCTTCTCCCGGCTTGGCTCTGGAAGCGGTGGTTTCAACGTGGCTCCAGATAGATCCGGGCGAGGCGCTGCATTACAACCGTGACATTTGTCTGCCAGTATTGGATGATTTGGATCACCACTACAGGCAGACAGATGTGAGGCATGATGCCAGTTTTAGACCTCGACTTTGTACGGGCACAATTTCCGGCGTTCAGCGAACCCTCCCTCGCGGGGCAGGCCTTTTTTGATAATGCTGGCGGTTCTTACGCTTGCCAGCAAGTGATAGACCGGCTGACGACCTTCTACCGGCAGGCCAAAGTGCAACCCTACCATCTGCACCCCGTATCTCAGCGGGCCGGTGAATTGATGGATCAATCCCATCAGCGCTTTGCCAACTATTTGAACGTACCGGCTGGCGACGTGCATTTTGAACCCTCAACCTCCCAGAACACCTACATGCCGCCGACCCCAGTAAACGCGCGGCAACGGTATCGTTGTTGCACACTGAGCACAGCCCCCAGGTGCTGGCGCAGTCTCTGGTCGAACAGGGCATTCACTGCGGTGCCGCGCACTTTTATGCGGTACGGTTGCTGGAGGCGATGGGTATTGACCCGGCTAGCGGTATGCTGAGATTGTCGTTTGTGCATTACACCAGCCAGGCGGAAATGGACCAGTTGCTGCAGGCATTGGACAAAGCCTGTCAGTAGCGCATTAATAAGGGGGAATAGCTTTGAACGCCGGTCATTTTCATATCAGATCCTATCGGGAAACGGACCGCGCTGCGGTCGTTGAACTGTGGCAGAGCACCGGGCTCACCAAGCCGCATAATGACCCAAACAAAGACATCGATCGAAAGCTGAAGGTAGATCCGGATCTGTTTCTGGTCGGGGAGGTGCAGGGCACTCTGGTGGCGACGGCCATGGCCGGTTATGAAGGGCACCGTGGCTGGGTGAATTATCTGGCCGTGCAGCCGGGCCTTCACGGTGAAGGGCTTGGCCGACTATTGATGGAACGGGTAGAGGTGTTGCTGAAAGACAGGGGGTGTCCTAAAGTCAACCTGCAAGTTCGGTCGTCCAACGCTGACGTTATCGCGTTTTATCAGGCGCTGGGCTATGTTGTGGATCCGGCGGTGAGTCTGGGCAAACGGTTGATTCCCGATACAGATTGAGCCGTGTTTTTCGGGCAATCTGCATGCTGATTGCCCGACCGTTAATTGGGAGTTGATAGCGCCATGACAGGTCAAGTACAGCAGTTAACCCGCAATGATCTGCCACTGTTTAAAAAGCTGATGCAGGTGTTTGGCGAGGCCTTCGACGATGTGCAAACCTACACCGGTAAGCCGCCGGGCCCGGAGTATCAACAAAGGCTATTGGGCAACGAGGCGTTTATTGCACTGGCTGCTGTCGACGACGAAGGAAGGGTTATGGGTGGGTTGGCAGCCTACGAGCTCCCCAAATTTGAGCAGGCCCGCAGCGAAATCTATCTGTACGATCTGGCGGTATTGGCTGGGTACCGGCGACAGGGCGTGGCTACTTCGCTGATCAATACCTTGCGAAGCATCGCCGCAGAGCGAGGCGCCTATGTCGTCTTTGTTCAGGCCGATACGGGTATTGAAGATGAAGCCGCCATTGCTCTGTATTCGAAGCTGGGGCAACGGGAAGAGGTGCTGCATTTCGATATACCTGTCTGACCAACTCCGGTCCATTCCTTTATAATTCTTGAATACAATTCATTAACCCCAATGGTTTAGCGAGTAAAACCATCATTCACCTGCCTCATGGGCTAACCTTCCGGTTGAATGAGTGGACATTTTTCAGGCTCGACAGGGAGCGAACCATGGAACAGAACTGGATGATTTACGGGGCCTATGGCTACAGCGGTGAGCTGATTGCCCGTGAGGCCGTTGCCCGTGGATTGAAACCTATACTGGCCGGGCGTAATGAAGATAAATTGCGGGCCCTGGCCAATGAATTGCACCTGGGGTTTCGGGTATTTGATCTGTCGGATTCGGCCGCGGTTAAGCGCGAGCTGGAAGACATGGCTCTGGTGCTGCATTGCGCCGGGCCCTTCTCTGCCACCAGTGCACCGATGCTTGAAGGCTGCCTGGCAAGCAAGGCGCATTATTTCGACATCACCGGTGAAATGGATGTGTTTGAACACGCCCACAGTGCCGAAATAAACCAGCGCGCCCGGGAGGCAGGAATCATTGTCTGCCCGGGTGTGGGCTTCGATGTGGTACCGACCGATTGCCTGGCCGCCCAGCTCAAGCAGGCCCTTCCGGATCTGACCGAACTCGATCTCGCCTTCAAGGCCGGTGGCCCGATGAGCCCGGGTACTGCAAAAACCTCGGTTGAGGGCATGGCAGGCCTGAGCCGGATTCGCAAGAATGGTCGAATTGTTGAGACACCGCTGAAAACCCGGCGTCTGGATATGGGGCGGGGCGAGCGCATTGCGGTCAGCATTCCCTGGGGCGATGTCAGCACGGCCTATCACAGCATCGGCGTGGAAAATGTGGCGGTATATGTGCCGGTCGCCGACCGGACCGTTAAGCGCATGAAGCGTCTGCAATCGATGCGGTGGTTAATGGGCCAACCCTGGGTGCAGTCGTTCATGAAGCGTCGCATTGAAAAGAACGTGCCGGGACCAACGGCCGAGCAACGCGCCAAAAGCCGAACGTCTCTGTGGGGCGAAGCGCGTAACGCAGCGGGTAAAAAAGTGGTCGGACGGTTTGAGACACCCAATGGCTATGACCTGACTGTTACCGCACCACTGGCGATAGTGACAGCGGTGCTGGAGCAAAAGGTTAGCAGCGCAGGCAGCACCACACCCTCGGCCCTGATGGGGGCAGATTTTGTCTGGTCCCTGCCGGATGTAACCCCGCTGGAACTGACCCGCGAGGGTTGAAAATCACCGGCACCTGAAGTAACTTGCTCGCGTTCGGGTGACCGCAGTGTCACCTGAATGGAGTGAATAACGTAAGACCCTTCTTCGCAACCGTGAGCCCTACGCCAATGAAGTAAGCCTGTCACCAACGAATGCACTCGTACTTTTGAGTCGCGGCCAAACCGTTATTTAGCCTCGCTAATCAGACCGGTCTGGCCATGGTTGTGTTGATGGACAGGTGGCGTTTGGGTGGCATTTCTTCGTGCTGCTCTCTCTCAAAAAAGGCGGACAGTCCGCCGCTCACGTCATCGGTCCCGTACCCCTGGGAGGGTGTCTGTGTCCGATCAAATCTGCTTTTTCAATAATCTGACCCTGCAATGGGGCAATGAACCGCTGTGGTCTGAATTAAGCGCCTCATTGCCACCCGGGCTCACTGCGTTGGTAGGCCCTAACGGCCATGGCAAATCGGCGTTGCTGGGCGTGTTGGCCGGGCGTTACCCGCCAAACCGTGGGCAGGTGACCTGGTCGGTGCCGTTTTATTACCAGACCCAGCTGGACCCACTCGCCGGGCCGCGCCTGGCTGAAGCCCTGGGCGTTGCCCCGCTGTTTGATGCCTTTGCCCGGCTTGAACGCGGCGATGCCGAACCCCGCGATCTGGAGCGGGTGGCCGATCACTGGCACCGGCCTGCCGAATGGGCGAAGCGACTGAGCGACGCGGGTCTGTCGGTGGACCTGTCGCAACCCATTGCTACCCTGAGCGGTGGTCAGCGCACACGACTGGCGCTGTGCCGGGCGCTGATGCATGGCGATCACTATTTACTGCTCGATGAACCCAGCAATCACCTCGACAGTGCAGGCCGGCGCTGGTTATTGCAGGCCCTGGCGGCGCATCCGGGTGGTGCTCTGGTCGTCAGTCACGACCGGACGCTGCTGAACGAAGTAGACCGGATTCTGGAGTTGCGCAACGGTCAGCTGGTCGAATACGGCGGCGGGTATGCGCTTTACCAGTCGCAACGCGATGCGCAGCTGGCTGCGCAGGAACAACGGCTGGACCACCTGACCGGCCAGCAGCGCCGGCTCCATCAACAGCAGCAGGCGACGCTGGAAAAAGCCGCCGGCCGACGCCAGCAAGGCATGCAGGAACGGCGCTCGGGTTCACAGGGAAAGCTGTTGTTGGGGGTGCGTAAAAACCGTTCGGAACAAACCCAGGCGCGTCTGAGCCAGCAGCAAACACAACGCCGCGACGCGCTCAGTGAAGAGCGCCAGAGCGCCCAGGCGGAACTGGAGCAACTGCGCACCCAGCGGCTTACCATTACCCAGCCCAGGGTAACCGGCACGGTACAGGTGCATCTGGCTGAGCTGAAACTGCCCTTCGTAAACCAGCCTCCGCTGTCCTGGACGGTGCACGGTGGCGAACGCTGGCGAGTAACCGGCGCCAATGGCCGGGGCAAGTCGCTGCTGCTGAAATGTTTGGCGGGGTGGGTGGAACCGCTGGCCGGTGACCTGGACGTGCACGGCTCAGTGCGCTACCTCGACCAGCATTTTTCGGGGCTGGATGCGGCAAAGTCGGCGCTGGAGAATCTGCAAAGCGGTCAACCCGAACGCCCGGCATCGGAATTGCGAACGCAATTGGCCAGCCTGCGTCTGCGCGGCGACCAGGCGTTGCAGCCGGTATCGACACTCAGTGGCGGTGAGCGGCTGAAAGTTGCCTTGCTGTCGCTGCTAAGCCACCAGAACCCGGTGGATGTGCTGTTGCTGGATGAACCCGACAACCATCTGGATCTCGATTCAAAAACCCTGCTGGAGCAAGCGCTGAAAGATTATCGAGGGACCTTGGTGGTAGTCACGCACGATGACGCCTTTGCAGACGCCCTGGAGCTTGGCTTTGAATTAAACCTGGATCATTCGTAAGGGGAGATCGACGCCACGTTCAGCCGATAACCGGCCGTACCAATGTCGGTATCGGTCTTAATGACATCGATGGTGCCTTTGGCCCAGTAGGGTTCGAACATGTTGTCGAATTTTACCGGTTCATCCAGCACCACATGAACGATCTGGTTGGCTGGCGGCGGCGGGGAATGAATGCAGGCGCCATAGTAGGGTACCAGGAAGAACTCGCGGACTTTATCGGCGGCCATTTCCAGCGGCACCAGAAAACCGGGAATGCGCGCGTCTACCCCGTCGAGGGCCTCGACCATGGGTACGTCGGCCATCACCGATTGCAGGTCTGAATAGAGGCGCTGGGCTTCGGGGTCTTCATCCGTCAGGTCATAAATTTCGTAGCTTTCCAGATCGATCTTCTCGCGCAGGGTGTTGAAGTCGAAATCCGCTGGCAGCAAGTCGTCCCAGCTCAGTTCCTGAAACGCCAGATCGTCGCCCGGCGCCACGGACATCGGGGCGATTTCCGCGCCCTTGGGCGGTTCAATGAACTGCTCTTCTTCGGTTAACGCCTGAGCAGGGGCTGCCGCCGCATTCTCAGCCACGGCTGTTTCGGCAGTGCGGTTGGCCATTTCGGCCAGGTCGGCATTGTCGTCACTGTCCTGGCAGGCGACCAGTGCAAGCGCGGTGGTTACAATGAGGGCCGCTGACAATGAACGGGGCGAGAAGCGATGGGTGACGTCCGATAGCGAAAACATGATGGTCCTGTGATGAGCTGTGAAACCAGCGAATGTTATGGAGTAACGTTTGAATGATACGCTCCCTGAGCACCAAGCCAAGGCACGGAGTCACATTTTTGCTGGCTCTTTACCTCGGTACACTGGCCGCAGAGCCGTTGCCACTGAACGAAATAGAGCAGTGGACCGCGCACAGCTTCGAGGGCGAATCCCGCTTCGAATGGCAACCGGGCCAAGCCTGCCTGCGTATGACGTCAGACGGCACAGCTTCGGCGCGGATATGGGAGCAGCAAACCAAGCTCGACAGCAGCACCCGGCTCAGCTGGCGCTGGCGGGTAGAGCAAGACATAACCTCGGTAACCCGGCAGGAAAAACCCGGTGATGACTTTGCCGGTCGCATCTATGTCGCGGTAGAGCACCCCCTGTTCTTCTGGCGCTCCCGGGTGCTGGCCTATGTGCACGCCAGCGAACTGGACGTCGATACTCACTGGCCAAACCCCTTCACCGGTCAGTTTCATATGTGGGTGGTCAGCAACGGTGACCCGGGCGACTGGCACAGAATTGAGCGCCGCCTTCTCGACGACTGGGAAGTGGCCTTCGGCGACCGGCCCGACCACTTTGACGCCATCGGATTAATGGCCGATTCTGACAACAGCAGCCAGCAAACCGATTTGTGTCTGGCCGATCTTGAAATACAGCGATAACCTGAACTGGGATAACGAGGAGCCGGATAACGCTTGGTCTCTGTCAATGCGTCAGACAAGGGGCCTTTTCTGGTCCTGCAGCCCAACCGCTCGATGAGCTGGCAAGGCACCATGAAAGTGCTGAGTGCCCTGTTGCTGGTGTCGACGATCATCGTCGCCGGTATGGTTTGGGTTGGTGCCTGGGTGGTGCTGCCGTTCGCCGGGCTGGAATGGCTGGCCGTAGCCGCCGGGCTGATCATCACGGCCTGGCGATGCCAGCAACAGGAAGTGCTCTGGTTCGAGGAAGACCGGATACGGCTGGAACAGGGTGTATACCGGCGCCAGCGCCACTGGCAGGGGCCAAGACGTTATACCCGCCTGGTGATTTCACCGCCAACCCACCCACTCGGGCCACCGCAGTTGGCGCTCGCCTACCGGGATGACCAGCAGGCCTTTGCGAGCTTTCTAAACCCCGGCGATGTCGCCCTGCTGATCAGCGAGTGCCAGCGCCGGGGTATGCTGATAGATCGCCGGGCGGGGGATCAGTATCGGGTTTAGAGCCCTTGCCTTGCGCAACCTTTACTCAGCCGGGCGCAGCAGCGACCAGCCTTCGTAGGTATCGTCGGTCAGAATATCGCTCAGGAATAGCACTTCGGCTGCAGAACTGTCGAGCTCGGTGATTTCCACTTTACGTGTGAACAGCTTCTTCTCGACTGTCACCCGCTTGGGCAGAGTCACGTGCCCGGCCTCAACGCTGAATTCACCTTCGATGTCGAACAGGCGAATGCCCTGGCCGTCGCGACGAATGTCTTCCCGCTTCACAAAACGATATTCGCCTGGTACCAACCGACCCATAACCGCATAGTTTTGATCTTCATCGACGGGCATACGCTGCCGAAATTGCTCACCGGTATCCATATTTTCAACCGTGAATATGAAATCGTATTCCAGCTCGGTATCGCCAATGACTTCGATGTCGGCAGCAAAGATGACCAGGCCTTCATTCTCGCCAGCATAAGGAGCTTTAGTGGGGTTGGATGAACAAGCTGCCAAACTAAGGGCAGCCAACAAAATCAGAATGTGTTTCATGGGAGAACCTGTGATTATTCGTGTTGGCGCTACAATACCCGATTGCTTCAGCACTGGGCAGCCCGCCTGACCTATCTTTTACAGACCCCACCCGCCCTGGCGCTTTTCGGGAAAGCGTCAACTTCTCTTGACTACCCTCCGTATT
>DASSWT010000245.1:0-14309 GCA_035704555.1 Saccharospirillum sp. | reverse complement strand
GGGCCTTCAACCGGTACCCGGATGTATTTGGCCTGGGTTTCGGTCAGGGTGGTGATGACACCACCGAAACCGCGCACCATTTCTGCGGCTACTTCTTCGTCGAGCTTCTTCGGCAGAATTTTTACGTACAGTGCTTCGGCTTTTTTATCGGCCGGCAGGTCGGCAAATTTCTGCTCGTACAGATACATCTGGGCCAGTACCTGGTTGGCAAAGGAGCCATCCATGATGCGACTTGGGTGACCGGTGGCGTTGCCCAGGTTTACCAGGCGGCCTTCGGACAGCAGAATCAGATAGTCATCGGCGTTGTCGGAACGGAAAATCTGGTGGACCTGGGGTTTTACTTCATCCCAGCGCCAGTTTTTACGCATGTAGGCGGTGTCGATTTCGTTGTCGAAGTGACCGATGTTGCTGACCACGGCGCCGTTCTTCAATGCTTTGAGCATGTTGGCGTCGCAGACATTGGTGTTGCCGGTGGTGGTGACGATCAGGTCAGTCGCGCCAAGCAGTTCTTTGTTGATGCTGGCATCGGTACCGTCATTGATGCCGTTCTTGTACGGGGAGACGACTTCAAAGCCATCCATGCAGGCCTGCATCGCGCAGATCGGATCGATCTCGGTGACTTTTACGATCATGCCTTCCTGACGCAAGGAAGCGGCTGAACCTTTGCCCACGTCACCGTAGCCAATGACCAGGGCTTTCTTGCCGGCCAGCAGGTGGTCGGTAGCGCGTTTGATCGCATCGTTCAGCGAGTGGCGGCAGCCGTATTTATTGTCGTTCTTCGACTTGGTAACGGCGTCGTTGACGTTGATCGCCGGTACTTTCAGCGTGCCTTCTTCCATCATTTCCAGCAGACGGTGCACACCGGTGGTGGTCTCTTCGGAGATGCCGTGAATGTCGTTCAGCAGCTGGGGGTATTTGTCATGGACCATGGCGGTCAGGTCGCCGCCGTCGTCGAGAATCAGGTTGGCATTCCAGACGTCGCTGCCGTCTTTTTCAGCCAGAATGGTCTGCTCGATGCACCACAGGAACTCTTCCTCGGTTTCGCCTTTCCAGGCAAAAACCGGAATGCCGGCTGCGGCGATGGCGGCTGCTGCGTGATCCTGAGTCGAGAAAATGTTGCACGATGACCAGCGCACGTCGGCACCCAGTTCAACCAGGGTTTCGATCAACACGGCGGTCTGAATAGTCATGTGAATGCAGCCCATGATGCGCGCACCCTTGAGCGGCTGGTCGGCCTTGTACTTGTTGCGCAGGGCCATCAGCGCTGGCATTTCACGTTCGGCGATGTTGATTTCTTTGCGGCCATAGGCGGCCAGCGAAATATCAGCGACTTTATAGTCGGTGAAGTTGTCTAAATTCACGGCGGTGGTCATGGTTTTCTCCTGAAAAAAAAGTTTTGAGCTGCGAGTATTGAGCTGCGAGCTGCGAGTTTTGAGCTAACAGCTAACAGCTAACAGCTAACAGCTAACAGCTCGTAGCTCACAACTTGGCAGCGGCCTTTAGCGCCGCTGCCTTATCCGTGGCTTCCCAGCTGAAGCCTTCGCGGCCGAAGTGGCCGTAGGCGGCAGTGGGGCGATAAATTGGGCGCAACAGGTCGAGCATTTCGATGATGCCGCGCGGTCGCAGGTCGAAATGTTCGCGAACCAGATCGCTGATCAGCTTTTCGTCGACCTTGTTGGTGCCAAAGGTGTTGATCGAAATCGAGGTCGGTTCGGAGACACCGATCGCGTAGGAGACCTGAATCTCGCACTTGTCGGCCAGACCTGCGGCGACGATGTTTTTCGCAACATAGCGACCGGCATAGGCAGCTGAACGGTCTACCTTGGACGGGTCTTTGCCCGAGAACGCACCGCCACCGTGGCGGGCCATGCCGCCGTAGGTGTCGACGATGATCTTGCGGCCGGTCAGGCCACAGTCGCCCACCGGGCCACCGATCACGAAGTTACCGGTCGGGTTAATGTGGTAGCGGGTGTCGCTGTGCAACCATTCGGCAGGCAGCACGGGTTTGATGATGTGGTCCATCACCGCTTCGCGCAGATCGCTCAGGCTGATTTCCGGGTTGTGCTGGGTCGACAGTACAACGGCGTCGACGGCGACCGGCAGGCCGTTTTCGTAGCGCAGGGTCACCTGGGATTTAGCATCCGGACGCAGCCAGGGCAGCACGCCGTTTTTGCGCAGCTTGGCCTGGTGTTCAACCAGACGGTGGCTGTAGTAAATGGGCGCGGGCATGTAGGAGTCGGTTTCGTTGGTGGCGTAGCCGAACATCAGGCCCTGGTCGCCGGCGCCGAGGTCTTTCATGTCGGCTTCATCGACGCCCATGGCAATGTCGGAAGACTGCTTGCCGATGGCGTTCAATACGGCGCATGAGGCGCCATCGAAACCGACGTCGGAACTGTCGTAACCGATGTCGAGAATGACGCCACGGACGATGTCTTCCAGATCGACGTAGGTGTCGGTACGGACTTCACCGGCGATGATCGCCATACCAGTCTTGACCATGGTCTCGACGGCAACGCGAGCGTTTTTGTCTTCGGTCAGAATGGCGTCCAGGACGGCATCGGAAATCTGGTCGGCCATTTTGTCAGGGTGGCCTTCAGAGACCGATTCGGAGGTAAAGAGGCTGTACTCGCTCATGGGCTGTGTTCCTCAGTTCAGCGACGTGAGTGGGTGTCCAGCAGCGGCATTTGCCTCGCTGGTATCAGTAAAAAGCGGTGTTTGCGGCGGCTTGCGGTAGACCTGGGTCTGTACCTGAAAGCCGTTGCGCAGGGCCAGAAAGCGCCCCTGTTCGTGATCCAGCCCGGCCGTCTCGGCCCACTGGTGCAATTCTTCAGGCTCGAAACCGAGCCATTGATCGCCACACTGGTGATGTGCCCATTCCTGATCGTGATGGCACAGGTCGGTGATAACCAGCAGAGCACCCGGAGCCATCAGGCGGGCACAGTTCATGACTTCCTGCCCCGGCGCGGGCACATGGTGCAGCACCATGTTATAGACCACGACATCGAATTGTTCATCCTCGGCGATCAGGCTTTCCGTATCGCCTTCGCGCAGTTCAACATGGTGCAACTGACGCGCCAGGAGGCGTGCTTGTTCCAGCATGGCGGCTGAAATATCAATACCGACCACCTGGCTGAAGCGGTCGTTCAGTGCGGTTAGGAACTCGCCTTTGCCAGGGCCGACTTCAAGCGCGCGCCGGTGTGTTTGCTGGCGGCAACTGTCGAGCAGTTGCAGGGTTTCCGGCCCGTACTGGTGAAACAGGGCGATGCGTTCCTGGTGCAGTTCAAACTCGTCGGCGTGGTTGGCAAAGAACGCCTGGGCAGCGTTCAGGCGGGCCGCGCGGATGTCGGCGAGTTTACGTTGCAAATCCTCAGGCAGTTCATATTGGTCGAGCTCCCGGAACAGCTGCTGCTGAATCGATAGCTGATCGCCGAGTGAACGCCGGTAATAGATGCTGTTGCCTTCCCGGCGGCTTTCCACCCAGCCGGCCTTGCTCAAAATCTTCAGATGGTGGCTCATACCGGATTGGCGAACATCAAGCAGATCGCTCAGTTCGAGTACACCAAAGGCCCCGTGGCCCAGTGCCTGCAATACAGTCAGACGGGTCGGGTCGCCAATGGCTTTAAAGAAAGACGGTACAAGGTCAAGTTTCATGGCGGCAAGATTAGCAGTGGCCTACGGCTATAACAATATCTATATCAAAATATTTTGATATAGATATCGGAAAAGCGGTCCCTGAGCGACAGTCAGTGACGAATCGAGGCATTTCTGTAATAATTCACGACCTAAAATATATATGAAGCGTCAGACGCTTTGCCCCCATCGGTTATTTTTGGGACAATTCCGCCCCCTCCCGCCACTAGCCCGCGCTAGCCGGGTGTCAGCCGCTCGCGAAAACCAACAGTCGAGGACTTTTCGATGCCGTCACGTAGTGAACTTGCCAATGCCATCCGCGCCCTGAGTATGGATGCGGTGCAGAAAGCCAAATCCGGACACCCGGGCATGCCCATGGGCATGGCCGATATCGCCCAGGTGCTGTGGTGCGACCACCTCAAGCACAATCCGACCAACCCAAAGTGGATGGATCGCGACCGCTTTATTCTGTCCAACGGCCATGGCTCCATGCTGCAATATTCACTGCTGCACCTGTCCGGATACGATCTGGGCATCGAGGATCTGAAGCAGTTCCGTCAATTGCATTCACGCACGCCCGGCCACCCGGAATACGGCTACACCCCGGGTGTTGAAACCACCACCGGCCCGCTCGGCCAGGGCCTGGCCAACGCCGTTGGCTTTGCCATGGCGGAAAAAACCCTGGCGGCGCAGTTCAACCGCAAGGGTCACACCATTGTTGATCACAACACCTACGTCTTCCTCGGTGACGGCTGTCTGATGGAAGGGGTATCGCATGAGGTGTCGTCACTGGCGGGCACACTGGGGCTCGGCAAGCTGATCGCGTTTTACGACGACAATGGCATTTCGATCGACGGCGAAGTGGCGGGCTGGTTTACCGACGATACAGTCAAGCGTTTTGAATCCTACGGCTGGCAGGTCATTCCCCGGGTGAACGGCCACGACCCCGAGGAAATTCAGCAGGCGATTGAAACCGCCCGGGAAAACACGGACCAGCCAACGCTGATCTGCTGCAAGACCATTATCGGGTTCGGGGCACCGAACAAAGAAGGCAAGGAATCCAGCCACGGTGCGCCGCTGGGTGATGATGAAATTGAGCTGGCTCGCAAGAAACTGGGCTGGAAACACGGTTCGTTTGAGATTCCGCAAGACATTTACGACGCCTGGGATGCCCGGGGTAAAGGCCGCAAGGCAGAGTCTGAATGGAATGACCGGTTCGCCGAATATAAAGCTGCCTATCCGGATCTGGCCGCCGAGTTTGAACGTCGTATGAGCGGCACGCTGCCGGCCGATTTTGACAAGATCGCCAACGATTATATCGCCAGCGTCAACGAGAAAGCTGAAACCATTGCCAGCCGCAAGGCCTCTCAGAACGCCATTGAAGCACTGGCACCGAGCCTGCCTGAATTGCTGGGTGGCTCTGCGGACCTGGCCGGTTCCAACCTGACTTTGTGGAGCGGCGCGCGCGGCATCAGCCAGGCAGAACCGGATGGCAACTATTGCTTTTACGGGGTGCGTGAATTCGGCATGACCGCCATCATGAACGGTCTGGCCCTGCATGGCGGCTTCCGCCCCTACGGCGCGACTTTCCTGATCTTCATGGAATACGCCCGCAATGCGGTACGCATGTCGGCGCTGTTGAAGCAGCCGCTGATTCACGTCTACACCCACGATTCGATTGGCCTGGGCGAAGATGGCCCAACCCACCAGCCGGTTGAGCAGCTGTCCTCACTGCGTCTGACCCCGAACCTGGATACCTGGCGCCCGGCCGATGCGGTCGAAAGCGCGGTAGCCTGGAAGTCGGCGATTCAAAGCAGCGACCGCCCCACGGCACTGGTGTTCTCGCGTCAGGGCCTGGCGCACCAAAAACGTACAGCGCAGCAACTGGCTGACATCGAACGGGGCGGCTATGTGCTGAAAGACAGCGACGGTACGCCGTCTGTCGTCATCATTGCCACCGGCTCTGAAGTCGGCCTGGCCGTGGAAGCAGCCGAAGCGCTGGAAGCGAAGGGCGTGGCCACTCGTGTTGTATCCATGCCCTGCACCGAGCGGTTCGATGCGCAGGATGCAGCCTACCGGGATGCCGTGTTGCCGCGCGGCGTCAAGCGGTTTGCGGTGGAAGCCGGTATCGCCGATTACTGGTACAAGTATGTGGGCCTCGATGGTGCCGTACTTGGAATGACCACCTTTGGCGAATCGGCCCCGGCCGGTGACCTTTACCAGCATTTTGGTATTACTTCTGACTCATTGGTCAACTTGGTACAATCCTCGCTTTAACTTTAAACGGTCCAGCCAAACAGAAAGGGTCAGCCGGACGGCTGGCCCTTTTTTATTGAAAACCCTTTGAACCATCTTGGTGAATCTGAGTTCCAAGCCGGCGTCAGGGCAGCATGAGCGCGCTGTTTCCAGGCCTTTGTTGAATCCGGTCTGTGATGATCGACAGGGCTCGCTCAGGCGAGCAAGAATACCTATACTGGGTGAAAACTAACCGCTAGGTCAGAAATGAGGGTTGCATGAAACTGGTTCGTATTTTTAGTGTTGTACTGGCGGCGAGTGCCGGCTGGGTGCACGCCGAGGTTCTGCCCGCAGTAGCCTATTCCGATGGCGTGAAATTTGACAACTCGTTCAACGAGGCCGTGTTTCGGGAGGGGGTCACCCGCTTCACAGCCACCTATGACATAGAGGTCTTGGAAGTGAATCCTTCAACCTCGGATGCCTTCGAGCCGGCCCTTCGGGAGCTGGCCGCTCTGGGTCGCAGCCCGATTGTGGCCGTCGGGTTTTCATACGCCCCGGCTCTGGCAGAGGTAGCGCCCGACTTCCCGGATATTCAGTTCACCATCATTGATGCCGTGGTGGATGCGCCCAATGTACAGTCCCTTGTTTTCAAGGAATGGGAGGGTTCATTTCTGGTCGGCGCCCTGGCCGCGATGAGAACCGATGGCGCTCCTCTGGGCTTTGTCGGTGGTATGGACTTGCCGTTCATCCGGGGCTTTGCCTGCGGCTATGCCCAGGGCGCGAACTACATGGACGAAGGCGCGGAGGTCATGGTCCGGATGATCGGGGACACGCCTCAGGCCTGGTCCAACCCCAAGCGCGGCCATGAGCTGGCTGAAGAGCTGATTGGACGTGGCGCCGAGGTGCTGTACGCGGCCGCTGGCGGTAGCGGCATTGGTGTTTACCAGGCCGCCGACGAGACCGGCAACTACGCCATTGCGGTCGACTCCAATCAGAACTACCTGCATCTGGGAACCATGCTGACCTCGATGGTCAAGCGGGTCGGTGTTGCGGCCTTTACCAGCTGGGAGCAGGCTGTCAATGGCGAGTGGCAACCCGGAGTCCAGCGACTTGGCCTGGCTGAAAACGGCGTGGACTGGTCGCTGGATATTTTCAATCGACAGCTGGTTACCCTGGAGATGGAAGAAGAGATGGCGCAGCTGCGCGAGGACATCATTGACGGCCGTATTCGGGTGCATAACTATGCCTTGAACAACCAGTGCCCGGTGCCCTTGCTGGAAAGTTAGAGGGTAGCTGACGCAAGAGGCCATTCGCGATAGATGAATCCAGGATGAATCAGCTGTGATTCTGACGATGTAACGCCGAAGTGGCTGTGTATAATGCAACAGTTTGTTGCAAACGAGCTTTGCGGGGTTGACCAAACGGTCAGCTTTGCCTAGAGTGCTTCCAATGGCCCCTTAAGGGGTCCGTTGGGCGTATGCAAAACAACCATAACATTAACGCTGAAAGGGGATTCACCATGAAACCAATGCTGAAAGCGGCTGCTGCAGCTGTGCTGTCCTTTTCTGCTGCCATCGCCGCAGCGGAAGATTTCCAACCTGCGGTCGTTTACGACACAGCAGGGAAGTTCGACAAATCGTTTAACGAAGCCGTATATCGCAACGGTGCCGAAAAGTTCACCATGGACAAAGGCATCGCCGTTCGTGAATTTGAACCGCAAAACGAAGAGCAGCGTGAGCAGGGCCTGCGTCGCCTGGCGGATCGCGGTTTCAGCCCGATCGTTGCGGTAGGCTTCAACTACTCTTCGTCTGTTGAAAAAGTGGCTGCCGAGTATCCGGACATTCAGTTCGCCATCATCGACTCTGTGGTCGACTTGCCCAACGTGCAGTCCATCGTGTTCGCCGAGCATCAGGGGTCCTTCCTGGTTGGCGCTCTGGCTGCCATGGCCTCTGAAACCGATGCCGTTGGCTTCGTCGGTGGTATGGACATTCCTCTGATTCGCAAGTTTGCCTGCGGTTACCAGCAGGGTGCCAAGTATGTGAACAGCGATATCGAATACTTTGAGAACATGACGGGCTCAACCCCCGCTGCGTTCAACGACCCGGCGCGTGGTTCTGAGCTGGCCAAGTCGCAGATCTCCCAGGGTGCGGACGTGATCTTCGCGGCTGCGGGTGGCACCGGTATCGGTGTTTACCAGGCTGCCGCTGACGAAGGCATTTATGCCATCGGTGTTGACTCCAACCAGAACTACCTGCAGCCCGGCACCATGCTGACCTCCATGGTCAAGCGCGTGGGTGTTGCGGCCTACAATACCTGGGAAGAAGCCCAGGCGGGTGAGTGGGAAGGTGGCATCAAGGTACTTGACCTCGAAGCAGGCGGTGTTGACTGGGCTCTGGATCAGTACAACGAAGACCTGATCACCGACGAAATGAAATCTCGTATGGCTGAGATCCGGGCAGACATCGTTGACGGGACCATTAACGTTCACGACTACACCTCGACTGGCAGCTGCGACATCTGATCGTAATACGATCCTTTGCGGCCGGAGCCCGGGATTCATCCCGGCTCCGGCCGACGTTTTATTAACTCAAGTTTCGGCTTTCGTCTAGGAGACTAGCGGCGGGTGCCGGGTGTGCCTCTGTGGGGTAGTCCGCAGCAAGGATGCTGCGGCCTAGGCTCCATGGATGGATTTACGACGACCCCACAGGGGCATACCCGGTATCCGGTGCGATCCAACACCTCACAGGTGGCCCGAACTCCGAAACTTGAGTTATTCACGCCAGCCCTTTGGGGAGGGCGACGTCCGGTTCGGACAATTTCCGGACCGAGTGAGACCCGGCGTATGTTCGGTTACTCTCATAGCATACAGCGATTCCATTAACCTCTACTGACCGGGTGACCCATGACTGCCCAGACCCACTCTGCTGCAGAATACGCCCTTGAGCTGCGCGGCATCGACAAGCACTTTGGTGCCGCACACGCCAATAAGAACATCGATCTTAAGGTCGAAAAAGGCACCATTCACGGTATCGTCGGCGAAAACGGAGCGGGCAAATCCACTCTGATGAGCATTATTTACGGTTTTTACGAAGCCGATCAGGGTGACATTGCCATTGATGGCCAGGTTCTGAAGATCCGCGATTCCAAAACCGCTATCGCGTCGGGAATTGGCATGGTCCACCAGCATTTTATGCTGATTCAGAACTTTACCGCCCTGGAAAACGTCGTTCTGGGCGCCGAAAGCGGTGAACTGATTGACGACAGCCTCGACAAGGCACGTGCCGAATTGAACCGGTTGTCGGAAGAATATGGTTTATCCGTTCCTCTCGACCAGCCTGTCGAAGAACTGTCGGTCGGCTTTCAGCAGCGCATTGAAATCCTCAAGGCGCTGTACCGGGGTGCCCGGATTCTGATCCTGGACGAGCCCACGGGCGTGCTCACGCCTCAGGAAACCGAGCACTTGTTCAAAGTACTCGACTCGCTAAAAGCCCAGGGTACAACAGTGATTCTGATTACCCATAAACTGCGCGAAATTCTGGCGGCGACCGACAACGTGTCGGTCATGCGTCGTGGTGAAATGGTTGCTCATGTAAAAACATCTGAAACCAATCAGGAAGAATTGGCCGAATTGATGGTCGGGCGCAAGGTGCTGCTTCAGGTCGATAAAGGTGATTCAGAGCCCGGTGACGTCAAATTGTCGGTACGTAACCTGAGCATGACTGACAGCACCGGCGTTAAGCGTCTGGATAACGTGTCCCTGAACGTACGCTCCGGTGAAATCGTCGGTATCGCCGGCGTGTCTGGCAACGGCCAGTCCGAGTTGCTGGAAACCCTGGCGGGCATTACTCCGGTCAACAGCGGTACCATTGATCTGAACGGCCACACTCTGGATGCCCAGCACCCGATGAATCCGGCGCAGGTACGCAAGGCGGGTGTCGGACACATTCCGGAAGACCGGCACCGCATGGGACTGATCAATACATTTTCAGCCTATGAGGCCTTTGTGCTCGGCTATCATCGCAACCATGAATACAACGGTGCCGTGCAAATGAAGCAGGGTGCTATTATTGACGACTGCAAAGAGAAGATGGAACGCTGGGATGTGCGCCCTCAGGATCCGTTCCTGAAAACGGCCAATTTCTCCGGTGGTAATCAACAGAAGCTGGTCATTGCCCGCGAGATTGAACAGGACCCGGACGTCCTGCTGATCGGGCAGCCTACACGGGGTGTCGACATTGGCGCTATTGAATCGATCCACCAGCGCATTCTGGATATGCGGAGTGCCGGCAAGGCCATCCTGCTGGTCTCGGTAGAGCTGGATGAAATCCGCTCGCTGGCTGATCGTATTCTGGTCATGTTCGACGGCCACATCGTTGGTGAAGTTCCTGCCGACAAAGCCGATGAACGTACCCTGGGCCTGATGATGGCCAACATTGTTCCCGATGAAATCAAGGCGTTGCAGGCGGAGGAACCAGCATGAGCCAACAACGTATACCCGCCTGGATCACCGTAGGGGTCATTCCCCTGGCCAACGTAGCAATGGCCGCTTTGGCTGCTGCTCTGGTGTTCTGGTACCTGAACCTGAATCCGTTTGAAGCCTTACAGGCCATGGTTTATGGCGCTTTTGGCAGCTCTTATGGCTGGGGTTATACCCTTTACTACATGACCAGCTACATCTTTACCGGGCTGGCTGTCGCCGTGGTGTTTCAGGCCGGGATGTTCAACATTGGTGGTGAAGGGCAGGCCTATATTGGTGCCCTGGGTGTGGGGCTGGTCTGCCTCGGTCTGGGCGGCCATGTGCCGTTCATCATATTGTTGCCGATCAGCATTGTTGCAGCCTTTGTGTTCGGCGGGCTCTGGGCGCTGATACCTGCCTTGTTGCAGGCCAAGCGCGGCTCTCACATTGTGATCACTACCATCATGTTTAACTTCATCGCCGCTTCGCTGATGAGTTATATCCTGATCAACTTTCTGAAACCCGATAACACCATGTCGGTTGAAAGTGCCGTGTTTGATCCATCGTCATGGATTCCGAAAATGCACGATACGCTGGCGCTGATCGGTATCACCATTGATCGCTCTCCGCTGAACATATCATTGTTCTGGGCGCTGTTCGTGGCATTTGCCGTCTGGTTTTTTCTCTGGCGCACTCGCTGGGGCTATGAAGTCCGGGCTATGGGCAGCAATGCCTCCGGTGCCCAGTATGGCGGCATCAGCATTTCGAAAACCGTTGTGATGATCATGGTAATCGGCGGCGGACTGGCGGGCTTTATGGCGCTGAATGTGGTGCAGGGTGAAGCTCACCAGATCAAGCTCAACCTGGTGAATCAAATGGGCTTCACCGGTATTGCCGTCGCCCTGATGGGCCGCAACCATCCGTTCGGGATTGTGCTGGCCAGCCTGTTGTTCGGCTTTCTGACCCAGGGCGGCAGTGAATTGCAATTTGTTTATTCGGTGGATGCGCGCATTGTGGTCGTGTTGCAAGGTCTGGTTATTCTATTCTCGGGCGCTTTGCAGAACATGATGAAGCACCCGATTGAACGGCTCTATTTGCGGCTCAGCAGTGGGCGCAGAAAGACCACTGAAGAACTCGCGGCGGAGGCCTGATCATGGAAGCATTTGACAACATTATCCTGATTCTGGATGCCATGCTGCGCAACGCCACGCCGCTGATTTTTGCTGCAATGGCAGGCATGTTTTCAGAGCGGTCGGGCATTGTGAACATCGCACTGGAAGGTAAAATTCTGATCAGTGCCTTTGCCGGTGCCTCTGCCGCCTACTACACCGGTTCCCCCTGGATGGGCTTGCTGGCGGGTATGATGGCGTCGGTCGTGTTTGCCCAGTTGCATGCCTTTGCCACGGTCACGCACAACGGCGACCATGTGGTGTCGGGCCTTGCGATTAATATTTTGGCTGCAGGTTTAACGGCGGCGGTAGGCAACTACTGGTTTAAACAGGGCGGGAATACGCCCAACCTGGTCAGCCCTTCCGACGATTTGAGTGCCCGGTTCGAGCCGATTGTCTTTCCGTTTGCCGACGCCCTGGCGGATGTACCGATTATTGGTGGTATTTATTCAGAACTGCTCAGCGGCCATTTTATTCTGGTCTACCTGGCCTTTGCCGCAGTACCTCTGTGCTGGTTTGTTTTGTTTCGCACCCGCTTCGGGTTGCGTCTGCGCGCAACCGGGGAGAACCCTCAGGCGGTAGATACCGCCGGTATTTCCGTGACACAGGTGCGCTATTTGGCGTTACTGGTCTGTGGGCTACTGGCCGGGTTCGCCGGTGTTTATCTGTCGGTCGCATTGACCGCCCAGTTCTCGCCAAACATGAGTGCCGGCAAAGGTTATATGGCGCTGGCGGCACTGATTTTCGGTAAATGGCGACCCAAAACCACCCTGATTGCCTGCTTGTTGTTTGGTGCTCTGCAAGCCATTGCCGACCGCAGCCAGGGTGCCATTATTCTGGGCGTTGAAGTGCCTGTGCAATTGGTACAAGCCTTGCCATATATCCTGACCGTGGTGTTGCTGGGCGGCTTCATTGGCCGTGCCGTTGCCCCCAAGGCCATTGGCAAACCTTACGTAAAAGAACGTGCCTGATCGGGCTGGGCGATCCCCGGTCCGTTTGGTCACACACTTGAGATCAGAGGGCGAATAATCGCCTCACCCGACAAGATTCGGGATCTCACTGAGACCATCGCCCGCTGCGGCACTGCGTTCGCAGCGGGCGATAACCGTATTTTCAGGCATTGCCTGAACGAGAGACTGCCGATATGAACACTATTCCTACGCTCGATCTACGCCGTTTCAAAACCGACCCCGAAGGCTTTGTTCAGGAAATGGGCGCGGCTTATCAGGCCTGGGGCTTTGCCGGCATTACCGGCCATGGCATCGACTCTTCGGTGGCGATCAACGCTCTGCGCGCGGCCGAAAAAGTCTTCGCCCTCCCCGATGCCACCAAGAAGGCCTATTTTAAGAACAACGGCGGCACCCGGGGCTATACGCCCTTTGGGACCGAGATCGCCAAAAACGCAGAGCACGTCGACCTGAAAGAGTTCTGGCACGTGGGCCGCGAGATCGAAGGCGAACCGCCGCACAAAGACCTGACCCCCAACGTCTGGCCGGAAGAAGTTCCCGAGTTCAAGGACGCCATGCTGCGGTTATATTACGAGCTGGATGACCTGTCGCAGGAATTACTGCAGGCTTTTGCCTTGTTTATCGGCGAAGACCGGCATTATTTCGATGAAAAGGTGAACTACGGCAACAGCATTCTCCGTCCGTTGCATTACCCGCCCATCACCGACCCCAACCTGCCCAATGTGCGCGCCGGCGCCCATGAAGACATCAACCTGATCACATTGCTGGTCGGTTCCGAGCAGGAAGGGCTGGAAGTGAAGAATATGCGCGGCGAGTGGGTCGGCATTTCGATGATTGAAGGCACCATCATCTGCAACGTCGGCGACATGCTGCAGCGCCTGACCAACCATGTGTTGCCTTCAACCACACACCGGGTGGTCAACCCCAAAGGCGAAGCCGGTAAGGTATCGCGGTATTCGATTCCATTCTTTGTACACCCAAACCCGGGTACTTCACTGGATGCACTACCGCAGTGCGTCACCGAAGACAACCCGAAGCGCTACCCGCCGATCACCAGCGATGAATACCTGATGGAGCGGCTGCGTGAGATAGGGCTGGTTAAGTAACTGAAAGTTCGGTGGTCGGCATTTGCCTTGGTGCCAGGAGTCCGTGTCAGGCACCGGGTATGCCTATCCGGGGCCGGCATAAACCCGTCCATGGGGCCTAGACTGAAACATCCATGTTTCAGACTTCCCCGGATAGGCACACCCGGCACCTGACACTTTATTGGTCGTGTACTTCAAACTCTAGATTGAGTAGTGCCCACCAACGCCCTGTATGACCCCTCTCTCCAAACGCCTTGGATAGGCTGAATTAGGTTGGGGATTGGCTTTTTCTCCAAGTACCTCATACTGGGTAAGAGAATACAGCCAAGCCAAACAGGTGCCCCATGCCCACAACCCCGATCAAACACGTTGCCATCACCGGCGGTACTCACGGTAACGAGCTTACCGGGGTGCATTTGCTCAAACACTGGCGCAATAACCCAGAAGAGATTTGCCGTGACGGACTGGTCACCGAGTTGCACCTGGCCAACCCCAAGGCCAATGGCTGTAACCGGCGGTATCTGGACCAGGATCTGAACCGGCAGTTCAACTGGGACGACCTATCGGACCATAGCCTCTGTGGTTACGAGCAAAACCGGGCCAAATCGCTGAACACCCTGCTGGGGCCCAAAGATGCGCCCCGGGTCGATTTCATTATCGATCTGCACACCACAACAGCCAACATGGGCACCACGCTGGTCATTAAGTCCGATGATGCGCTGGTGGTCGGTATGGCGTTCTATGTTAAACAGCAGATGCCCGGTGT
>DASSWT010000240.1:0-7197 GCA_035704555.1 Saccharospirillum sp. | reverse complement strand
CGCATGAAACTGTCCATTCTTCTGCTAACCGCGCTGATCGGGCTGGCCGGGCTCTATATCGTCGCGTACCGCGGTATAGAATTACAGCAAAGCACCAATAACCGGCTACAGGAACTTAACCGGCAATCCAGTCAGCTCGATCAGCTGACGCTTCAGGCCATGCAGATTGGTGACCGGGTCTCCCGCTTGTCGCCCGCCAATCGCGATGCGGTGGTCACCGATGTGAATGCTGAACTCGAACGCCTGGTCAGCCTGCGCGCGCAAAGCCTCGATCTCGACATCGGTTTGCAAACGTTCTTCGAACAATTCGAGCGCTACCTGAACGCGGTGTTGGCCAGCATTGAGCAGTCGGCTGTGGTTGGGCTGGACGCTGACTCAGGCTGGAATGTCACCCTCAGCGCCGCCCGTGACGCACTGAACGAAAGAGCCGGTTTCATGACCTTCGTACAGGAGAACATGGCCGAAATAAGCAATCTGGAAGTCGCCTATATCAACAACCCGACAGCAGATCGGTTTGAGGCCCTCAGGGCCGCCTACGACCGCTACATCGAGCAATTGGCGTCGAACAACATGGAAGAACCGTTCGTCGACGTAAACCAGAACTACCTCGCCAGCCTGGAGGGCCACTATGAGCAGGCTCGCCAGCTGACCCAAAGTCGGGATGCCATGGCGGAAGCTCTAACGGCCATGCGCACCGCTCAGCAATCGGTAAGAGAAAGCCTCAACAATCTGATTTCCGAGGCACGGGCCAATGCCAGTGAAAGCTCTCAGACCGCTCGTACCCTGCTGCTCTCAGTCAGCCTGCTGATGGCTCTGGCCATGCTGGTCGTGGTCGGCTGGATCACCCGAAGCGTTAAACAGACGCTGACTGGCATCACCACCGATCTGAACCGGGTTCGCGATGGCGACCTCAGCGCCCGCCTGCCGGTCAACGAACGCCGCAACGACGAATTCGATGCACTGAGCCGGGCCGTTAATGTGATGACCGAAGGGCTGGGCTCACTGGTCTGGCAAGTCGCCGATTCGGCCCAACACTCAGCGACCATGATGGAACAACTGACCCACGAGACCCAGCAGCTCGATCAGAGCAACCAGCAAATTAATGATCAGGGCCAATCGGTGGCGGCCAGCACGGAGGAGATCTCCGCAACACTGTCCGGCATTGCTGACGCCACCAAAACGCTGTCCCGACAGGTTGCGCAAACACTGGCATCGGCCAGTCAGGGCACTGCCACCCTGAATCAGGCGGTCTCCGGTCTGCGGGAAACGTCACAGGTTGTTGCTAACATCGAACAAAAGCTGAACCAGCTGAATGCTCTCTCTGCAGACATCGACTCGGTACTGGACATGATCAACAACCTGGCCGGACAAACCAACCTGCTGGCCTTGAACGCCGCCATTGAAGCGGCCCGTGCCGGTGATGCCGGGCGCGGTTTTTCGGTGGTCGCCGATGAAGTACGACAGCTCGCCGAGCGCACGGTGGAAGCCACCTCTCGCATCAATGGTATTGTCGACGACATCCAGGGATTCACCCGCGAAGCCATCAACGTTACTGAAACCGGCCGCACCCACCTCTCCTCTGTGGAAACCCACAGTGAGGAAGCCGAGCAGGCTATTCAGAAAATTGAAGACGACGCGCGCCAGGGCACCGTAGCCGCCGACCAGATGCTGCACTCGGTGGAGGAAGTCGACAAGGCCGCGCGCCAGATCAGTCGCGATATGGAAGGCGTAGCCACCAGCATCCACAGAGACAGCGACGCCCTGCAACGGGTTCGCAACCAGGTAGAACAGGTTTCAGGGCACTTGCTGGAACTGGACGGCAAGGCAGCGCGGTTTACGGTTTAAAGGGACAAGTCGTCGTACCCGGGCCCGGGCGCCGATTATGATCCTGGGTGGCCCACTCATGGTCGCCTGCGCCGTGCAACCTTATATAAAAAGCTCTACCAGTAAGGCACCAGTTTTAATAGCATAGGGATTCGATTCGGGCCGAGCATATGACTCAACACAGCGGCCTGAAAGCGACTGAACTATACGAGAGACTGGGGTTTAGTGACGTGAACTCGTACTACAAAGCGAGAAAACGTACTCAGCAAACTGATTGAGTGACCTTCACATTGATAGGGGTGACACGAACCTCGGGACTGAGGCCCCCAGTTAGGGCTCCCGGCTAGGGCCTGCAAGAAGAAGCTCTCCGTCAATGGGCACAAAGCGACTGGCCGCTTGCACCAGCGACCGCGCCGTGAGATCAGGAACACCATACACATCGGCATGAACACCATAGTCTTGCCGAACTTTATCGACCAGTAGATCAAAGTCGCCATCGCCAGAGACCAGCACCACCCGGTCAACGGTGGGTGCCACACTCATCACATCGATGGCAATACCCACATCCCAATCGCCTTTCGCCGACCCATCCTGCCGCTGAATGTAGGGCTTCAATCGCACCCTAAAGCCAATAGCGCTCAAAATGCTCTGAAATTGACGCTGCTTCTCATCCCCACGATCAATGGCGTAGGCAAAGGCGGCCACCACCTCGTGACCGGCCGTGGCCTGGCGCCAGAACCGGTTGTAGTCGAACCGGCGGCCATAGGCCTCCCGGGTGGTGTAGTAGACGTTTTGGACATCAACAAACAGGGCGATCTTACTCAATGGGAGGGGTCCTTGAGCTAATAACAGGGTGATCAGGCAACCATAGCTGGATATCTGCAAAAAATCGCCGTTGGGTCGTTCCGGCTCATGCACTCGACGGGAGCGTTATTTTTTTCTGACCAGTCGGACAACTTGATCTAGATCAATACATTCATAATAGATGAATCTTATAGCAGGTCCCAACAAAGCCTTTTGCACGATTCACAGACCGGAGAGACCGCCATGAAAAAATCAAGCGCCTTCACCTTCACCCTAGCTGCCCTTGCCATGAGCGTCAGCCTGGCTGCCAACGCTGCCGGCGTTGACGACCTGCCGCGCATCACCCAGGCCATGGTCGCACCGCCCGCTTTACCGGCTCACGCCCAGGTCGCCACTACCGAGGCCAAGGTGGTTCAGGTAGAGCTGGTGATTGAAGAAAAGCAGATGGAAGTAGCCCCCGGCGTCAACGCCTGGGTCATGACCTTCGGCGGCAACATCCCCGGCCCGATGATCGTGGCGCATGAAGGCGACTACGTGGAAGTCACGCTGAAGAACCCGGCCACCAACATGTTCGCGCACAATGTCGACTTTCATGCTGCCACCGGCGGCATGGGCGGCGGCGAGCTGACCATGGTCAACCCCGGGCAAGAAGTAACCATGCGCTTTAAAGCCACCAAGGCCGGCGTATTTGTCTACCACTGCGCCCCCGGAGGAAGCATGACTCCCTGGCACATGGTCAGCGGCATGAACGGCGCCATCATGGTACTGCCAAGAGATGGCCTGAAAGACGAAAACGGTGAACCGGTGACTTACGACCGCGCCTACTACATCGGCGAGCAGGACCTTTACGTACCCGGCAATGGTACCGGTGGCTTCAAGAGCTATTCAAACCTGGCCGCCAGCATGATGGACACCATGAACACCATGAAAACGCTCACACCGAGCCACATCGTGTTCAACGGTGCCAAAGGCGCCCTGACCGGACCGGATGCGATGACTGCCTATGTCGGCGAGAAGGTACTGTTTGTGCACAGCCAGGCCAACCGCGACACCCGGCCCCACATAATCGGCGGCCACGGTGACCTGGTCTGGGCCGGCGGTTCTTTCAACGACCGGCCGATGACCAACCAGGAAACCTGGTTCGTTCCTGGTGGCTCAGCAGTGGCAGCACTGTACGAGTTCCAGCAGCCCGGCCTGCACGCCTACGTTAACCACAACCTGATCGAAGCGGTCGAGTTCGGTGCCGCCGCTCACATCCAGGTGGAAGGTGAATGGAACCACGACCTGATGACCACGGTGAACCCAGCTAGCGACATGTAGTTCAGTAGACGACCTAAAAAGGGGGCACAGGGTGCCCCCCTTCTGTTATCCCCAAAACGTCACCTTTCAGCGCTCTCACATCATGGTTGTAACGGATTCCGCTCTAAAAAGCTGATCATTAATGAACTCGGCATCCATATTACCGGTTACAGTGACCCTATCACCCACTTCGAGCTGCAGATCCCCTTCATCATCCAGAGGGTCGTAGACCATTTCATCGACTTCGACTGTGAGCGTCCTGTTGTCGGTGTCCAGAGTAAACTCTGTATCGCTAACACTGGTCACTGTTCCCTGAACGACGGTGTCAGATTCAAAATACTGATCGGTTGATACAATCGCATCATCCTCGTCTACACCACTAGCAAAGAAATAAGAACCGGTGCGCTCTAAAAAAACACTACTGGCCTCAATTCTTGCAGCATTATAAAAACCATCATCGATAATGCCTGATACATTAACTTCGTCACCTTTCTTCAACAAGTAGTCCTCAGAGTCTCTGTCGGAATCATCCATTTCTACAACGATCAGCCCCTGCCCATAATCCAGAGTAAAGGCGTTAGAGTTGACTTCATGCACTTGGCCTTCAATATTAATCCATGTGCTGTCAGATTTTGAGTAAGGGTTCTCGGCATTCGCGTAAGTCATGGCAAATACAAATGGAACCACAAAAATTAAGGAATCAATTTTTTAAAAAACATGTTTGTCCTCCTCTCACTAACTAAAACACCCCCTAATGAATCACCAATAGGGTTACCAATGAGGCAGCCTGAAAACTGATTGCGTTGACTATGTGACACAATGAAACAGGAAAAGCGAAAATGTTTACGACCCTGAGCAATTACGTTTCAACAACAACGGTGCCCCGTTTTCTACAACACATATTAAAAAAGGGGAGTATCATCCCCCCTTTTTTGCCACTACATAGTTTCGATCGGCTACCTAACGAACACTGAATGGGAGGTACCAACCCCAAAATCCATTGCACTCATCGTAGTCAACGACTGCTGCATCGTCCAGAGCTGCTTCATCGTAAGGCAGCGTTTAAGTGGTGTTACCGTGACAGAGGCAGATTGTAAAGATCTCATAAAGCACTCTACTTGCACATTTTCATGTATAAAAATGCGACTAAATGACCTTCAAGATGATGGCGTCGATGTCCGGGCGACATATAATGCAACTCCCTGTACAGGGTTGTACCGTTGATCAGGCAAAAAAAAGCCGTCGCTTACGACGGCTTTTCCGAAACAGGTGACTAAAAAGCCCCTGATACGACACCACCCCTCTACGGTTTCCGTGTCACTTCAATATCAAACTCCACCGGGTTACCGTCTGAGTAACCGCGATGGTTTGTGCCATTAAAAATGCGAACCGCATAGGTTCCGGCAGACAGGTCGATTACCATCTCGGTACTGTTGCTGTCGGTGCCGGGCCCTCCTATAAAATCGATACGCTCCTGATCATTGTAGAAAGTAATACCACCCGAGTCGTCTTCATCGGCGAACAGCGCAATGCGCATGGAACCGTCACCAAGATTGCTGTAATTGTCCACCAGGATGCGGTATTCGTCGCCTTGGTCGACGGAGAATTGATAATAGCTGTAAGCCGAACCGGAGACGTTATTACCAACGGTACCCCGGTGCGTTTCATCAAGCGTGAGCTCAATGGCTTCATCGAGGCTGGGGCCGCCTTCGGAGATAAGAAACCAGTTAACCAGAATGTGATTGGGACCACCCTCACCATAATTGTCGTAGATCAGTGACTCAAAGCAGTAGGCTTCGTTAATGTCTAACCGGTCTGTTGGTCCTTCGGCGAATCGGTCACCCTGAGCAAACCCTTCGTCCACGGCCCGGTCATCACACAAATGTGGAGTGTCGTCGTCACTGTAGTTGTAAAGCCCCCATTCATTCACGTTCGGAATGTCTTCTTCGGCATCCACAACGGCTTCAAGCCAGTAATGGCCGGCTTTCTCGGCAACAAAAACGGACGTAAAGCGTGATTCAGCCGGGTCGTTGTTGCGATAAAATTCAGCCTGCTCACTCTGGCTGCTGCAAAACACAGGGCGGTTGCCTTCATTGAGCTTTCGCAACGCGCACTGATCCAATATCCAGGCGAAACCGGACTCGCCGGAATTCGGCGGCTCCGTGCTGTATTGGTTTTGCAGTGCCAGGCGGGCGTCACTGATTAGGGTGTCATCCTGCTCTGCGCTCACACTGTTCAATTCATCCACCCCATTGCCGTTAATCGCCCCGTCGTCTGCGAAGTCGTCGGCCATGGCATCGAGGCCCGTCTGGCCAACACCGGCTTTAAGCAGCGCGGCGGAGAACATCAGCAGGTTGGCGCTGTCTTCTTCAACACTGCTGTCAATGGTTTGCAGCAGGTTCAGGGAGCTCGGTAGGCTGTCGATGGCGAAGGCAGATTGTAACTCTGCTCTGGCCTGGTCCAGGCTCGCATCGAAGGCCGTGCCCTGCCCCATCAGGCTGCGCACGCGTTTGGCGACAAAGTGCGTATAGAGGTTCACGTTGGTCGACAGCGACAGGCCGTCTTCAAGGTCCGCGACGGCAAGTAGCGTGCGATCGGTGCCGGTAAAGTTGCCGTCGATTTCGTGAAAGTAAGTGCCTTCTATCGACAGCAACGTCCCGCCTGCCCAGTTCAGACCGGTGAATTCGAACTCACCCCGGTCAGTCGTCTCGGTGGTCGCTGAGTCGCTACTGAGGCTGCCGTCGCTGGTCAGCCGGGTGGCTGTCACCGTCTGCCCCATCTGAAAGGGCCCTTTCTGAGCGGAACCGGAGGCGGCGCTGGAAGCGGAGGAATCTTCGCCCCGACCGCCGCCACTGCTGTTACAACCGATTAAAAGCCCGGTTAACATGGGAATAAGAACGAATCGAAATTGAACATCCATGATCTCTCTCCTCAGCCACTGCGTTGAGACAACTCCTCAACCTACCGTCTGACCAGAAGATCTGTATATGACCCAAATGCGCTCCCTCAGATGGGTTATCTGTTCAAAGCAAAGCGATCCAGTACCGTATAGACGGGCCCATCCGGCGTCAGGTCGCTCTGAAATAAGCTGAAGAAATTGACCGGCATCACACCAGCAGAATAATCACGGTAGGACGCCAACACGCCCCGAACCGACCCGGAAGGCTGGCTGAAACGAGCCAGGGTAATATGAGGCTGGAACCGACGTGCTTCCTCCTCAAACCCGCAAGTCACCAGCCGCCGGCTGAGTGTGCGCTGCAACTCATCAAG
>DASSWT010000196.1:0-18586 GCA_035704555.1 Saccharospirillum sp. | reverse complement strand
TCACACAGATGACAGCCGTCAGTCGTGTACAACGTCAGGTTCAACACATTAAGCTCCAACTCGGATTGAACCCCTATTGTAGAAGTGCACACTCCCAATACCAGTGAAGATGTCCGAAATATGTGACCCGGTCGCGATGCTATATAACTCAATTATCGGAGTTCGGCTTTGCCTTGGTGCCAGGAGTCCGTGTCAGGCACCGGGTGTCCCTATCTGGGGTCGGCGTAAACCCATCCATGGGGCCTAGACCGCAGCATCCATGCTGCGGACTCCCCCAGATAGGGGCACCCGGCACCTGACACTCAGTTGGTGCCGAACTCCAAACCTTGAACTATAACTCCGGCATCAAAGTAAGGTCACTCACCACCCAACAGGGAGCGGGTAAAGACCTCAAGCTGGCCATCGTTCAACGGGTGGTTTTTCATCGCTTCAGGCAGCGCATCACGGCTGTTAAAGCTATCGATCCACTGCTGCTGAGCTGCCATCATGTCGCGGGCATAGTCGCGCAGAGACTCGAGGCCGCGCGGCAACTGGGACTCGGCATTGGCGGACTGATAAGCGGCAACCCCTTTCGCTTCCACTTCACGCATGCGCAGGTCCATTGAGGCCAGGCTGGTTCCGTCGATGCTTAGCGCCTGTGCCTGCTCCCACGCCAGTTCCATGTCACCGTTGTAAAACTCATTGGCCAGCTCGTTCACATCGGCCAACAGAGCGTTCAGATCAGCCAGCTCGGTTTCATTCAGGTCGCCCTCAATGCTCAACTGAAAATCGTTGCTGTTAGTACGACCCCAGCTCAGCGATTCACCGCTCTGATTGCGCTGAAAGTTTGCCCCCGCTTCCTCGGTGTTGCGAACCTGTATGCGAATGGAGTCGCCCTCAACCGTCTTCAGGTTCAGTGCAAAGGATTGCTCCTGATATTGGTACAGGCTTATCCGCCGGTTTTCAGTGGCAACCGTCTCCTGCTCAGGTACTTCAGTTACCGGCGCTTTGGCGGAGAGATCCCGTGACTCAAGAATATCGGTCAACCCCTGGTAGGCACTGTCGATTTTGGCTTCCAGGTCATCGTTCATCTTGTTCATGGACTGGAGCGCTTCACGGGCTTCACCAAACCCCTGCTTCAGCCCCTTTTCGGCGGCCTGCCACATTTTTTCCATCTCAGCTTCAGAGGCACCCGACGCCTCAGCCTGGGCCAGCCGCCCCTGCATGAAGCTCCACAGGTTCTTGACCAGGCCATCGACATCAAATGCCTTGCCCGGGGCTGGCGCGGCCTGATCTGCACGGTCAACACCACGATTCTGGCCCGGTGCCGTCGCCAGCCCCTGGCCAACCCCTCGCCCGGGGCCATCGAATCCGGCACGGCCAAAGGGGCCCTGGTCCGGCGACGGACGGTTCTGGGTCGGCAGTGATTGCGGTAGCAGACTCCATTGACCAATGGCGCTGTTCATACTCTTCCCCTGCATATCAGTAACGCGGTGGCTGTTTACGGCATCTCAGAACAGTTAGCGGCGCGCCACCGCTAATCTTTAACGGCTTTAGCCAGTTTCAGGTAACCGTTTGAAAGCGAATGTAGCCTCTGTTTCGGAAAGGGTCACGATTATCAAAATTTAATCATCAATACAGTTGGATTATTGATAGAGTACGATTATTATCACTTTCAGCTCGATAATAAGCCGTTTAGCCACCGTTTCATGAAACCAAGCAGGGTAATGCCATGGCGCGACTCGACTCTTTGATCATTTTTACCACTGTCGTGAAAGCCAACAACTTCACCAATGCCGCTCACCAACTGGGGCTGACACCCTCGGCGGTGAGCAAGCAAATCAGCTTGCTGGAAGACAAACTCGGGGTCCGTCTGCTCAACCGCACCACCCGGTCGGTTAGCCCCACCGAAGCAGGTCAGCTGTTCTTCAACCGCTGCAGCCGAATTCTGGAGGATCTGGAAGAAGCCGAGCACATGGTGAAAGACCTGGAAACCTCGCCACGGGGCACCTTGCGCATTACGGCGACACCGACCTTCGGCCGCTCCATGCTGATGAAGATTTTTTCCAAGTTTCTGGAACAGTACCCCAATGTGAATTTCGATTTGATTCTCGCAGATAAGGGTCTGGACCTGGTGCGGGAAGGTATTGATCTGGCCATCCACCTAGGCTCACTGCAAGACAGCCGTTTGGTAGCAAGGCCAGTAGCCAAGCAGAAAGTCATACTGACCGGCACCCGCAAATACCTCGACGAGCACGGTCATCCGAAAAAGCTCAGCGACCTGTACGAGCACCATATTCTGATGGTCTCGGGCATCGATTTCGCCGAGCCACGCTGGATCAAACGCTTTTTGAAAGAAGCCGGACTCCAGAACAAAGACCGGCGCTTCACGGTAAACGACCTGGATACGCTGTGCGAAGCGACCATGAACGACATGGGCATCACCGCCCTGCCGTATTACATGGTGCGTGACGAGTTGGCCAGCGGGAAAATGGTGCACCTGTTGCCGGAAATCATCTTTCCCAGCCGCACCATCCATGTGGTGTACCCCGAGAATCGCTATCTGTCGGCGAAAAGCCGGGCATTCGTTGATTTCATGGCGGCCTACTTCGAAGAGCACGACCTGGACAAAACCGGCTGATAGCTAGACCTGGCAGCCTTATCTGCGTGACTATCCCAAGTTCGGAGTTCGCCTTAGTGACAAGCGGCGGTTGCCTGGGGTACCGCTGTGGGGAAGTCCGCAGCATGGATGCTGCGGCCTAGGCTCCATGGACGGATCTACGACGACCCCACAGGGGTACCCCAGGTAACCGGCGCGACCCAATGCCACTTAGCCACCCCGAACTCCGAACTTGTCGAAAAGCCCTATCTCTGGTTCAGAAAAGATTCGAGGCCGGGGTCTGCGAACATCCGCTCCAATGCGGAGTCATAGACGTGATTCATCAGCTCGGCGTTTTCTTCTTCACTGGGGTAACGCAGGGTTTCTATCATGCGCTGTGCCCGGAAGCTGTTTGAGTACACGGCACCATCGGCAACCGCTTCAACCGAAAACTCCGCAGCACCGGTTGCCTGTTTACGGGCGGCGTCAATACCGGTTACCTGATAGGAAAGCTCCTCAAGCGTGAACGTCAGCTCAACATCGGGGTTCATCTCAACTCGCTGATACCCGGCCCGGTCCATCACCTGTTCTGCCAGTTGTTGCAAGTCTGCGCGCAGGTCCCCCCTTGCCGAGATCACGCTGCTTTGCGCATAGGTGCCGCCACGCACCCCTATCTCGTTGCTGTTGCGCCGGTCTTCAGCCGTCACCGTCACAGCGGTGCCGTTGCCTGACGGCAAACTTTCCGGGTCAAGCGAGGGTTGAAATTGAATTTGCTGGGGTGAGAACTGGGCGCAACCGGCCAGTAAAAGAGCCGCACTGCCCACCCATAGTCCGCGAATAACCGTCAACATGACACACTCCTGAATCCAATGGTGAATTGAGTATCAACGCCTGACCGGACGCTCCGGTCGGCGGTGAGCTACCGGTCAGCTTACACCCGGTACCTCGTCGCGTAAAAACTGCCAGCGCTCTGAGGTGGAGCGTTCAGCATCATAACGATAACCCGCCCAGTCAAACGCCTTCAGATCTTCAACAGCCGCTATATCCTCTTCGAGCATATACCTGACCATCAGGCCTCGCGCCTTCTTGGCGTAGAACGAGATGATTTTATACTGCCCGTTCTTGAGATCCCTGAACTCAGGCGTCACGACCGGAACCGGCAACCGTTTCGGCCTAACCGCTTTAAAGTATTCGTTTGAAGCCAGATTGACCAGTGTTTTGGCACCGGCTTTACGCACATCGTCAGCCAGCGCATCAGTCAGGGAGTCACCCCACCAGTCGTAGAGAGAGCGCCCACGGGAAGTGGACAGCCGCGTACCCATCTCCAGCCGATACGGCAGAATCCGGTCAAGAGGTCGCAGCAGCCCGTACAAACCAGAGAGAATGCGCACCTGAGCCTGCGCCTGCTGAATTTGTTCGGACGTCAAGGTGTCAGCCTCCAACCCCTGATACACATCCCCCTTGAACGCGAACAGGGCTTGCTTGCTGCTGACAGGGTCCATCGGCAACTGCCATCGACTGAACCGCTCCACATTGAGGCTGGCCAGAGACTCGCTGAGCGACATTAGTTCCTGGAGGTCGCCGACGGTGCAGGTACGTAACACATCGACCAGTTCGGCGGCTTCCTGGTTAAAACGCCCTTCAGTCAGGCTATCGACCGGTGCGGGAGTCTCAAAATCCAGTTTTTTGGCGGGTGATATGACCGACATCACTGCTGGCATCAGGGATTGTTCCTCTTCTAGTGGGGTTGTCCGGTAGTGGCGCTGTGCCGAACAGCGCTTGAACTGACTCATTCTTCGCCGCTGCTGGCAACGTCGGTGAATGGGTCGGAGAATTCCACGACAGGGTCATTGTTTCAAACGGGATTTTTGCATAGGGTTGATAGAAATAATGCCGATGAGTATACCATGAGAGTCATTCGAACCTTCGTTCCAAACTCTTTACAGAACTACAACCATCTGGTGGTGTGCGAACACAGCCAGGCGACCGCCGCTGTCGACCCCTATGACGCGGACCACCTGCTGGCGCTGGCTGAAGATCAGGGGCTGCGCATTACCGATATCTGGATCACCCATGAACACGGCGATCATATCCGGCATCTCGACGAACTCAAGGCCAAAACCGGCGCCCGGGTCAGGGCACCGGAATCCTGTCAGGGCCGGTTTCAGGCCGACCACTGGCTGCGTGATCGCGAGGAGCTGACTCTGGGCCAGTCCACGGCGCACTTCTGGGCAGCACCCGGCCACACACCCGGCCACGGCGTGTTCTATCTGACCGAACCGGAACCCACGCTGATCTGTGGCGACACCCTGTTTAACGCCGGCGTCGGCAACACCCGTTCCGGCGATACCGAAACCCTGTTTCACAGCATTCAGCAATTGCGGCGACGAGCCCAGCCTGAAACACGCATCTACCCGGGGCACGACTACCTGCCGACCAACCTGGGGTTTACGTTAAGCCTGTTGCCCGGCCATCCACCCGCTGAAGCCATGAAAGCCACCAGCGACCAGCAGACCCCGGATACCCGTCTGACGACAACTCTGGCCGATGAAGACCAGATAAACCTGTTTTTCCGGCTCGAAGACGAGACCCTGGCACGGGTGCTCAGTGATCAAGGTTTCCGCACGGACACCGCACAGGATCGCTTTACCGCACTGCGACAATTGCGAGATCAGTGGTGAGCCAGGACCAGCGGGGCCACCCGCGAACCCGGCTCGAAGTCACCATCGAACTCGTCACCCGGGAAGGTTATCGGACGGAGGCCAAGACCTGGAATATCTCTGACGGCGGCACCTTTGTGGAGCTAACGCCCACTCAGAAGCAGCACTTTAACCTCGGCACCCAGGTACGCAGCCAGGTCCTCGGCTTACCTATGCCAGCGCCCGTGGTCATGATGCGCGTGGTCCGTCACGCGCCATCAGGCATTGGGCTGAAGATTATCGAATCGACCTGACCTTCCAGGCTGTCGGACTTAGGGGCAAGGATTGGGCTGGCGCTTGTGCACCGCTTCAATATCCGCCAAAACCTTGTCCGACAACACCAGACTTTCACTGTCGATGTTGCTTTCAAGCTGCTCCATCGAGGTGGCGCCGATGATGTTGCTGGTCACAAATGAACGGCTGGTTACATAGGCCAGCGCCATCTGGGCCGGGTCCAGCCCATGATCACGCGCGACCTGCACGTACTCAGCGGTGGCGGCAACGCCCTGAGCGTTGTTGTAGCGTTGAAAACGCTCGAACAACGTCAGGCGTGCACCCTCGGGTCGCTGACCGTCCAGATATTTACCGGCCAGCATGCCAAACGCCAGCGGTGAATAGGCCAGCAAACCCACCTGCTCACGACAGGCAAATTCAGCCAGGCCCACCTCGAAACTGCGGTTAAGCAGATTATAGGGGTTTTGAATGCTATCAATCCGCGGCAGGCCTTGCTGCTCACTGAGACGCAGGTACTCGGCCACGCCCCAGGGTGTTTCATTCGACACACCAATGCGCCGCACCTTGCCTTCCTGAACCAGCTCATTCAGCGCAGCCAAGCTTTCTTCAATGCTGACGGCCGCCTCGTCGGGCTTCAGCCCCTGAAACCCCAGCTTGCCGAAGAAGTTGGTGCTCCGGTCGGGCCAGTGCAACTGGTACAGATCAATGTAATCGGTTTGCAGGCGGCGCAGACTGGCTTCACAGGCCTGCTTGATGTGCTCCCGCGACAGGGTCGGACCACCACGAATGTAATCGAAGTCCCCTCTTGAGATAGCCTTGGTCGCCAGAATAACCCGGTCACGCTGACCACGTTGTTTAAACCAGGTACCGATGTATTCCTCGGTCCGCCCGTACGTCTCCGCTTTGGCCGGCACCGGATACATCTCGGCGGCGTCGAAAAAATTGATGTCACGCGCCAGCGCGTAATCCATCTGCTGATGTGCCTCGGCCTCGGTATTCTGCTG
Organism: Saccharospirillum sp.; assembly: GCA_035704555.1. Lineage (GTDB taxonomy): Bacteria > Pseudomonadota > Gammaproteobacteria > Pseudomonadales > Natronospirillaceae > Saccharospirillum. Next base: position 12,071 of record DASSWT010000196.1, on the reverse strand, counting down.
GCCCCAGGTCATAGTTCCCAGTGCGATGCTTGAAACTTTGAGGCCGGAGCGACCTAATTCTCTGTATTCCATGAATTACCCTATTCTGTGCATTTAGATTCGGCTCTAAGCGTCTATAATGGGGACACATTCAACCCAATTCGATGGGAAAAGCATGTCACGCAGAAAAAAGAGTCGCTCACTGAAAGACCGGCTCGGAATCAAGACCGGGTCGAAGAAAACCTTCATCAGCAAAGGGGATAAAGGAAAAATCCCCAGTAAAAACCGGCTGGCAAAGCATAAAAACCGCAGCAAATCAGCCTATGCCAAGTTTCTGGAAGAAAACAAAGGCAAGGACACGAGCGCTGGACAGGGGCCCAAAAAGCCACAGACACCAGGCCAGTCGGATGAACCCACCGAGGAATCATACCAGCGTCAGCTTGGGGATGAAGAGGATGCCGACGCCGCCGATTTTGATGAATTGAGCGGTGATGAACTGCTCGAACGCTTCGAACGGAGTTAGTTTTATGAGCCTGTTCAGAACGGGGTGGCTATGCTTTGGCCTGCTGGCCATCGTGCCGGCAACTTCTGCCGAGGATTTTGGAGTAGCCAACTGGGGCCAGAGCGCCATGACGGTTCGCGACCTCGAACAACGCCCCAACCTCACACCCCTGACTGAACGGGACTACCTTATTTACCAGGCCAGCTTGCCCGGTATCGACAACACACGGCTGGTCTACCAGTTTGAAGACGGCCGGCTGGCAACCGGGCGTTTCATCTTCAGTGCCACCCCGGCCAGCCCGACCGATGCCTGGCTAACCCAATTCGAGACCGTGCGCGCACTGATCACCCAGCAATACGGTGAACCTGTGCAGCAACAGGTGCTTCAGCCATCGGGTGCAACAAACACCACACCGGACGACTGGGCCGAAGCTCTGGAACGTGATGCGTTAATCCTGAAAACCCAATGGCGCACCGACCAGACACTGATCACCCAGCAGTTGGCCTGGAACGGGAACACCCCCCACCACCAGATCATTTACCACCCGCTAAACGGTCAGGACCTGTCAGATTCCGGAGCAAGCCCGTTTTGACGACAGCCATTAGATCAGGCCAGACCACCTGGACTCGGACCCAGGGAAAACGACTCATCAGCATCGACCAGATGCGAGCCCTGGCACTGGTCTTAATGGCGGTGTTTCACTTCGGCTACGACCTGAGCGTTTTCGGTTATCTCAGTTTCGATGCAAAAGCCCCGTTCTGGGCCGTGTTTCGCAGCATTATCGTCACCCTCTTCTTCCTGAGTGTGGGCGCAAGCCTGGTTCTGGCCAATGCCAATGGCATTCGCTGGCGGGCCTTCTGGATTCGGGAGATAAAAATCGTGGCCGGGGCGCTAACCTTTAGCGTGGCGACCTTTTTTTTGTACCCAAGCAACTGGATCTGGTTTGGCGTGCTGCATTTCATCGCCGTCGCCAGTCTGCTGGCACTGCCACTGATTTATACACCCCGGCTGGCGTTGATGGCCGGCATTGCCATCATCGCACTCTTCAATCTAACCGACTGGTTCAATCTGGCGCCGTTATATCAGGCGCTGCGCGAGCCCCTGAACCTGCCAGACCGAACCATGGATTTAACCCGCCTGATTCCCTGGCTAGGAATGGTATACATCGGGATTTACCTGGGACACAAACGCTTATTCGGCATCAACCGACTGCCTCTGCTACCAACAACAGGCCCCTTTCTCTGGCTCAGCCGACACAGCCTGGGCTTCTATATGATTCACCAAATCCCACTCTACGGACTGGCCTGGCTGATCTATATACTTGTGGGATAGCCCAAAGACTCTTAAGCCACAACCTGCCCGCGATACACCCGATGCGGTTGCCCTGAAGCATGTACCGCTGGCTCTTCCCAGTCACTCAGGTCAAAAGGCGCGCGTTCCTCGAACTCAGACAACAACGCATTTAATTTGGAATCTTTGTCATTGCGATAGCGAGTCAGAATCGCCAGATCCTGCGTCGAGGTAATGCGAATATCATCACCATAAATGGCGCGAATGCGCTTCCTGATATTCTACAACGCCCGATAATTTTCGGGTTTGATCAACCAGTTTTGTTGTTCTGACATACTCGACTCCTCTGCTGAGATTCTATCCGCATGGCCGAAAGATTAGCGGTTGTTAGAAGAGCTTATTGCAATAATCTTGCCTGTTAGGGTTCATCACTAGTTGTGTATGGAAACCAAAAAAATTAACCTGGATCCGAGATAAACACAGCTGTTCTTTCAGGTTCGAATATAACCCTGATGTGAGTGCTGGCTGCTGGGTTGGCCTAGTCGGGGTAGTCCGCAGCAGGGATGCTGCGGTCTAGGCTCCACGGAAGGATTCAAGCCGACCCCGGCTAGGCCAACCCAGTGGCTAGCACGGCTTCCAGGCGATGTCAGATTGCAACGTTCAGCCTCAGGAGTTGACCCAATTTGAGGCATTTTGCGTTCAACCCGCTCCACGATGAGGCCATTTCTCGGCTATGAAATAAAAGCCCGGCTATTGGCCGGGCTCATATCAGATAGCTCGATTATCAGATCCGATTTATATCGACCCTAAGTAGTCACGGTCTCATCTTCCCAGAACACTTTGCCGGCTGTCACATTGGCCAGGCGATCCTGGTATTGTTTTTCAAGGTCCGCACGCTTCAATTTCAGCGTTGGTGTCAGCAGGCCGTTCTCGATACTCCAGAGATCATCTGCCACCAGAATACCATCGAGACGCTGGTGCGATTCCAGCCCGGCGTTAACGGCAGACAGCGTGTGTTGCAGAGATGCCCGCAGCGGTTCGCGCGCCGACTTACGCAAGTGTTCAGCCAGCACCACCACGGCAACCGGCTGGGTGCGGCCACTGCCCATCAGACACACCTGTTCGATGTCCGGGTTGCCCGCCAACTGACTTTCGATCGGTACCGGTGCGACGTACTTGCCTTTGGCGGTTTTAAACTCCTCTTTCAGACGACCCACAATGGTGTAGGAATCATCCGGATTTTTGATCGCCTTGTCGCCCGTCTTGAACCAGCCATCTTCAAACGATGCGGCTGTCGCTTCCGGATTTTTATAGTAGGATTCAAAAACCGTATCGCCACGCAACTGCATTTCGCCCTGCTCGCTGAGGCGAACTTCCAGACAATCGATGGGGACACCGATGGTACCCAGTCTGTCTTCCCGGAATGGCATGTTTGTAGTCGAAAGACCGGCGGTTTCGGTCATGCCCCAGGCTTCACAGATGGGAATGCCCAGGCGGTAATACCAGTGCAAGGTGCTCGGCGAAATGGGCGCGGACCCCGAGCCAAAAATACGTACCGAATTTAGCCCCAGGCCCTGGCGAATTTTCTTGGCAACAAGCTTGCCGAGCAACGGAATGCGCAACAGTTTCTGCAGTTTGTGCTCCGGCATCTTTTCATGAACACCAGCCTGAAAGCGAACCCAAAGCCGTGGCACCGACAAAAACGCGGTTGGCTGAGCGACCTTCAGATCATCAACAAAGGTATCCAGTGATTCCACAAAATAGACCGGACCGCCGGCATACAAGGAGGTGCCCTGGATGACGGTTCGCTCGGTAATGTGAGCCAGAGGCAGATAAGAGACGGTGCGATCGTCGGGGCGTAAACCAATGACGCTGCGGTTGGCAGTCGCGGCTGCTGCGTATTGACGGAACTTCAGGACCACGCCCTTCGGGTTACCGGTACTGCCCGAGGTGTACACAATAGACATGATGTCATCGAGACCTACCTTGGCAACATCGGTCAATGGCGTTTGTTGGCTGATCCAGTCTTTCCAGCGAATATCATGCTCGACGGTGTCGTAAGGGAAGCCGATGCGTGGAATCGAGCCATCGAAGACGGCCGAACCCGCGGCCTTGTCATCCAGCTTGCCGACGAAGATCGCCTTGGCTTCACTGTGATCCAGAATATACTGCAGCGTCGACTCACCGGCCGTCGCGTAGATGGGTACGCTGACCATACCGGCCATCATGATGGCCCAGTCCGCAATAAACCACTCGGCACTGTTCTTGGCGAAAATCGCTACCCGATCCCCCGGGTTCAGCCCCAACGATTTCAGCCCCTGGGCAATCTTGCGGGCATCTTCATCCACCTTTTTCCAGGTCCACACCGTTAATTGCCGGTTAACCGGTTGATGCAGGTAGGCTTCATCCCCCCGCTCACTGACATGACGCGCCAGTTCCTGCAAGGGTGTTTGATAATGACGGGCTTTGCTTGTGTCGTTCATGCTGTTTCCATTCTTTTTGTTGTAGGTGGTCTTTCCAGCGCTGTCATGGCCTGTTGCGCTACCCGATTCAGACCAGCCGCTGCAATAGTATTGACCAGTGCCTGAAGAAACGCACGGATATTGCGCCGGAACGTGAACTGATTGACTGTTTTTCAAATTATCGGCAACAGGAGCGCCGCCTCAGCGGGATTGGTGACGAAAGAAAGTCGACACCTGACCGGGTTTTGGGTCATGCTTGACACATCACTGACATAGGAACACGCCATGCCAAGATCGACCCTCTGGGCACTGACCGCTGCCCTTCTACTTGCACTTTTTACGGCTTATGTATTGTGGGACAACCAGCAACTAACCCAAACCATGCGCACACTGAAGCAACAGGTAAGCGACCAATCTTCGGATTTGCTGGCAGCCCGTACTGAAGTTCAGACCCTTAGCGATGAAAACCGTCAGCTCGAACAGCGCCTGGCCCAGTTTACTGACCAACAGACAGGACTGTCTGACATCGTGACTGAGCTGCAGGCACGGTTAAACGAAGTCACCGAGGAATACAACAACCTGGTGGCCACGCAACAACAGACGCAACAACGCCTCGAGTCCGCATCAACCCGTCAACAGGAGCTGGCAAGACTGGCGTCGGAAGCTGAAGCCAGAGCGCAGGCCAACCGGGAACTGACCGAGCAACTGGAGCAACAGAAACGATTGAATGAACGCTACCAGCAGCAGTTGCAGGCCGCCAATACCGCTCTGACCGGTCGTCAGGAGGAAGTCGCCGACCTGCAAAGCCGTCTACAGCGAGAGCAACAAGCCATAGATGCCTTAGAACAGGAGCTAACAGCGCTAAGTGATAACAGCACCCAAGCGATCGAACAACGCGCTGATGGGTCTACCGTGATTCAACTGCCAGAGGCGATTCTGTTTGATTCCGGCTCAGCCCAGCTAAACGATCAGTCAGTCGCCGTATTGGAAGAAGTGGCCCGGGCCATCGAAAGTTTCGAGCAATACCACGTACGAGTGATTGGGCACAGCGACAGTCGCCCTGTCGTCTCCATGCGCGACACCTACCCGACAAACTGGGAGCTCAGTTCAGCGCGCGCCAGCGCCGCTGTGCGCCGGCTTGCAGAACTGGGCATAGACCGGGACCGTCTGAGCGCAACCGGCGTTGCCGATACCCAGCCACAGGTCACCGAAACCGACGAAGCCAGCCGGCAACGGAACCGGCGCATTGAAATTATTCTGGAGCCACAGGAACCCTAAAAACCACACCAGATTCTACGGTGGCAGTGGCAACGGCCCTGAACCAGGCTTGCCGCTGCCAGGGTCGGCGTAAACCCATCCATGGGGCCTGGGCTTCGGCATCCATGCCTCAGACCACCCTGGCAGCGGCAACCCTGGCACAGGGCGCTTACTCTCAAACCAATTGCACTTTAAACTCAAGTTTCGGAGTTCGCTGGCAAATAATTAGCACCGGATGCCAGGTAGGGCTATCGAGGGTGGTCCGCAGCATGGATGCTGCGGTCCAGGCCCCATGGACGGGTTTACGCCGACCCTCGATAGCGCTACCTGGTGGCCGGTGCGGGCGACTGGCAACGTAAGCCAGCCGCGAACTTCGAAACTTGAGTTTTAGCTCATTAGACGCCAAGTGTACCGCCCATAAAAAAACCGGTCACAAGGACCGGTTTTTTAAGAGTTTGGTGGAGCTATGCGGGATCGAACCGCAGACCTCCTGCATGCCATGCAGGCGCTCTCCCAGCTGAGCTATAGCCCCAAAGGTGTGCCGGACTCGCGCCTGACAACGACGCGTATTCTACTGGCACCGAACCGACTGTCAATACTTTGTGTTGTATTTCAATCAGTTATGCACCTTGTGCAGACCGATTCAGTCTTTCAGAGCGCGTTGTGCCATCTCGAACACATTGGCCGACAGTGACTCCGTGGCCAGAATAGTCTCCAGAGCCGATGCCATCATTTTGCCCCGCGTTGCATCGTAGCGTTTCCAGTCTGATAGCAGCGTTACCAGCCTGGCGGCTAACTGAGGGTTCATGGCATTCAATTTTTGAATAACGCTGGCGAGCAAGGCATACCCTGCCCCGTTGGCGTCATGAAACGACTCGGTATTCATGGCAAAGCCCACGATAACACTGCGCACCTTGTTCGGGTTTTTAATGTCGAACGCCGGATGCTGCATCAGAGTTTCTATGCCGGCAACCGTCATTCCCGGGGTGCTTGCCTGCATGGTCAGCCACTGCTCGACCATCTGGGTATCCGAGTGCCAGCGCTCATAAAAGTCGTTCAACAGCGATTGTTGCAGCGCTTCGGCATCACCCGCCAGCACAGCGCGCAAGGCGTTGCTGCGATCAGTCTGGTTGGTGGCGTTGGCGTAGAGCTCGGCGGCAAAATCAAAGGCGGCCTGATCCCCTGCCTTCAACCAGTACCAGAGGCTCAGGCCCTGCAACTGGCGGCGGCCGGATTCTTCAGCATTAAATTCGTACGGCGCATCGCTGCTGAGCTTTTCGGTCAGTGACCGCCAGATATCCCGGTAGCGGGTCGCCAGTGTTTTCACCAGATGTTGGCGCGCAGCGATCAGGTCGTCGATGTAGACGACATCGACGGCGTCTTTGAGAATGGCGTAGCCGGGCAATGTCAGCATGCTGGCACGAATGGCGTGCGACAGCGACGCGTCACCGGCCACATTGACCACCGCCTCAACCACAACAGACGGCGCCGACAGCGTGCGCCCGGCGCGGTGATCGGTTGCCATGCTCAGAATGGCCCTAAGGTACAGTTGCTGCAGTGCATCCCAGCGGTTGAAGCCATTGACATCATTTGCCGCCAGGAAGGCCAGTTGCTCGTCGGTGTAGCCGAACGACAATTTTACCGGCGCTGAAAAATCCCTCAGCAAACTGGGCACCGGCCGTTCTTTCAGACCGGTAAAGACCACTTCAGTCAGCTCATCAGTCAGCGTCAGCACTTCGGTATCGGCGTTGTAATTGGCCTTGGTTTCTATCGGCAGGTCCTGGCCATCGGCGCCCAACAGCCCCAGTTTTACCGGAATAACAAAGGGGAACTTGTCAGTCTGGCCAGGCGTCGCCGGGCAGGACTGGTGGAAGCTCAGGGTGTAGGTGCCCTTGTCTTTATCAAACCGGTCAGTGACCGCCAGCCGGGGGGTTCCGGCCTGGCTGTACCAGCGCTTGAACTGGGTCAGATCAAGACCCGACACCTCTTCCATACAGGCAACGAAATCGTCGGTGGTCACCGCCTGACCGTCAAACCGGTCGAAGTATAAATCCGACCCGCGCCGGAAATGTTCCGGACCAATCAGGGTGTGAATCATCCGGACGACTTCAGCGCCCTTTTCATACACGGTGGCGGTGTAGAAATTGTTGATTTCAATGTAGGAGTCGGGCCGTACCGGGTGCGCCATGGGGCCGTTGTCTTCAGGGAACTGACCCGCACGCAAGCCAGCCACCGTTTCAATTCGCTTGACTGCCCGGTCGTGCATATCGGAGCTGAATTCGGTATCGCGAAAAACGGTAAAGCCTTCTTTCAGCGACAGTTGAAACCAGTCCCTGCAGGTTACCCGATTACCGCTCCAGTTGTGAAAATATTCGTGGGCAACAATGCCTTCGATACGCTCAAAACGCTGATCATTCGAGGTATCGGGCGACGCCAGTACCGCCGCACTGTTAAAAATATTCAGCCCTTTGTTTTCCATAGCGCCCATGTTGAAAAAGTCTGAGGCGACGATCATAAACAGATCCAGATCGTACTCCCGGCCATAAACTTCCTCGTCCCATTGCATCGCCTTCTTCAGGGATACCAGCGCAAAATTGACTTTGTGAGCATTTTGCGGCTCGACAAAAATGCGCAGTGTTACATCGCGGCCACTGCGCGTAGTAAAACGGTCATCCTTACTCGCCAGATCACCGGCGACCAGAGCAAAGAGGTAGCTCGGCTTGGGAAACGGGTCTTCCCAGACCGCATAATGCCGCCCGCCTTCCAGAGACCCGCTGTCGACCGGGTTGCCGTTCGACAATAGCACCGGAAACGCTTTGGCATCTGCTTCGATGCGGGTGGTAAAGGTTGCCATCACGTCGGGGCGGTCCGGGTAAAAGGTAATTTTGCGGAACCCTTCGGCTTCACACTGGGTGCAATACATCGAGCCGGACTGATACAGGCCTTCCAGTGAGGTGTTGTTCTGCGGGTCAATGTGCGTCACGGCACGAAAGCGGATCTCATCGGCTTCGCACTGCAGCCTGAGCACACCATCGCTGTAATCGTAGTCGCCTTCAGACAATGCCTTGTCACCCAGATGCAGGGTTTGAATGGACTGCTCTACCCCATTCAACACCAGCTCACGGCTGTTCACCGTCGGATTTTTCTTCAGGCTCAGTTCTGAGGCCACTTCAGTGTAACCATCAAACAACCGCACGGTCAGGTTGATGTGCTCTACCCAGAAGGCAGGCTGCTGGTATTCCTTGAGGTAAATCGTTTTCGGATCCTGTGTTCTCATCAGTGTCTCACTCTTGCCCTTGAACAATAGCCCTTGTGGGGCTGGGTCGGGAAGGCCGGTACGAAAACCGGGTGTCAGGCCCGGGTAGGAGCCTATTAGCCCAAGTTTCGGAGTTCGCACAATACGAACGGCGGATGCCGGTGGTGCCTCTGCGGGGTAGTCCGCAGCATGGATGCTGCGGTCTAGGCTCCACGGACGGCTTCACGCCGACCCCGCCGAGGCACCACTGGTAGCCGAAGTGGACGACTGGCACCCAAGGTCCCCCGAACTCCGAAACTTGAGTTTTAACGTTAGCGCAACACCACCTGGTAGCCGGTGTGGCGCCGAATGTTGATGACCCCGGTATCGAGAATCCAGTACTGGCCTTTAATGCCCAGCAAGGTCCCTTCGACAACGGGCTGTTTATCGAGCGTCAGGCTACTGACTTTTTCCGGGTAACGTTCTACCGGGTAGTCGAGCGACCGTACGTCCGCATGATTAATCAGTTGTATTGCCTGCAGGCCGTACTGGGCAATGAGCGCGTCCAGTTCGGGGCGGCATTCGGCCACCAGTTGGTCACGAATCGCTGGCAGGTCCAGCGGTTCAGATGTGCCCTTGAGCATGGTACGCCAGTTGGTCTTATCAGCGACATGCTGCTTGAAAATCACTTCCATCAAGCCGGCCAGTTTACGTGATGTCACCCGGGCGATGATCATCGCCTGGGTGGCACCCTGATCTACCCAGCGAGTCGGTACCTGGCCGCCGCGGGTAATGCCCACTTTGATGCCACTGGCATTGGCCAGATAGACATAATGCGATTGCATGCAGGTCGCTTCAGCCCATTCCGGCTCACGACAGGTGCCCTGGTCAAAATGGCACTTTTCCGGGCTCATCATGCAACTGTCGCACTGAGCCAGGGTGGTGAAATGCTCGTAGCAATAGCCTTGTCCAAAACTCTTGTTGGTGACCTTGTCGCAGTAGACGCAGTGAATTTCACCCAGATATTCAAGGCGGATAGGGGTACCGATACGGGCATTCATATCAATGTCGCGGTCGCCCAGGCGCAGCTTATACTGCACCGGCGAGGTCGCATCGCTGAGCATCTTCACCAGGCCGCCCCGGCCGAGCTCGGTGGTTTCGTCCGACGTTTCACTGAACAGATCAAGATTCATTGCAGTGTGTCCCCGGCGCCAGGCAAATTAATCACCTGGATGTCACTCAGTTTCTCAGCCTTGCGCTTAACGGATTCAGGCCGTTCTATGTAACCAATACGGGCCTGTTCGGGCACGCCATTGCTGATCTCGTATTTAAGGCAGGCTTCCAGGCAAAGGGCTTTCTGCTCTTTGGTCAGGGCCACCCCGTTTGGCCACTTGCCCAGTTCAACGGCCTCTTTCAGCCGGCTGTAGACTTCGGGAGACAGACTCCCCGCTACGGCGTCAAAATTCATGGATTCACCCTCTTCCAACCTGCTCTGATCCCATGTGCGGTCAATCTGACCAGAGACAAGGGATTAATCTTCAAGACGATTGCCCCACCCCAGTTTGGTGCGGCAAATTTCGTAATAGTTGTGATCCTCCGGGTGCAACAGGCGCAGCGCCTGTGGAAACCGGCTGATCTTCAGTTCATCGCCCGGCGCGATAGCGATATGGTGCTGGGCATCAAAACTGATCTGCGGCTCGAAACCATGATCCTCACCCAGCTGGATGCTGAGTAGAGTATCAGCACCCACGACCAGAGGTCGGTTGTTCAGACTGTGCGGAAACATGGGCACCAGAATCATGGTATCAAGGCTCGGGTGCACCAGCGGCCCGCCGGCAGACAACGCGTAGGCGGTGGAGCCGGTGGGCGTTGACACAATCAGCCCGTCAGAACGCTGGCTGTAGACAAACTGGTCATTGATATAGAGTTCGAATTCGATCATCCGAATGCTCTGGCCAGAGTGCAGCACCACGTCGTTCAGCGCCCTGCCGGTTTCCAGCACCTTACCATCCCGAATGATGCTGGCCTGCAGCAAAAACCGGTTTTCGATGACATAACGGCCCGAAAAGACATCACGAACCCTTTGCTCCATCTCAAACGGCATGATGTCGGTCAGAAAGCCGAGTCGCCCCCGGTTAATACCCAGCAAGGGAACATTGTACTCTGCCAGATCCCGGGCGGCGCCCAGCAGTGTGCCGTCACCACCGACCACAATAATGAGGTCAGCCCAGAGGCCCAGACCGTCCCGGTCAAGCGAGTCACAATCCAGGCCCGGAATGGCCTCGGCAAGCGGTAAATCGATTCGGCAGGCCCGTTTCAACTCACTTAATAGCTGCGTTAGGCGGCGCACCGAATGTACGACGCTGTCGCTGTCCAGTCGGCCAACAATACCAATCCGGTCGAAAGATTGGGTGTGTTCGGGTTTGGTCATTAAGGTCGCTTCAGTTATCGTCAACGGTTCCGAAGCATACCAGAAGGCACCCGCATGGACGAAGCAGTCCGCGCTCAATTGCGTCAGGATCTGTTGTGGATCCTTCAGGCACCCGCCCTGCTGCCCGCGGCTGATCTGAGCTGGGATCCGGGCAAGGCGTTTACCACTGATCTGATTGACCCGGTGCTGACCACCCGGTGGCAGGCACTGGAACAGGCCCGGCATGGCAAGCTGGGGCATTATTTTGAGGCTCTGGTTCAGGCACTGTTCAACGCTTCGCCCGACTACCGGATTCTGGCCAGCAACTGCATCATCCGCAGCCCTTCCCGGACTCTGGGCGAGCTCGACTTGCTGCTGGAGGACCATCGTCAGGGCTGCATCGTGCATCTCGAACTGGCGCTCAAATTTTACCTGCTGATCCCCCCGGTAGCCGGCATCGACGAAGCGTGCCGCTGGATCGGATCGGGGCTTAAAGACTTTATGACCCTGAAATCACAGCGCTTGCTGTCCCATCAGTTGCGACTGCCCGAGCGTGCCGCCAGGGAAAACGCTTGGCCGGCCAAGCTACCGAGACCCGACCGCTCCCAGGGTTGGGTGACCGGGCGTGCCTTTGTTCCCTACGCGCCCAGCTCACCCTCTGCAAAGGAACCTTCATGGCCGCTGATCGCGCCCGGCGCGCTGATACGGCCCTGGTTGACCGAATCGGATGCTCTTAAACAGGGGCTTAACGGGCGCTGGATCAACAAGAGCCAGTGGTTGTCGCAACACGCCGGGCCCAGTGAGGCTCGCAAACACCCGACACCAGCACAATGGCTGGGCCGACTCCCCGGCGAGGAGGAGGACGGGCACTGGTTCATCGTGCCCGATGACTGGCCAGAGCGCGCCCGGGACAGTATGCTGCGCCGCTTCACGCCC
>DASSWT010000051.1:0-5420 GCA_035704555.1 Saccharospirillum sp. | reverse complement strand
CTGGGCTTCATTGCTGTTCAGTCGAATCAGCAGTGACTGTTCATTCAGTTCAGCACCGAAATGATCAATATTGGCGTCATCGAGCAGTTGCTCGACGCGTTGCAGGGTCGTGTCGTTCATTTGAACGCCGGCTTCGGCACCTTGAATCTGAATGGCCGGGTCGGCCGGAAACAGGTTGGGCAGGCTGTAAAGCACGCCCAAAACCAGTACCGCCAGAATGATGGCGTATTTCCATAAGGGGTATTTGTTCAGCATGAGGCCTTCCTGAGCTGGGTAAGCCCGGCAACCAGGGTTCTCTGTAACTGGCTGGCGGGCTTACAAGTCGGTCTCGTCCGGGACGGGACCTGACGATGGGTCGATCAGATCGCTTTCAGCGTACCCTTGGGCAGGGTGGCTGAAATGGCGGTCTTCTGGAAGGTCAGTTCGACGTTGTCGGCCACTTCGACCATAACGTAATCGTCAGTCACCTTGGTCACCTTGCCAGCCATGCCAGCGGCGGTCACCACTTCATCGCCCTTGCTCAGCGAAGCGATCAGGTTTTTGTGCTCTTTGGCGCGCTTGCTTTGCGGGCGCCAGACCATCAGCCAGAAGATCAGGAAGAAAATGCCGAGCATGATCGGCAATTGCCAGGGGCTGGGCTGACCAGCCGCCGGGGCCGCCAGTGAAAGTGCCGGGGTCATGGCCAGCAGAGCGGCGGACAGTTTATTCATGGTAATACTCCAAATGGTTTATAAGTGTTGTAATGGTATTCGAATGACCAGTGGCGTCTTCGGATAGCCAGATTCAGTTCTGAATGACGTTATGGGGGCACCTGGCACGGCCACAAGGCCCATGCCGGGCCTTTCCCCATAACAGCACCGGGTGGTTAGTCTGTCAGCGCGGGTGTTTCCAAGCCCCGGCGCTGATAGAAGTCGTCCACAAAGGCCGACAATTTACCCGCTTCAATGGCCGCACGCAAACCAGCCATCAGGCGCTGGTAGTAGCGCAGGTTATGGAAGGTATTGAGCTGTGCGCCCAGCATCTCGCCGCATTTGTCGAGATGATGCAGGTAGCCCCGGCTGAAGTTCTTGCAGGTGTAGCAGTCGCAGTCGGCATCCAGCGGGCTGGTGTCGTGGCGGTGCCGGGCGTTGCGGATCTTGATGACACCGTCGGTGGTGAACAGGTGACCGTTGCGCCCGTTACGGGTCGGCATCACGCAATCGAACATGTCGACACCACGGCGCACGCCTTCCACCAGGTCTTCCGGCGTGCCGACGCCCATTAAATAGCGCGGTTTGTGTTCCGGCATCGACGGGGTGACGTGATCCAGAATGCGCATCATGTCTTCTTTGGATTCACCCACGCTCAGGCCGCCAATGGCGTAGCCGTCGAAATCGATCTCGGTCAGGCCGCGCAGGCTGACATCTCGCAGGTCCTCAAACATACCGCCCTGAATAATGCCGAACAGGGCCGAAGGGCTGTCGCCATGGGCCTGTTTGGATCGTTTGGCCCAGCGCAGGCTCAGTTCCATCGATTTTTTGGCTTCGGCGTGAGTGGCGGGGTGCGGGGTGCACTCATCGAAAATCATCACCACATCCGAGCCCAGGGCGCGCTGCACTTCCATGCTGCGCTCCGGTGTCAGCTCAACCTTGGCCCCGTCAACAGGGGAGCGAAAGGTGACGCCGGCTTCTGTAATCTTGCGCATCTTGCCCAGCGAGAACACCTGAAAACCGCCGGAATCGGTGAGCATCGGCTTCTTCCAGCCGGTGAAGTCGTGCAGGTCACCGTGTTCTTCTATCACCTGGGTGCCCGGGCGCAGCATCAGGTGAAAGGTGTTGCCGAGAATGATGTGGGCGCCTGTTTCCTCAACCTGCTGCGGCGTCATGCCTTTTACAGTGCCGTAGGTGCCGACGGGCATAAAGGCCGGTGTTTGCACCTCACCGCGCGGAAACGTCAGCGTGCCACGACGTGCTTTGCCGTCGGTGCTGGTCAGGTCAAATGTCATAAAACAGGTGCGGCTCATGCGTCGCTCTCTTGGTTTTTAGGGGCAGGGACAGGGGATGGCAGTGGTTTGCGGGTAATGAACATGGCGTCGCCATAACTGAAGAAACGGTAACGTTCATCAATGGCGGCCTGGTAGGCGGCCAGAACGGCGTCTTTACAGGCAAAGGCGCTGATCAGCATGATCAGGGTCGACTGCGGTAGGTGAAAATTGGTCACCATGGCATCCACCACCCGAAAATCGTACCCCGGGTAGATAAAGATGTTGGTATCTCCGGTGAACGGCTGCAGAGCGCCAGACTGGGCGGCGGTTTCAAGCGAGCGCACACTGGTCGTGCCCACGGCTATGACCCGGTTCCCGCGAGCCCTGGCGGCCGCGGCAGCCTCTACTACCTCTGGCGGTACTTCGATCCATTCGGCGTGCATGACGTGGTCTTCAATGCGTTCTGCTTTTACCGGCTGAAAGGTACCAGCGCCCACATGCAGGGTAACAAAGGCGGTGTTGACGCCTTTGGCCTGCAGCGCTTCGAGCAAGGTCTTGTCGAAATGCAAACCAGCCGTTGGCGCGGCCACGGCGCCTTTGCGTTGGGCGTAGACCGTCTGGTAGCGCTCACGGTCGCTCTCGGCATCTTCGCGTTCCAGGTAGGGCGGCAGGGGCATATGGCCATGCAGTTCGAGCAGATCCACCAGCGGTTGCGGGTTGTGACAGGTCAGCCGGAACAGGTTTTCCTCACGGCCGGTCACTTCCAGGTCAATGCCGCCTTCCATGGCCAGGCGCGTGCCCGGTTTGCAGCTTTTATTGGCGCGTACATGCGCCAGTGCGGTGCTGTCACCGGTCATGCGCTCGATCAGCACTTCCACCTTGCCGCCGCTGTCTTTCTGGCCAAAGAGCCGCGCCGGAATCACCCGGGTATTGTTGAATACCAGCAGGTCGCCGGGCTCGATCAGGTCGAGAATGTCCGGAAACTGGCGGTGCGCCACCTGACCGGTGGGCCCATCCAGGCACAGCAAGCGGCTGCCGGTACGTTGTTCAGCCGGGTAGCGGGCAATCAGCTCGTCCGGCAGGGTAAAATCGAAATCGCTGACGTTCATAACCAGATGCGGGGGCACCAATGTTAAAAAGGGCGGCTATTCTAGCTGAAAGGGCCGCCGGGCTCTATGGTATCTGTCGGTTCTGAATGACGGGATGTTACCGTCACCGGCTAGCCTGTTAGAATAGGCGCCCCGCTCCCCGGCACAGGATTCAGCATGAACGACCTAATACTGCGCACACCCGATGACTGGCACCTGCATTTTCGCGACGGCGACATGCTGATAGAGACTGTTCCGGCCACGGCCCGGTGTTTCAGGCGGGCCATTGTTATGCCGAACCTGACCCCACCGGTCACGACGGCCGAGCAGGCGTTGGCTTATCGCGACCGCATTCTGGCGGCACGTCCAGCCGGCAACCGGTTCGAACCGTTGATGACGCTCTACCTGACCGACACCACCAGTGCCGAGGACATCCGGACAGCGAAAGCTGCTGGCGTGGTAGCCGCTAAGCTGTACCCGGCTGGTGCCACCACCAATTCGAATGATGCCGTCAGTGCGGTCAGCCGTCTTGATCCGGTGTTTGAAGCCCTGGCGGAGCAGGGCTTGTTGTTGCTGGTGCACGGCGAGGTGACTCACCCGGATATTGATATCTTCGACCGGGAAAAAGCCTTTATCGATCAGCACCTGGCCGGCATTGTTGAACGCCACCCAACGTTGAAAGTGGTGTTCGAGCACATCACCACGGCCGATGCGGCCGATTTTGTAAACCAGGGCCCGGATACCCTGGCCGCTACGGTTACTCCCCAACACCTATTGCTGAACCGTAACGACTTGCTGGTAGGCGGTATTCGGCCACACAATTATTGCCTGCCGGTGTTGAAGCGGCGCAGCCACCAGGAAGCGCTGCGCGCCGCCGTTGCCAGCGGCTCACCCAAGTTCTTTCTGGGTACCGATTCGGCCCCGCACGAGCAACACAGGAAAGAATCGGCCTGTGGCTGTGCCGGTTGCTACAGCGCCTGGTCGGCGCTGGAACTTTACGCCCAGGTGTTCGAGGAAATGGGCGTGCTGGAGCGCCTGGAAGGTTTCGCCAGCGAGCACGGGCCGGACTTCTACGGCCTGCCGCGCAACGAAGGCACGGTGCGGCTGGTGCGCGAAAGCTGGACGGTACCGGAACGCATCACCCTGGGGCATGGTGAGGCCATAGTGCCGTTTTATGCCGGTGAAACCATTCACTGGCGTCTGCGCCCGGCCTGAACACCAGAAACATCGCCTCAAACCATTGACGCGAAAGGAATTTTCGCTAGAATGCGTTCCACTCAGCCAGAGTGGCGAAATTGGTAGACGCAGCGGATTCAAAATCCGCCGGTGGCAACACTGTGCCGGTTCGAGTCCGGCCTCTGGTACCAAAATTATAAAAAGCCTTGATTGCTTAAATGTGGTCAGGGCTTTTTTGTGCCTCCGGTTCAACAGCCGGACCCGAACCGGCACTGTGCCGTCCAGTGCGCTGGCCCGGTCCCAATGTGTCGGACCACTGTTACCAAATAGTAACTCAAGTTTCGGAGTTCGAGTTGGCTCTAGGTGGCAGTGGTCCGCAACGACCACCTGGGGCACCCCTGTGGGGTCGGCGTAGATCCTTCCCTGGAGCCTAGGCCGCAACATCCATGTTGCGGACTTCCCCACAGGGGTACCCCAGGCAGTCGCCGCTTGTCATTTTAACGAACTCCCACACTTGAGTAGCAAGGCAGCCCCGATCATCGTAAAGGTGGTCGGGGCCTTTTTTGTTCGTCCTCAGTCAAATCGCCGAGTCTCTGTAATTCAGTGGGCTTAAGGTTTATTCTGCTTCAAGCCATTGGAGTTGAATGATGCTGTCGGACCAATACGAATTCATTAACAGGATTGCTGCGCTTCCGTTTGTAGAGGCTATTTATCTGTTTGGGTCCCGAGCGCGTGGAACTCACCGGCTTCGTTCGGATATCGATATAGCGATTTATTGTCCCTCCGCCAGCGAGGCACAGTGGCAGGATGTGCTTAAGATTATTGATGAGGCGGATACGTTGTTACCCATTGACTGCGTGCGGCTGGATGCTGAACCTGAGTTCAGCCCCTTAAAGTCTGCTATCGAAAACGAGAAAAAGGTCATCTATGAGCGTGCATACTAATCTGGAGCAATTAAGTCATGCCCTTGAGCGGTTTCGGGAGTCGCTTAGTTACTCGCCTGATCAGCCATTGGTCATAGACGCAAGCATTCAACGATTTGAATTTTGTGTTGAACTGACCTGGAAAACGCTTAAAAAAGCACTGGCATCGGAGGGGGTTGAGGCCAATACGCCCAGAGAGTGTCTGCAGCAAGCCTATGTTGCCCATTGGCTGGACGATGAAACCTTGTGGCTCTCGATGTTGAAAGATCG
>DASSWT010000049.1:0-2934 GCA_035704555.1 Saccharospirillum sp. | reverse complement strand
CCAGCATCAGGGCACCAGACCAAATCTGACCGATGGGGTTGGCGATGCCTTTGCCCGCGATGTCCGGGGCGCTGCCATGCACGGGTTCAAACATGCTGGGGAAGGTTCCTTCAGGGTTTATATTGGCTGAAGGTGCGATTCCAATAGTGCCGGTACACGCTGGGCCCAAGTCCGACAGAATATCTCCAAACAAGTTGCTGGCGACCACCACATCGAACCAGTCCGGATGCATGACAAACTGGGCGGTGAGGATGTCGATGTGAAACGAATCGACCTGTACGTCCGGGTAGTGCTGGCCCATGGCCTTAACACGTTCATCCCAGTAGGGCATGGTAATGGCGATGCCATTCGATTTGGTCGCCGAGGTTAGCTTCTTGCGAGGTCGGCTCTGAGCCAGCTCATAAGCGTATTTTAATACCCGGTCGACGCCAATGCGGGTCATCACCGTTTCCTGGATGACGATTTCCCGTTCGGTGCCGGCAAACATTTTACCGCCGACGCTGGAGTATTCCCCTTCGGTGTTTTCACGTACGACAAAAAAATCGATATCACCCGGTTTGCGATTTGCCAGGGGGCTGGGCACGCCAGGCATCAGTTTGACCGGGCGCAGGTTGATGTACTGATCAAAGTCGCGACGAAACTGCAGAATCGAGCCCCACAGTGAAATGTGATCGGGTACTGCATCGGGCCAGCCGACGGCGCCGTAGAAAATAGCGTCGTGATCTTTTAACTGATCAAACCAGTCGTCCGGCATCATTTGGCCGTGTTCCAGGTAATAGTCGCAATTGGCGAAGTCGAACGTTCGGGTGGTCAGCGGTATTGAAAAGCGGCTGCAGGCTGCTTCCAGGCAGCGCAGCCCCTCGGGCATGACTTCTTTGCCGATGCCGTCGCCGGCGATTACTGCAATGGAATGAGGCATGGTGATATCTCCGGAAGTGGCTGGGTTCGAGTGCCCTGGTTAAGACCTGGTGTCAGTGTAGTGGCTGTAACGGAATGAATAATCCGGCTAGACTGCAATCTATTCTTGCGTGTGAGTAGATAATTGCATGAGCCCTCTGGATGATCTGGCCTTTTTCCAGCAACTGGCCCAAACCGGCAGCCTGACTGAAACGGCGCGTGAACTCGGTGTGTCGCTGTCGACGGTGAGCAAGCGGTTAAAGCAGTTGGAAGCACGGCTCGGGGTATCCCTGGCGCACCGGACCACCCGCCGCCTGTCGTTAACCGCCGAAGGTGTGCTCTATCAGGCCCAGGGCGCCGCTATTCTGGAAGAGTTGGGTGAGCTGGAGGAACAACTGGTGAACCGGCAAACGAGGTTACAGGGCCGTTTGCGCATTAATGCCACTTTTGGGTTTGGTCGGCATCACATCGCCCCGTTATTGTCCCGGTTCTGTGGTCTCCATGCGTCGCTGGAAGGCTTGCTTGAACTCACCAATTATCCGGTTAGCCTGACTGACCAGGGGTTTGATGTTGGTATTCGTATTGGCGAACCGCCCGATTCCCGGCTAATTGCCCGGCGAATTCTGCCCAATCGACGTGTGCTGTGTGCCGCCCCCGCCTACCTTAAGCAGGCCGAGACACTGCGTGACCCTTCTGATCTGACGCGCCACGCCTGTTTGCTGATTCGAGAGAACGAGGCCGACTACGCCGTCTGGCGCTTCGAACACCGTGCACAGGCGCGATCTGCACAATCGATAAAAGTCGCAGGCGGCCTGTCCAGTAACGATGGGGATGTCATTAAACGCATGGCCCTAGACGGCCACGGCGTGCTGTACCGGTCCTGGTGGCACGTGCATGAGGAACTGGCGCGTGGTGAGCTGGTCGAGCTTTTGCCCGAGTGGCAGGGTAACCGGGCCGATTTCTACGCTGTTTACCCCCACAATCGCCATACACCGGTTCGAGTGCGAGCATTTGTCGAATTTCTGGCTGAGGCCATGCAGGGGAGGGTACCTGCGCAGGATGACCTTTAATTGATGTTCGTTGTGGCTGGGTTGGTTATTCGGGACTGTGCCGGGTATTGGTGGCTGAATCCGGTTTTCTTCATAGCTTGGTGATTGCGGTTTTCGGGCCAGCGGCGCAGTGTAGTCGGCAGGTGTTCAACGCTCTGGCCGGTGGGTGCTCATATCCCAGGCCAGGATGGAACGTTAACTGAGTGTTTTAGATGACAGGAGATAATTATGAGTAAAGGTTCAGGTTTGTCACCGCGCGTGCTTGGTATTGCGTTATTGGTCTTAGGGGTTGGGTTGGCTTTTTGGGGCTTTCAGCTATCTGAATCCATTGGTTCTCAACTGACCGAAGTTGTGACCGGTTCGGAAACAGATAGGGTGATGATGTTTTATATTGGCGGTGCAGTCTGTTTCGCGGTGGGGCTCTATTTGTTCCTGAAAAAGTAATAGACAGGAAACGGTAGTCCAGTAGAGCTCGGGCGCGCGTACCCCGAGCTCTATTTGGTCTCTACTCCAGATCGCTGGCATCATGCCGCTCGGGCAGCTGCTCTTCCGGCTCGCCCCAGGTGCGGTTCACCATCACACCCCGTTTGACCGCAGGCCGCTCGGCAATGGCATTAGCCCAGCGCAGCACATGAGTGTAGCTGTCGGCTTCAAGGAATTCGGCAGCCTCGTACACCTTGTTCTGTACCAGCCAGCCATACCATGGGTAAATGGCGATGTCGGCGATGCTGTAGTCGTCGCCACACAGGTAGGTATTATCGGCGAGGTGACGGTTTAGCACATCGAGCTGGCGTTTCACCTCCATGGTGTAGCGGTTGATCGGGTATTCGTATTTCTCCGGCGCGTAGGCATAGAAATGGCCAAAGCCGCCGCCCAGAATGGGCGCGCTGCCCATTTGCCAGAACAGCCAGTTGAAGCATTCAGTGCGGGCAAAGGGCGTTTCCGGGATAAAGGCCCCAAACTTCTCGGCCAGGTACATCAGGATGGA
>DASSWT010000312.1:0-13871 GCA_035704555.1 Saccharospirillum sp. | reverse complement strand
GGCGACCGAGGGCAACAGTAATTGGCTAAGCCCATACCCTAACAGCAGCCCGCCGACCGTACCGATCAGGCTCATCACCAGGGTTTCCAGCGCAATGGCCGCCAGCAGCAGGCGATGGCTAACGCCAAGTTCGCGCAACGTCGTCAACGTATGGCGGCGGGCGCTGAGTGAAAATCGTACCGCATTGAAGACGATGAACAGCCCCACCGCGAACGACAGTAAACTCATCGCCGCCAGTTGGGTGTGCAGGCTTTGGGTCAGTTCGGTGAGATCGAGCCGTTGCCGGTTGGCCACCAGCGTCAGCTGCGGGTTCAGAGATGCCAGGTCGGCATTCAGCTCTTCTACAGCATCACCGGTCAGGTCGGCCACGACCAGATAGCTAAGCCGGGATCTGTCTAGCAGTGTCAGCGCCGCACCCACATCCATAAAGGCGCGCAAGCCTTGTTGTTCGCGATTAAAGATTCGGGCGGGTGGTAATTCTGTGCCGGAGTTTAACCTCAGCCGGTCGCCGTTCTTCAGGCCAAGCTGTTGTGCCAGGGTCTCAGGGAACCAGACTTCAAAGGGCGGCGTCACCAGCCGCATCCAGCCACCCTCGGGCAACCCTGAGGACCCGGCTGTTTCGTCACCCGGCAATACCAGCAGGTCGGTGGCGATCAGGTTCACCACGCCCTGATCGGCCGTGGTCAGGCGTTGCTCCAGTATCGGGTAGATGGACCGCCAACCCAGTCGACGGAGTTGCACGTAGTCTTCGACCGAGACGCCCTCGCCGCTGCGGGACCGCACCCAATGGCTCGCCTGAGCCCCCAATACCTGGTCCGCCTCGGCATAACTGGTGCGGGCGTGCGCGTTGATGACCTGAACCGCCGACCAGAGTGCAACACCGGTCACCAGGCCAGTCAGCAAAAAGACGGTTTGCACCGGGTGTCGGCGGTGGTGGCTCAGCAAGGTGACCAGAACTCGCAGTAGACGGGACAGGCTTCCGGTCACAACACGGGTTCCTCAAGCCGGTGTAACTGACCGTGTTGCAAGCGCCATTGTTCATCCAGAAACCCCGCCATATGGGCACTGTGGGTCACCATCAGCAGGCTGCTGCCAGTTTCGCGCACCAGATCCACCAGCACGTTCATAACGCGTTCACTGGTGTCTTCATCGAGATTGCCGGTGGGTTCGTCGGCCAGCACCAGAGCTGGTCGATGCAATAAGGCGCGGGCGATGGCTACCCTTTGTTGCTGGCCCCCGGACAATTGATGCGGCAGGCGTTTGGTCAGGCCACCGAGCCCCAGCCGATCAATCAGATGATCCCGAAATGAGGCGTCCAGACGCTGGCTCAGCCGGGCCTGCAATTGCAGGTTATCGAGCACCGTCAGCGTCGGCACCAGGTGATACTGCTGAAAAATCAGGCTCAGGCGGTCGCGCCGCAGCCGGTTCCAGTCGTTACTGGTCATGGTCAGGCTGCTGTGGCCGTCGACGATCAGTTCACCGGCATCGGGGCTGTCGAGCCCGGCAACCAGATGCAGCAGCGTGCTTTTGCCGCTGCCGCTTTCACCCAGCAGCGCCGCTGAACGGCCTGCCGGCAAATGAAAGGTGGCCCCGTTTAGAACCGTGACATTACCGTCCGGCTGGGCAAAGTGTTTGGCGACCTGGTTGAGTCTGAGCATGGCGTCTCACCGATGTAGTATTACTCAAGTTTTGGAGTTCGCTAGCAAAGGACTAGCACCGGATGCCAGGTAGGGCTATCGAGGGTGGTCCGCAGCAAGGATGCTGCGGTCCAGGCTCCATGGATGGGTTTACGCCGACCCTCGATAGCCCTACCTGGTGGCCGGTGCGGGCGACTGGCACCATAGCCAACCGCGAACTCCGAAACTTGAGTTATTTTCAGGTTATTCGAGCAACTGCCGTACCTGGATGGCCAGTTCGGCCACATGCGCATCGGGCGCGCCCAGTTCCGCCAGGGCGTCATCGAGCTGCAGTAGGTAATCGGCATTGGCACCGGAAGGCCCGTGGCTGAAGGCGATGTGTCTGACCATCTCGGTCAGGGAGGCCGGGCCGAGAAAAGCGGCGTTGGCCTCACTAGCGACATAAACCAGGCCTTCTGCCTGCTGGCCATCGTGAAACGTCATCGGCGTAAAGAAGCGCAGGTAACCGTTCTTCTCACGCACATCCAGATGAGCGAACGTATCGGGCGTTACCCGATAGGCCAGGCCGTGGCAAACCGCATTGGGCTCCTCGATCAGCGTCACTACCCGGCCCGGTGCTTCCGGCGTGCCGCGATGATCGTGCGAACCCTGCCAGAAGCGGCGCGCCCAGCCGCGAATGCTCGCCGGTTGGCATTCCAGATAGGGAAAGTCGACTTTATAAAGCAGCGAGCCATAGCCGAACAGCCAGACATCGTCGAGGTGATCGAGCGGTGTGTTTTGCTGGTTCAAAGCGACGGTATCATTCGACATGGGCAGCCGCCAGTTGGTCTGTTAGCAAGCGTTCACACTGGTCCAGTTGCAGCTCCCTTTCAGACAGGGCCGTGGCCACGTCATCCGGCAAGTCAGCCAGTGTTGCTTGCCACTGAGCGGTAAATACCCGGCGCGACAGGCTGATTAGTCGCTGGGTGGTTTGCGCCAGTTGTTCGCGCAACCGCCCTCCCCGCGCCAACGCTTCCAATGCACGGGTGCAGTCATACTCAAGACTGTTGATGCGGGCCAGCTGCGGTTGCAATTGTTGCCACTGGGCAGGCGTCAGCGCATCGAACCACTGGCTTTCGCATTGCAGGGAGGGAATGCCCATCAGGTAGGTTTGCAGGCTGCTGTAGTCACGCGGGATCCGCTGCGAGCGGCTGCACAACTGATTCAGCAGGCCCGGGTTCAGCTCCCGGTTTTCTGCAACCAAAGCGGACAACCGGGTTTCACATTGGGCAAGCTCTTCGGAAACCGGAGAGTCAAACTGAGCCTGGTGCCGTTGCAGCAAATAGGCCGGGTAACGTTCAAGCGTGCGCAGGGGTGCTTCACTGAGCACGTCCAGCTCCTCATAACAGCGCTCTACCTGAGTGGATTCTGCCGCCAGCGTGGCTGACGACAGACCCCACAACAGCAGAGTCAGGGCGCTAGCGACGAGCGCGCTGTGTTTTCTTGGTCGTTTGCTTGCCACCGCGTCCACCCTTGGGGCCAAATCCCGACGGCTTGTTGGCGTAGGGGTTCTCGCCCACTTTAAACTCAAACCGGATCGGCGTGCCACGCACCTTCAGGGCCTTGCGAAAGGCATTTTCCAGGTATCGCTTGTAACTGCCCGGCAAATCGCCCAACTGATTTCCGTGAATCACGATGACCGGCGGGTTGGAGCCACCCTGATGCGCATACCGGGGTTTGATGCGCCGGCCACGCACCATCGGCGGCTGATGCAGCTCAATGATGCCCTGCATGATGGTGGTCAGTTGGTTGGTGCTCCACTTGCGTCGCGCCGAGTGATAGGCCAGATCAACCGACTTGTAGAGGTGGCCGACATTGGTGCCGTGTAGCGCTGAAATAAAGTGCATATCGGCCCAGTCCAGAAACGGCATGCGCCGGTCGATGCTTTCCTTGATTTTCTTTTTCTCGTCGTCGCTGAGGCCATCCCATTTATTGATGGCAACCACCAGCCCCCGACCCGATTCCAGCACAAAACCGAGCATGTGCATGTCCTGCTCGACCAGGCCATCACGCGCATCAAGCACCAGCACGACGACATTGGCGTCCTGAATGGCCTGCAGGGTTTTGACGATGGAAAATTTCTCAACCGCTTCAGAGACACTGCGTCGGCGGCGAATACCAGCGGTATCGATCAGGGTATAGGCCTGGCCGTCCCGTTCGTAGGGAATGTAGATGCTGTCCATGGTGGTGCCGGCCTGGTCGTAAACCACGACCCGGTCTTCACCCATGATGCGGTTGATCAGCGTTGATTTGCCGACGTTTGGGCGACCGACAATGGCCAAGCGAATGTTGTCGTGCTCGTCTTCCCCGGCGCCTTCAATGGGTTCCGGCTCGGGAAAGTCTTCGAGCGCCAGTTCCAGCAAGGAGCGCACGCCCCGGTTATGGGCAGCGGCAATCGGCAGGGGGTCGGTCGACAGACCGAGTTCGTGAAAATCGCCAAGAACAACATCGGTATCCAGACCATCGGTCTTGTTCACCACCAGCACGGTTTTCTTGCCGGTTTTGCGCAAATGCTGGGCGATGTGATTGTCGGCAGCGGTCACCCCTGCCTGAGCATCAGTAATAAACAGAACGACATCGGCCTCTTCAATAGCCGCCATGCTCTGCTCGGCCATCTTGGCGTCCAACCCTTGCTCAAACCCACTGATACCGCCGGTATCGATGACAATAAAGGGGCGCTCACCCAACTTGCCGTCACCGTACTTACGATCACGCGTCAGGCCCGCCCAGTCGGCCACGAGGGCATCCCGGCTGCGGGTAAAGCGGTTAAACAGGGTCGATTTACCCACATTGGGTCGCCCGACCAGGGCAATTACAGGGATCATGATGTCTTCCAGTGCCTCAACAGGCTATTAATGCAAGAAACCGCGAGACCCATTCTGGGCTCGCGGTTTGTATTTTAATCACGTTTCGGAGTTCGGTTTTGCCTTGGTGCCATGCGTCCGTGTCAGGCACCGGGTGTACCTATCCGGGTGGTGCGACACATCGCTCGGCGTGAACCCGTCCATGGGGCCTAGACCGCAGCATCCTTGCTGCGGACTTCCCCGGATAGGTACACCCGGCACCTGACACTCAGTTGGTAGCGAGCTCCAAAGCTTGAAAAACCGGACTTTCCAACCGCCTACAAAAGCAGTTACTGATCGCGCCGGCGCAAACTCAGCATCTTGATGCGCGAACTGTTGCCTTGTTGCAACAAGCGGTCGCCGTAGGGCACCGGCGCGTTGTAAATGCCGGTCCAGTCGATCTGGTGAGACACCAGCCATTCGCCGGTGTCGGCATCCAGCACGTGTACGAAACCTGCGTGGTCAGCTACGGCCAGCGCGTTCTGGCCGGGCCACTCAACCACTTTGGTCAGGCGGCGGTAGGTGAACTGGTCCTGAGTCCAGACCGGTTCCAGCGTTTGCGGGTCCATTGCTACAACGTGGCTCTTATCGTTCACGCCATACCAGTAGTCGTCACCGGCCACGATGGCGCTATAAGTCGAAAACGGCTTGGAGGCCACGACACGACCGGAATCCGCCTCGATCACCAGCATATCACCCTGATAACCCGCTGCCACAATATAGCCATCGATTACCGTGATTGAACCATCGACGTCGACCAGACGGCTGACCTCAGTCTTGCCCGAAGCCCGGGCCAGCCGGTACTCCCACTCGGGGGAGCCATCGTTAAGGTTTAGCGCCACCAGTTTGCCGTTAGCCAGCCCGGTAACAACCCAGTCGTTCACCACAACCGGGGCTGCCGTACCGGTAATGGTCAGATCCGGCTCCACGTCCTGGTAGGCCCACAAGGCTCGGCCAGTGGTGCGTTCCAGTGCGGTAACACGACCATCGGTGGTCTGCACGATGATGCGGTCATCGAGCAAGATTGGTGCTTCGGTCGCCAGGGCATTGAGCGCGTTTCGCCATACCGGCTCGCCTTCCCAATCGAGCATCAGCAAATCGCCATTGCCGGTGACGACGACCATATTGCGGTCGTCCGCCGCGACTGGCGCTACGATTTGATCGGCCACCTGCCTGCGCCAGATGAAACGGCCGCGCTCATTCAGCAGCACAACTTCACCCAGCGGCGATGCGGTCAGAATGCCCCGGTCGGTAACCGTCGGGGTAATCCGATTCAGGGGAACCTCGGTATAGAAGTCGACCAGGATATGCCACCAGTCGATCGTCAGCCGGGCCTTCTCGGGCCGCTCTTCGGGCAGCGGCTCCGGCGCTTCACGCAGGGGGCCCGACGAACAGGCGGCCAGCGTGAGGCTGGCGACCAGTGTCAGTATCGCAGTCAGCCGCATTAAGCGTCGTCCGTCGTTGCAGCCAGATTATCCAGCTTCATTTTCAGATAGGGGCTTTCAACGCCTTGCTGTTGAGCCTGCTCGTAAGCCACCCGGTAGGCTTCATGGGCAGCGTCGGTATCACCTTGTGCGCTCAGGATGTCACCGCGCAACTCGTTGATCACCAGTTCGTAGCCCTCAGCTTCAATGCTGTCGAGTGTCGTCAGTGCGGCGTCGCCATTATCGCGGCCAAACTGAACCCGCGCCAGACGGACCTGCACGATGGGCTGCAGCAATTCATCGCTGTTAGCCACCGCCCAGTTCAATTGCTCTTCAGCAGCAGCCAGGTCGTCCTGCTCTACCTGGATCTTGGCGGCTTGCAGCGCGCCATACACGGCGTAGGTGGTATCGGGGTAGTCGGTTTTCAGCGTCTGCACAATGGCCAGACGCTCACCGGCATCACTGTCGGGGTCTTCCACCAGCTCCATCAGGGTAATGTACAAACCCGAGGCAGCTTCCTGCTTGGCATCGACCGAGTTGGTGTAATACAACCAGCCAAAGTAGGCGATCAACGCCACCAAAATGCCACCAATCACGCCATTGCCGTAGGTTGCCCACCAGCGTTTAATCGCTTCAATCTGTTCCTGTTCGGTATCGTACACCCTGTCTTTCTCCTCTAGCGGATGCCGGGCATCCGGTTCTCCGGTTCGACCGGACTGTCTGTTTTATGCCCGAAGGTCTATTTTACTATTGCTCGTGCGTGACCACATGTTGCGACTGGCTACCATACTGATTCGCCAACCAGTCCGCCAGTGCTGCCTGCGCCAGGGTTTGCTGCGACGCATCGTCACGCAACGGTTTGATGGTGATCTGGCTGTTGGCCGCTTCTTCTTCGCCCAGAATCAACGCCCAGCGTGCACCGGACTTGTCGGCTTTCTTCATCTGGCTTTTGAAGCTGCCACCGCCGCAATGTGAAATCAATCGCAGACCGGCAACCTCAGTGCGCAGCTTTTCAGCCAGCGCCAGTCCCTGAGTTTCAGCCAGGTCACCGGCCATGATCAGGTAGGCATCGACGGTGTCAAACACAGCGGCCGGTATCTTATCGAGCGTCTCCAGCATCAGCAGAAGTCGCTCGACACCCAGGGCAAAGCCCGCCGCCGGTGTTGGCTTGCCACCCAGAATGGGCACCAGGCCATCGTAACGACCGCCGCCGCATACCGTTCCCTGAGCCCCAAGGCTGTCGGTGATCCATTCAAAAACGGTCTGGGAGTAATAATCAAGCCCGCGGACCAGGCGCGGATTAACCACGTAGCGCACGCCAGCACTGTCGAGGCGAGTACACAGGCTCTGAAAGTGCATGCGCGAGTCGTCATCCAGATAGGTTTCAAACTGGGGAGCGTCGTCCAGCAGAGCCTGGGTGCTTTCGGATTTGCTGTCCAGAATGCGCAGCGGGTTGCTGTACAGCCGGTTCTGGCTGTCTTCGTCGAGCCGGTCTTTTACCGTTTCCAGGTAGTCGACCAGCGCCTTGCGGTAGCGACCGCGGGCTTCGGCACTGCCCAGGGTATTCAGGTTCAGCGTCACATAGTCGCTGAGCCCCAGGTTTTTCAGCAGGCGCGCGCTTACCAGAATCAGCTCGGCGTCAATGTCCGGCGTGGCAATGCCAAAGACTTCCGCACCGATCTGGTGAAACTGCCGGTAGCGGCCCTTTTGCGGGCGCTCGTAGCGAAACATGGCACCGTTGTACCACAGACGCTGTATCTGGTTGTGCAGCAAGCCATGTTGCAAGGCGGCGCGCACACAACCGGCGGTGCCTTCCGGGCGCAGTGTCAGGCTGTCGCCGCCGCGGTCTTCAAAGGTGTACATTTCCTTTTCGACGATGTCGGTATGCTCGCCCACACCGCGCTTGAACAGCGCAGTCGGTTCAACCACGGGCATGCGAATTTCACGATACCCATATTGACCCAGCACGGCTTTGATCTGACCTTCAAGGTACTGCCATACCGGGCTCGCGTCCGGCAGGATATCGTTCATGCCACGAATGGCTTGCAATGTGGACAACCTTTCTCTCCCTTGTTCAATTCTATCGGCCACGGCTCGTTATCGGAACTGAGCCCATCGTTTGGTGGCCTGCCGATTCATGTTACTGGCTCTTGGCGATAACCAGCGCTTCTTCGGCTTCTTTTTCGGCAATTTTACGACGGATCAGCTGTTCGTAATGATCCACCAGCGTGTCGTTCTGCACTTTGTGATCGGGCTTGCCGTCGACATAAATCAGGTTCGACGGGCTACCGCCGGTTAAGCCAAGATCAGCTTCCTTGGCTTCGCCCGGGCCATTGACCACACAGCCAATCACCGCAACGTCGAGTGGCGTCAGCACATCTTCAAGACGCGATTCGAGCGCATTCATGGTGCCGATCACGTCGAAATTCTGCCGTGAACAACTGGGGCAAGCGATAAAGTTGATGCCCTTGTTGCGCAGCCGCAGGCTTTTCAGAATATCGAATCCGACCTTGATCTCTTCAACCGGATCAGCCGCCAGCGACACCCTCAGCGTATCGCCAATGCCGTCCATCAACAGCATGCCCAGGCCCACCGACGACTTGACCGTGCCCGAACGCAGGCCGCCGGCTTCGGTAATGCCCAAATGCAATGGCTGCTCAATCTGGCTGGCGATCTGCCGGTAGGCCGCGACCGTCATAAACACATCGGAGGCTTTCAGGCTGAGTTTGAAGTCCTGAAAATCGAGCCGGTCCAGTATGTCGATATGGCGCATGGCCGATTCGACCAGTGCTTCCGGTGTCGGTTCGCCGTATTTCTTTTGCAGATCTTTTTCCAGAGAGCCGGCATTCACGCCAATGCGAATTGGAATGTTGCGATCCCGGGCGGCTTCAACCACGGCCCGAACCCGGTCTTCCCGGCCAATGTTGCCGGGGTTGATGCGCAGGCAATCCACGCCCAGCTCGGCGACCCGCAGCGCAATCTTGTAATCAAAATGAATATCGGCAATCAGCGGCAGGCTGACCCGCTTGCGGATCGCGCCGAAGGCTTCGGCGGCGTCCATGCTGGGCACAGACACCCGAACCAGATCAGCACCAGCCTGTTGCAGGCGTTCAATCTGACCGACGGTGGCATCCACATCGCACGTTTCGGTATTGGTCATACTCTGCACGGCGATGGGCGCATCCCCACCGATCGGAACATCACCGACCCATATTTTACGTGACACCCGACGCTTGATCGGGCTGATGTGTTGCTTGTTCATGAAATACCCTGTTCTATCTTCCAGCTCTGAAATTCACGAAATTCAGGGCTATTGGCAAACCGATTGCGGAGCTGGAGTGCAAGCGAGGAATACAGGTCATCATGGTTCATCGCATGCGCAATCCGGATGCCCAGCCAAAGTGTAAAGGGGCTTTGATTCGCCCGGTCAGAACGCACCAGCGCGTTAAACCCCTGGTAAGCTCGTAACGCCTCCTGCATACGATCTTGCTGAAATTGCAAATCGGCAAGGCCAACGTAGCTGTTCACCAATAATTGATCGAGCACTATGGCCCGTTCATAAGCAGCGATGGCTTCATCGATCCGGTCTACACGCCGAGCACTTAAGGCCAGGTACTCAAAACTCTGGGCACGGCGCCGGTAGAAGGTGTCTTCGGTGACCTCTTCAAACTCTTCACGGGCGTTTTCATAACTGCCCTGGTTGTACAGGAACACTGCGTATTGAAACCGTGCCTCGGTGCCGCCACCGTAACGGATGGCACGACGGAAATGGTGATCGGCCAGATCTATCTCGCGCTCGACCTCATAAACACGGGCCAACCCCATATGGGCACCCGGCGCCTCGTCGTCTATATCCAGCGCCTGATCCAGCGACCGTTTGGCTTCAAACAGGTTGTTGTGCTCGAAATGCGCATAGCCAATCTGAATGTAGGTTTCGACGGCCTTGTCCAAATCCCGCTTACCCGAGAACGGGCTTTCGGTGGTGGTCACGCAGGCGGTTAGCAACAGCGAAAAGGCGACGACAGCCATGGCACGAATAACGTTCATAGTGCATTCCTCTGAAACCGGGCACCGGCCAGATCTGCGGCGGTTTGCCCCAATTGAACCGCTTCAATAAACCGGTCGGAGCGCCGGGTCTTGTCGGTCACTTCACCGACCAGTTGGCCACAAGCCGCATCGATATCATCGCCACGGGTCTTGCGAATGGTCACGTTGTAACCCGCTGCCGACAGAATATCCCGGAACTTGTGCATTCTGTTGTTGCTCGGGCGTTCATACCCCGAATTCGGGAAGGGGTTGAACGGAATCAGGTTGATCTTGCACGGCGTATTGCGCAGTACCTCGACCAGTTCATGGGCGTGCTCTGGCTTGTCGTTGACTTCATTCATCAGCGTATATTCGATGGTCGTCACGCGTTTTTCCGAGAACCGGCTCATATAATGATTACAGGCTTCCAGCACCGACTGAATGTTGTACTTGCGGTTGACCGGCACCAGCGTATTGCGCAGAGCATCGTTCGGCGCGTGCAACGACAACGCCAGCGCCACATCGGTGACCTTGGCCAGTTCGTATATGGCCGGCACCACACCCGAGGTGCTCAGGGTTACCCGGCGCTTCGACAGGCCATAGGCGTTGTCTTCCATCATCATCCCCATCGCCTCGACCACGTTGTCGAAGTTCAACAGCGGCTCGCCCATGCCCATCATCACCACATTGGTGACCCGGCGCTGGCGCTTTTCGCCCGGCTGGTTGAAGGAACGCACCGCGATCCAGACCTGGCCGATGATCTCGGCGGTACTCAGGTCCCGGTTAAAGCCCTGCTTTCCGGTTGAACAGAAGGAACAATCCAGTGCGCAACCGATCTGGGACGAAACACAGAGGGTGCCGCGGTCGTCTTCGGGGATAAAAACGGTTTCGATGGCACTGCCACCGGGCATCTTCATGACCCATTTGCGAGTGCCGTCTTTGGAGTCTTTCTGGTAAGTCACTTCGGGCGCGACAATTTCAGCGCATTCCTGAAGCTTGGCCCGGGTGGCTTTACTGATGTCGGTCATGTCGTCGAAATTGTCGACGCCATGCTGGTGAATCCATTTCATCACCTGAATCGCGCGAAATTTCTTTTCGCCGAGACGGTCGACAAAAAACGCCTCCAGGGCGGGCATTCCCATCCCCAGCAGGTTCACTTTCTGTGCCGTTTGTTCAGTCATGAATTCACCTTTGTATTCGGTAGGTCGTTCTAAAACAGCAGGCCCGGCACGCCATCTGGCTTGCCTGTATGGGCCTGCCGGGGCAGCCAAGCGCTGCCCCGCATCGACGAATCAGCCGCGCGGGCAGATCTCATCGTTCGAGAAGAAATAGGCAATTTCGCGCTCAGCCGAGGCCGGAGCGTCGGAGCCGTGTACCGCGTTCGCGTCAATGCTGTCAGCATAGTCGTGGCGCAGGGTGCCTGCTGCCGCTTCTGCCGGGTTGGTAGCACCCATGATTTCACGGTTCTTGGCAATGGCGTTTTCGCCTTCCAGAACCTGAACCATCACCGGGCCAGACGTCATAAACTGGACCAGCGCACCGAAAAACGGACGCTCTTTGTGCTCGGCGTAAAAGCCTTCCGCCTGCTCCTGGCTCAAATGCACCATTTTTGAGGCAACAATGCTCAGGCCAGCGGCTTCAAAGCGGCTGTAGATGGCGCCAATCAGGTTTTTGGCAACGGCGTCAGGCTTGACGATGGAAAAGGTGCGTTCAATAGCCATGTTCAGTAATGCTCCACTGTGTACGAATTGAGTCGGGCGCGGATTATACGTGGCTGGGGCCGCCGTTACCATGGCCCCCAGGCGGCTTTTACCCACCTTGACACCCCTAATAGTGGCCTGAGTGGCCTGAGAGGTCAGGCCCGGCCAGATCGATCAGATCAGAGGCGATCCCAGACCGAGGCATCCAGCGCAACGCCGGTGGCACGCCCCTTGGACAGAAAGCGATTCTCAAATTCGCGCGGCGATAACGGCTGGCTGAAGTAGTAACCCTGGATGCAGTCGACCTCAAGCGCCTCCAGACAGTGCATCTGGGCGGCGGTTTCCACCCCTTCCGACACCACGACCATACCCAGGCTATGCCCCATTTTCACCATGGCACCGACCATGGCTTCGTCCTGGCTGCGACGGGCTATCTCGTTGACAAAGGTTTTATCGATTTTCAGCACCGTAAAGGGAAGATGACGCAAGTAGGACAGCGACGAGTACCCGGTACCAAAATCATCCAGCGCCAGCTGGACGCCGGCGTCCTTCAGCACATTCAGCTCACGCACCACCCGCTCCGACGCGTTGACCAGCAAGCCCTCGGTCACTTCCAGTTGCAGCGAATTCGGGTTCAGCAATACCTGTCCGAGCACCGTTTTAACGGCAGCCAGAATACTCCCGTCCTGAAACTGGCGCGGTGATACGTTGATGGACATCAGTATCGGAATTTCATACTGGGTCTGCCAGTGGCGCAATTGGGCGCAGGCTTCAGTCAGCACCCACTGCCCAATCTCACTGATCACCCCAATCTGCTCGGCGATGGGGATGAACACCTCGGGCGAGACCCGCCCCAGCGCCGGGTTGTTCCAGCGAATCAGCGCTTCCATGCCCTTGAGCGTGCGGTCCGCCGTCGCCACGATGGGCTGGTAAACCAGAGACAGCTCACCACGTTCAAGAGCACCACGCAGATGCTGGTCGATTCGCAACCGTTCGGCCGCCTGAATGTTCATCGACTGGGTAAAGAAATGATAGCCACGGCGACCGCTGGCTTTGGTTTGCGCCAGGGCGCTGTCGGCTTCCCGGATTAGCGTTTCGCCGTCACGCCCGTCGGTAGGCCCAAGGCTCACGCCGATAGAGGCCGAGACTGCAAGTGAGTGGGAACCGACGGCAAAGGGCTCGGCCATGCTGGCGAGAATGCGCCGCGCGACCAGCTCGGCCGCCATACCATCCTGAATATTCGGCAGTACGACAATGAATTCATCGGCCCCGTAATAACCCAGCAAATCGCCCTTCTTGACCACGGAACGCAAGCGCACTGCCACGCTCTCCAGCAGCTGATTGGCGAGCTGGTGACCGAGGGCTTCGTTGATGTCTTTGAAGAAATCGAGATCCAGCATCAGCACGGCGCAGAGGTGGTTGCGTTCGATCGCAACGTGCAGTGCTTCATCGAGCCGTTCGCGCATATAACGGCGGCTGTTCAGGCCGGTGAGAGGGTCTTTGTTGGCTTCCTGGCGAACTGTTTCAAGCTGCTGATGCGCTTCCAGCACCCGGTAGTCGGCGGCCCGCTTCAGCTGACGATAATGAACGGACCAGACACCCAGAATGGCGCCACCAAACACGATGCCCGTACCCAGTGCAACCCAGAGTGCCCAGGGCATGGGCAGCGCTTGCAGAGACCACCAGGCCGATCCCTGCCACAGCAACAATAACCCCAGACTGATCCAACCTTTGTGTCGCACAGGCAACCCGCCAGAATGACTCTACCCTGAGGTCAGTGAGCAGCGATGTCCTTGATCCGGGCAACCATGGCTCTCAGCCCGTTACCGCGCGTCGGGCTGAGATGTTTGACCAGGTCCAGCTGCGAAAAATAGGCTTCGGTATCGAAGTCTAGAATCTGTTGACGTGTCTTGCCATTGTAGGCAGCTAAAACGATGGCAAGCAAGCCTCGAACAATATGGGCATCGGAATCGGCCTGAAACCGAATCCGCTCGCCATCGACCTCATCGACCAGCCACACCTGGCTCTGGCAACCGCGAACAATCCGTTCATCGGTCTTCAGGGCATCGTCCATTTCGGGCAGGTCTTTACCCAGGTCAATAATATAGCGGTAACGGTCTTCCCAGGAGTCGAAGAAAGACAGGGTTTCAACGATGTCGTCGCTGGTGACTTCAGTGCCGAATTCGGTGCTCATAACTGACC
>DASSWT010000279.1:0-7373 GCA_035704555.1 Saccharospirillum sp. | reverse complement strand
CCATGCTGCGGACTCCCCCACAGGGGTACACCCAGTACCCGGCGCTAGTCTCCTGGGCGAACTTCGAAACTTGAGTTACTGCTTTTAGTTTTGGAGGCCGCAACCAACTGAGTGTCAGGTGCCGGGTGTACCTATCTGGGGTAGTCTGAGGCATGGATGCCGAAGCCTAGGCCCCACGGACGGGTTCACGCCGAGCGAGTGTCGCACCACCCAGATAAGTGCACCCGGTGCCTGACACGGACTTCTGGCACCAAGGCAACCCAAACTCCGAAGTTTGGCTATTAAACAGGTTCCGCCACCTTAGCCTTGTCTTCTGCCGGTGCTGGCACATCGGACCGAATCAAGTGATCGAATGCGCTCAGGGCAGCGGTGGAACCGGCACCCATTGAGATGACGATTTGCTTGTACGGTACCGTGGTCGCGTCGCCGGCGGCAAAGACGCCTGTCATTGAGGTTTCGCCACGCGCATTGATTTCGATTTCGCCGAATCGGGTTAACGCCAGTTCGCTGCCCTTGAGCCATTCGGTGTTGGGCACCAGACCGATCTGAACGAACACACCGGCCAGCTCGACGGTTTTCAACTCGCCACTCACCCGGTCGGTGTATTTCAGGGAGGTAACCGTCTTGCCATTGCCTACAACTTCGGTGGTTTGGGCATTGGTGATGATGTCGATATTGCTCATCGACCGCGCCTTGCGCTGCAGAACGTCGTCGGCACGCAACTTGTCGGCGAACTCAAGTACGGTCACATGACTGACAATACCGGCCAGATCAATCGCCGCTTCAATGCCGGAGTTGCCACCGCCAATCACCGCGACATGCTTGCCTTTGTAGAAGGGGCCGTCGCAGTGCGGGCAATAGGCCACGCCTTTGTTGCGGTATTCGGCCTCGCCCGGCACGCCCAGTTCGCGCCAGCGCGCACCCGGGGCCAGTATCACTGAACGGCTCGACAGAGTGGCGCCGCTTTCCAGTGCCAGTTGCAACTGGCCATCGCGCTTCAGTTCGGCGGCACGCTGACCGGTGATCAGGTCTACCCCGTACTCTTTGACGTGCTGTTCCAGACCGGCGGTCAGTTTCGGGCCTTCGGTGTAGGGTACCGAGATGAAGTTTTCGATGCCGACGGTGTCCATCACCTGGCCACCGAATTTTTCGGCGACCAGACCGGTACGAATGCCCTTGCGCGCGGCATAGATGGCTGCAGCCGCGCCGGCCGGGCCACCGCCAACGATCAGCACGTCATAGGGTTCACGGTCATTCAGCGCTTCGGTCTGGCGCTCGGCGGCGCCGGTGTCGAGCTTGGCGACGATGTCGGTCAGCGTCATCCGGCCCTGGCCGAAATGCTCGCCATTCAGATAGACCGACGGCACCGCCATGATCTGGCGCTCGTCGACTTCTTCCTGGAACAGGGCGCCGTCGATCATTTCGTGCGTGATGTTCGGGTTCAGCGTTGCCATCAGGTTCAGTGCCTGAACTACGTCCGGGCAGTTCTGGCAGGACAGCGAAATATAGGTTTCAAAATGGAACTCGCCGGTCAGGGCGCGCACCTGATCCAGTACTTCAGGATCGGCCTTTGACGGGTGTCCGCCCGCTTGCAGCAAAGCCAGCACCAGCGAGGTAAATTCGTGGCCCATCGGGATACCGGCAAAGCTGACCCGGGGTGTTTCCCCTTTGGGTGCTATCGCCATGCTGGGTACCCGCTGGCCCTGATACTGGCCGCGGCTGATGCTGCCTGAAAGATCAATGATCTCGGTGGCCAGCGCGTCCAGTTCTTTGGATTTGGCTGAATCATCGGTGGACACACTGACTTCGATTGGGGTCACAATCTTTTGCAGGTAGGTGTCCAATTGCTGTTTTAAAGTCGCATCCAACATCGGTGTGTCCTGTTGATAAGAATGAGAAAAGAATCGGGGGGCGGTACGCGATAAAAAGGGGCGTACCCGCCCCTTTAGAAGGTCGATCTGGTTATTCAGAGGCTCGGCTCAGTTTAGATTTTGCCAACCAGGTCCAGTGAAGGCGCCAGCGTCTCTTCGCCTTCTTTCCACTTGGCCGGGCATACTTCGCCAGGGTGGGCGGCGATGTACTGGGCGGCTTTGATCTTGCGCAGCAGTTCGTTGGCGTCGCGGCCGATGCCACCGTCGGTGATTTCAACCACACGGATAATGCCTTCGGGGTCGATCACAAAGGTTGCGCGATCGGCAATACCGTCTTCTTCGATCATGACGTTCAGGCTGCGCGTCAGCTTGCCAGTGGGGTCCGCAATCATCGGATACTGGATCTTGTTGATGGTTTCTGACGAGTCGTGCCAGGCTTTGTGGGTAAAGTGAGTGTCGGTAGACACTGAGTACACTTCAACGCCACGCTTCTGGAATTCTTCGTAGTTGTCGGCCAGGTCACCCAGTTCGGTCGGGCAGACAAAGGTGAAGTCAGCCGGGTAGAAAAACAGGACCGCCCACTTGCCTTTCAGCGTTGCTTCAGTGACTTCAACGAATTCACCGTTGTGAAACGCCTGGGCGGTGAATGGGGCTATTTCAGAGTTGATGTAACGTGCCATGAGTAGGAACTCCCTAGTCTGTGGATGTAACGGTTAGAAACGATTCGGCGATGCGCCGTCTACAGAAACCATACTATGAGTAGTTCAGTAACAATTAAACATCCCTGTAGCAATCAGGCTCATAGCTTCCACCAATGACTTTTAAGATAGCGATTACTTTTGATGCGAGGCCTGGTCAGGCGCACAGGCGGTCATCACCTCCTGATCCGCCGTTGCCATCAGCGATTGCAGGTCGGCGATGTCGCCGGGGAGCATAACGGCTTGTCCCATACACACATCCAGCTTCAATGGCTGGTCAACCTCAGCCTCGATCCGGTCGACCGCAGTGTTCAGCCGCTCCGACAGGCGATCGAGTCGATAATCCTCACTTTCCAGAACCAGCAGGGCGAACTCGTCGTCACCGTAGCGCCCGACCAGATCGGAATGTCGAAACGTTTGCCCGAGGAGTTCGGCGAAACGGGCCAGAACGCCTTGCTCGGCCTCCGTCATTGCCT
The DNA here is from genome assembly GCA_035704555.1 of Saccharospirillum sp. Taxonomy (GTDB): domain Bacteria; phylum Pseudomonadota; class Gammaproteobacteria; order Pseudomonadales; family Natronospirillaceae; genus Saccharospirillum. The sequence goes on along the minus strand of DASSWT010000279.1, from coordinate 4,328 downwards.
GTTGGTCCGGGGTTGTGTTGAACCCCTGCAGTTTGAATAACAGCAAGGCAACCCCGGTGTTGAGCCGTCGGGCCAGCTCCAGAAACGGATGGGCCCGGTACTCAAACGCCGGTCGGGTAAAGACTCCGGTCACGGGATCCAGGGCGGTATCCGCGTCGCTGGCCATTTCCATTTCAACCATCTGCCCCAGCGTTTGCAGAATACCCAGCTGGTGATCTTCCAGCGCGTGCGGCTGGGTGTCGAGAATGCACAGGGTGCCCAGGCGGCTGCCATCCGGAGCCTGCAGCGGATACCCGGCATAAAACCGTATGTGGTCTGGCCCTGTTACCGACTTCAGGTTCCAGACACGGGTATCACGCGTGGCGTCTTCCACCACCATGATCCTGTTGTCTTGAATGGCGTGAGTGCAGAACGATTCATTGCGCGGTGTGCCACTGCCCGGCACCCCGACATTCGACTTGAACCATTGGCGTTCCCGGTCAATCAGGGTTATCAGCGCTATGGGCATATCAAACAATCGCTGAGCGAGTGCGGTTATCCGGTCGAACCGGCGCTCAGCCGGGGTGTCGAGCAGGTGCAGACTGTGCAGACTCGCCAGGCGATGCTCTTCGTCGTCGCGCCCGTAGGAGGTCAGCCAGGCTTCCAGATCATCGGGAAACAGTGGCCTGGCAAAGTAATAGCCTTGCGCCAAATCACAGCCCAGTGACTTCAGGTACGCCAGCGCCGCCTCGGTTTCAACGCCCTCGGCAACCGTCTGCATGCCCAGGCTGTTACCCAGTTCAACTATTGAACGAATCACCTGGCGCGACTCTTCGGAGTGGGATGAGGAGAACACGAAGGAGCGGTCTATCTTAAGCTCGGTAAAGGGCAGGCGCACCAATTGAACCATGGATGAAAACCCGGTGCCAAAATCATCAATGCTCAGTTTGAAACCGCGCATTCGCAGCCGGGTCAGGGTTTCCAGGGTGACCATAGGGTCATCCATGGCACTGGATTCGGTTACTTCAAAGGTAATCCACTCCGCTTTCAGCCCCAGCTCAATACAGCGCTGATACAGGCGTTCAAACAGTTCGAAATTGGTTAAGGTGAGCACCGAGACGTTTAATGACAGTTGCACATGCTCAGGCAGGTGCACGCTCACGTCGTTAACCGCGGGACCCAGGTGCCGGCCCCTGAATCCGGCAAACCACTCCAGCCCTGCGTTAACAACCCACTCTGTGAGTGAATCGATCAGCCCCAGCGATTCCGACATGGGAATGAACCGGTCGGGCCCCACCCAGCCCAGCCGTGGGTGCTCCCAGCGGACCAGTGCCTCAAACCCTCTCAGGGTACCGGACTGGCAATTGACCTGGGGCTGATACGCCAGGCTCAGGCCATTATGGTTAATCGCATGCTGAAGCTCTTCCACCGTAGGCCCTTCCTGACCGTCACCGCTTGGCTGTGGAGGCTGACCAGCCGCATTGACCGGCTGCATCAGCAAGGCTCGAAGTTCAGCGGGCGAGAAGGGTTTGGCCAGAATGCCGGCAATGGTGAGGCCATGCTGCTCTGCTGCCCGGCGCGCCGCATCGAGCACCCGGCTGTCAACGCCACTGGTGATGATGACACGGGCTTTGCACCCGCGTTCCCCCAATTGGGCCAATACCTGTACACCGTCCATCGCAGGCATAATCAAGTCAATGGCAATCACATCGGGTGGCCATTCATCCACCAAACGAAAGAAGTCATCCGGCTCGGTGGTAAACATAACCGCCAGACCTGAAAATTCAGCGATGGTTTGAATGGTCCGCCCTGTGAGCGGGTCATCTTCCAGGACCAGCAGTCGTCGTTTCCCGGTATCAATGCTCACATTATTGCTCCGCAACGTCGGCAAACACGCTGGCCATAAGGTCTTTTAACTCTTCGTCATCCCAGGGCTTGGTTAGGAATTTATAAATGGCCCCTTCGTTGATGGCATCCGTCACCGTTTTTAAATCGGTATAGCCCGAAATGACCATGCGTATGGTCCTGGGGTAGAGTTTTCTGACCTGTTTGAGAAATTCAGTACCGCTCATAACCGGCATCCGCTGATCCGATAGAATGACATGAACCTTGGTGACCGCCAGCAACTTGAATGCTTCTTCGGCACTGTTGGCGATAAGAATCCGATATCCCTGATTTCGCAAACACCGATTCAGCGACTTCAGAACATAGGGTTCATCGTCCACTATCAGCAAGGTAGGCTCCTCCTGGCCTGTTTCCTGGTAATTGATGCCACGATCCGGCTGGCGCAGGTAAAACAGCAGGGCTTCCAGCGGAATGGCCGGGCTACGCAGAAACCCCTGAAAGTCGTCGCAGTTTTCCCGACGCAGGAACATCGCCTGCTCGTCAGTTTCAACGCCTTCGGCAATTACCTTTATGCCCAGGTTTCTGGCAATAGAAATAATGGCACGCACAATGGAAGCATCATTCTGGTTTTGAATGATGTCTTTGATAAAAGACTGATCAATCTTTAATTTCTGAATCGGTAAATGTTTCAGATAACTCAGACTTGAGAACCCTGTACCGAAGTCATCGATCGACAACCGGAACCCGGCCTTTCGCAGTTCATTCAGAGTGTCGAGCGATTCGAGCGAGGTCCCCATCATCACACTTTCAACAATCTCCAGCTCAAAATCGCTGCAGGACAGTCCGGCATTGCCAATCTTTTCCTCAAGCCACTTATTCAGGCTGGCATCCTTGAACAGTACCGGTGATATGTTCAGTGCAATGGGCTGGTAAAAACCATTTTTGCTAAGCTCTTTGCGGTCACGGCAGGCCTGGTCGACGACCCATTCGGTGATGGCACGAATCTGTCCACTTTGTTCGGCAACCGGTATGAAGCGGGCCGGTGACACATTGCCCATGGTCGGATGCTGCCAGCGAATCAGAGCCTCGAAGCCCACTACATGACCGGAGAGCAAATTAAACTGGGGCTGGTAGGCCAGTGTAAAGTGCTGATGCTCCAGCGCGGTTTGTATCTCACTGCGCAACCGGACCGACTTGCCCACATCTTCACTCATCCGGTCTTCGTACCAGCGAAACAGATTGCGTCCGGCTTTCTTGGCCTGGTACATGGCCATATCGGCACGCCGAATCAGCCCCAGTGAATCGTCCAGCGTGCCATCACTTAGCGCAATACCGACACTGGCGGTCAGATGTATGCGCTCAGACGCGCCCACATCGAAAGGTTCGCTGACCGCCGCTAGCAAAGACTCAACAATGGTCACTACATCGTCCGCCTGTGCCAGATCGGGCAACAGAATAACAAATTCATCGGCTGAAATTCTGGCCAGGGTATCGCCCGGGCGGATCAGGTTTTTCAATCGCTTTCCGGTTTCGATAAGAATGCGATCACCCAAGTAATGCCCCAATGCATCGTTAATTGGTTTAAAGTCATCCAGATCGATATACAGAATCGCCATGGTTCGCTGGAACCGGCGCGCCACACTGGCTGCTTGTCCGATCCGGTCGATAAGTAGCGAACGATTGGGCAAATTGGTCAGAACGTCATGACTGGCGTTGAATGCCAGGGTGTGCTCTATTTGTCGTTGCGCCGAAATGTCGTTTTGTACGCCGATAAAATGCGTGACTTCACCTTCACTGTCGGTGACCGGTGCAATGAACAAATCATTCCAGAACGGCGTTTCATCCTTACGATAATTACGGACGACCACATTGCACTCTTCCCGTTTTGCTATAGCGGTTCTGAGCACATCCAGACTGGCCTGATCACGATCATCCAATTGCAGGAAGCGACAGTTTTTCCCAAGCGCTTCTTCGGGTGTGTAACCAGTGATGCGAGTAAAGGCCGGGTTAACATAGATGATCGGGTTATCATCATGCCGTGCATCAGTAATCAGTACCCCATTACTGGAGGACTCCAGGCTGCGTTCGAGCAGGCGCAGCCGTTCATCGGCTAGCTTGCGCTCGGTGATGTCCCGCATGGTCAGCATGGTCATGCGCCGGCCACCCCAGCGTGTATTGGAGCGCAGTACCTCGAACTCCCGATCACAGCCGTTCTCTGCATAGTGCCAGTCGAAATGGTCATCACCTTCCAGCGGTATGGTCAGTTGCCCCCACTGGCTGGACTCCAGCCCGAGCAAGCGTTCCGCCGCCCGGTTGGCGTACTGAATGTTCCGGCCCTTGTCCAGAACAACAATCGCATCGCGGCTGTCCGACAGCAGCTGTAGCAGCGCCCGTTCGGATTCCCGGGCATCCCGGTCAGCCTGTACCTGGGCCGTTCGGTCCGAAACCACCAGCAATCGAGCGGCCTGCCCCTGATAGTCCAGCGCCGTTTGCAGCAACTCGAC
>DASSWT010000219.1:0-6697 GCA_035704555.1 Saccharospirillum sp. | reverse complement strand
CCATCGGTTTTCAGGCAGCAGTCGACCATGTGGCCCAGATCGCGTGCGTCGATGTAAGCGAAGATGTTTCGGCGGCGCAGTGCCGGGTTGTCCATAAACGCCGGGAAATTAGTGGCGTACTCGTGCGGTTCAATTACGTTGTTGATGCGTAGGCCGTATATGTCGAATCCACTGCGGGCCTGAAAAGAGCGAGCCGTTGCTTCGTTGACCACCTTGGACATGGCATAGCTGTCCTGAGGAATGGTCGGGTGGTCTTCATCAATGGGAATATACTCGGGTTTCACTTCGCCATCGGCGAAGCAAATGCCGTAAGTGGTTTCCGAAGAGGCGAAAATGACCTTGCGAATGCCCAGTTTGGTGGCGGCATCCAGCACATTGTAGGTACTTAACGTGTTGATGCGGTAGGTTTCATTGTCGGGCCGAAACAGAATGGCAGGGATTGCCGCAAAGTGCACAACGGCGTCATAGGACGGAACTCCAGTACCAGGCTCAAGCTCGTCAAAACCGGCGTAGGCGTGCAGGGCATTGAACACCTGGCCAGAGTCGGTCAAGTCCACCTGCAGTGAATCGACGCCGGGCATATCGAGCGGCACCAGATCAGCATTGGTCACTCGGTGGCCCTGTTCAATCAGGTGTGCAATGGCGTGGCGGCCCGCTTTGCCACTGCCGCCAGTGAATAAAATACGCATGGGTTCTATCCTGAACAGCAGAATGAACCGGAGAGGATAGCTAGGCAGCCGAGTGTTGGCCACCGTCCCGCAGGCTGGTTGGTGTTTTTAACTTAAATTTTGGAGGTCGTAATAGATTAGCGATGGGTGGCAGGGATGTTCGTGCGGGGGTATCTGAGGCATGGATGCCGAAGTTAAGCCTACAGGGCGGTCCGACGCTTCGGGGTATTCACGGCGCCCCCGCAGGAGCCTCCCTGCCATCCGTCGCGGGTTCGAGACGATGCAGCCAATTTGACCTCCAATCTTGAGTTTCAATTGAAGGCCGGTAGTTACTCGCGAGCAATCGCGATGTTGAACATCGGTGTCTGGAGTTTGCCGTACAAACGAACCCACAGTGCGAGATACATCTCCGTGCCCCGGGCCTGTTCGATGCCACCCAGATCAAGCCATTGACTTTCCTGCCAGCCAAAAGACAGGGCAATGTCTTTCACGACGGCCTTGGCATCACTGTCGTTGCCGCACACCAGTAGCTGATGCTCGCCTGCAAGTTTGTTTGGTGCAGCCATAATGGCGTTCGACATCGTATTGAAGGCTTTCACGACCCGCACATCAGGGTGAGCGCGCTGGATCTGTTCGCCCAGAGAATCGTCGTTGCTAATGGACAGCCGTGGTGGAAAACCGTTCGAGAAGTCGAGCGGGTTGGCGAAGTCGATCAGTACTTTTCCAGCCAGATCTGCAGGGTTGATGCTGGTGAGAATACTTAGGGAATGCAGCCCTGCCGAACAGTTGAGGATTACCTCGGCGTTTGCCGCTGCGTCGGCAAAGGTGCCCTGGCTGGCCCGTTCGCCTTGTTTGGTGGCCCAGATGCGGGCGCTTTCGTTGTCCGCCGTGCGGGAGCCCATCATAACCGAGTGGCCCTGTTGAATGAGCGCGGTGCCCAGTGTTTTGCCGACATCGCCGGTGCCCAGAATTGCCATTTTCATTGTCGTTTCCTCTTGGTTGTTGATCAGTAAGGCGCAGTCTAGGCTTGTCTTTGATTGCCTAGTAGGCAACTATAGTTAATCTATAATTAACCATTGGTTAAGTTGTGAGTTCACTGACGGATCTGGATTATTTTCTGGCGGTGGCCGAAACCGCCAGCCTCACCCGTGCCGCCGAGCAGTGCGGCATCTCGGTACCAGCCATGAGCAAGGCGATGCGGCGTCTGGAGTCGACTTTGGATGCCCGTTTACTGGCGCGGTCGAGCCAGGCTATTCGACTCACCGAATCCGGCCACTTGCTGGCCGCACGAGCACGGACGATCAGCCAGGAATGGCAGCAAGGGCAGTTGGAGCTGGCGCGGTTCCAGCAACAACCCAGCGGCACGGTGCGCATAAGCGCCTCCTCCGCGTTTGCACGCACGCTGTTGCTGCCGTTGTTGCCCGGTTTTCACGCGCAATACCCCGACGTGGTTCTGGATTTACAACTGGATGATCAGATCGTGGATCTGGGCACGGTCGATCTGTCCATTCGGGTGGGGCTGGTGGAAGAGCAAGGGGTGATCGCCCGGCCGCTGTTGCCGCTGGGCATGAAATACGGGGTCAGTCCGAAGCTGCTGGCCCGTTACCCCGCACCTGATGTTCCGGAAGATCTTCAGCGGTTACCGGTGATTGGCTTTCGCCTGCCTGCATCCGGCCGGCTGATGCCCTGGCAGTTTCAGCGAGACGACGAAATCTACACGCTTGATCTGAAACCGGTGGTAACGGTCAACGAGCCGCAAGCCATTCTGGATTTAATTCGGTCGGGGATGGGCGTAGGCCTGATCAATACCTATATGTCACAACCCCTGATCGAGCGCGGGGAATTGCAGGTGGTGCTGTCAGACTTTATGCCGCCAAGCGATCGTGGAATTTATCTGTGCTATCAGAGCCGGGAGCATATGCCGCTAAAACAACGAGTAGTGATCGATTTTCTGGTCGCGGCGTTGTCGTCGTTCGGGTGATGCTAGTCTGACTTGAAGACGATGTCTGAAAAAGGAGAGCTCGAATGTTGTACATTTTTGAAGTACACATTAAGCCCGGTTATACCGCCGAGGATTACGCCGACGCCTGGGTACGCGCCAGTGAACTGATTCAGCAGGCCCCGGGCGCACGTGGTACCAGACTGCACCGCAAGCTGGATGATCCTGCTGTGCTGATTGCCATTGCCGAGTGGGACAGCAAGGCGGAGCGCGATGCGATGGAGCAACAGCACAACCCTGAGATTGCCGCCATTATTCGCAGTGCGGCGCCCTTTTGTGAGATTCGCCCGATTGGTGAGTTTGATGAGGCCGAGTGGGTGGTGTTGCCATCGGGTCACGGTGCCTGATGAGCAGACAGCGCTACGTTTAGTTACTAATTCATTTGAAAGTTATTATTGACATGGACGATGCCGCCAGTATGCTTTAGGTGATCAAGGTTGAATCGGCAGGTGTTGTCGGTAATTGACGATCTTGACCGCGTCAGTAGGTCTGGAGGTTGAACCAATATTTCTACTTCAATAATTACTTACTGATGAATTAATAATTAGGGTTACAACAACAATTATCCCGGAGGATAACCATGTCGACTTCCCTCAAGGCCGCAGCAGCGGTATTGCTGGTCACCGGTGCCATTGCCGGCCAGGCTCAGGCGGGTGCGCACACGCCATCGGCCAGCGCCTGTCTGATCACCAAAACAGACACTAACCCCTTCTTTGTCAAGATGAGAGAAGGTGCTGAAGCCAAAGCAGAAGAGCTGGGTATGGAACTCAAGTCGTTCGCAGGTCGTATCGACGGTGACCATGAAACCCAGGTTCAGGCCATTGAGACCTGCATCGCTGACGGCGCCGATGGTATTCTGCTGACGGCCTCTGACACCTCTTCCATCGTTTCAGCGGTCGAACAGGCGCGTGAAGCGGGTGTGCTGGTTATCGCGCTGGACACCCCTTTGAGCCCGGCTTCGGCTGCGGATGCGACCTTTGCAACTGACAATTTTGTGGCCGGAGAACTTATTGGCGCCTGGGCGGCGGCTCAGTTGGGCGATGAAGCAGAAAATGCACGTGTTGCTTTACTGAACATCAACGTCAGCCAGCCGTCTGTGGGTGTGCTGCGTAACCAGGGCTTTCTGACCGGGTTCGGCATTGATACCGGCGACATCAACCGCTGGGGCGATGAAACCGATCCGCGTATCGTTGGACAGGATGTCTCCGACGGCAATGAGGAAGGTGGTCGCCGGGCGATGGAAAATCTGCTGATCGAAGACCCGTCCATTAACGTCGTCTATACCATTAATGAACCTGCGGCAGCGGGTGCCTATCAGGCCCTGGCCTCAATGAACCGGGAAGAAGACGTCATTATCGTATCCGTTGATGGCAGTTGCGCGGGTGTGGCCAATGTTCGCGATGGTGTCATTGGCGCCACTGCTCAGCAGTATCCGCTGCAAATGGCGTCACTCGGTATGGAGGCCATACTCGAATGGGCTGAGAATGGCACCAAGCCTGAACCGACGGAAGGTAAAGACTTCTTTGACACCGGTGTATCACTGGTTACCGATAACCCTGTCGACGGAGTCCCGTCTATCTCCGTTGAAGAAGGTCTGGATCGCTGCTGGGGTTGATCTCCGGTCAACAGCTGGTACGCCAGTATGCCGTGACAGGGCTGCGAAGCAGCTTTCCTGTCACGGTTGAACCCGATACGCTGATTTTTACGAGGTCTAAATGGCTAACTCCACTACCAACAGCCCCAAGCAGGATTCACCGGCAGGCGGCGTAACGGATACAGTGGCTTCCTTTACGGATCCCAGAACCGGGTTTGTAAAAAAGTTGCAGCACACCCTGCACTTAAATCCTTCACTGATTCCCCTGATTGTTCTGCTGCTTTCCATTGTTGTGTTTGGCTTGCTGCTGGGCACTACCTTCTTTTCACCCTTCGCACTCACACTGATACTTCAGCAAGTACAAATTGTCGGGATTATTGCGGCGGCACAGAGCCTGATCATCCTGACGGCGGGCATTGATCTGTCAGTGGGTGCGACCATGGTGCTGTCGTCCGTTGTGATGGGACAGTTTACCTTCCGCTATGGCATTCCGGTACCGATCAGTATTTTCTGTGGACTGCTGTGCGGCATGTTGTGTGGCATGATCAGCGGGCTGCTGGTATCCCGTGTTCGTTTGCCGCCGTTTATCGTGACGCTGGGTATGTGGCAAATTGTTCTGGCAACGAATTTTCTCTATTCAAAGAATGAAACCATTCGTGCCCAGGACATTGAAACACACGCACCGCTACTGCAGTTCTTCGGTACAAAAATCACGATGGGAGGCGCGGTTCTTACTTACGGTGTTGTGTTTATGGTGCTGCTGGCTTTCGGGCTGGCGTATGCACTCAGGCACACAGCCTGGGGACGGCATGTCTATGCGGTGGGTGATGACAAGGAGGCTGCAGAGCTGTCCGGCGTGAAAACCGGTCGGGTTCTGTTGTCGGTCTACATGCTTTCGGGGTTGATCTGTGCCTTTGCCGGCTGGGCCATGATCGGTCGGCTGGGATCTGTTTCGCCAACCGCAGGTCAGTTATCCAACATCGAGTCCATTACGGCCGTTGTCATCGGCGGGATATCGCTGTTCGGCGGGCGAGGCTCTATCCTGGGAACGCTTTATGGTGCCTTGATTGTCGGTGTTTTTACCCTCGGGCTGCGCTTGCTTGGCGCAGATGCGCAATGGACCTATTTGCTGATCGGCATACTGATCATTGGGGCCGTTGCTTTGGATCAATGGATCAGGAGGGCGACAGTCTGATGTTAACGTCAACTCAATCGACAGGAACCTCAAAGGCACCCATTCTTCACGCCAAAAATCTGGTGAAACGCTTTGGCCGGGTTACCGCGCTGGATGACTGTGATTTCGAGCTGTACCCCGGAGAAATTCTGGCCGTTATTGGTGACAACGGAGCGGGTAAGTCGACGCTGATCAAAGCCATATCCGGCGCCCTTATCCCCGATCACGGCCAGGTGTACCTGGATGGTCAGGAGGTAAGATTTGCCTCGCCGCTGGATGCACGAAAGCAAGGCATAGAGACGGTATATCAGCAGTTGGCCATGTCACCGGCGTTGTCGATTGCCGACAACATGTTTATGGGCCGTGAACTCAGAAAGCCGGGTTTCATGGGGCAGGTATTACGACAGCTGGACCGCCCTGCGATGGAAACTTTCGCGCGGGAAAAACTCAATGAACTGGGTCTGATGACCATTCAGAACATTCGCCAGCCGGTTGAGACCTTGTCGGGTGGCCAGCGCCAGGGTGTGGCCGTTGCGCGTGCCGCCGCCTTTGGTTCCAGAGTGATCATACTCGACGAGCCAACCGCCGCGCTGGGCGTCAAGGAAAGCCGGCGGGTGCTGGAGCTGATCAGTGAAGTGAAGGCACGGGGTATTCCCATTGTGCTGATCAGTCACAACATGCCGCATGTGTTTGAGGTTGCCGACCGGATTCATGTGCACCGGCTGGGCAAGCGCCTCTGTGTGTTGAACCCGGCTGATTACACCATGAGTGATGCGGTTGCTTTTATGACCGGTGCCAAAGAGCCCGACGTTGAAGCAGTCGGGGTCTAGCTATGGCGAGCATTGAAACTCAAGCGAACGCGGTCATTGAGTTCATTGACCGTGTTGCCCGAAATGACCGGCGAACCCTGATCGCCATTGCCGGTCCGCCCGGGTCGGGTAAATCGACTCTGGCCGAGGCCGTGGTTCAGCGACTGAACCAGCGTGACGCAGGCTCTGATCACGCAGCATTGTTGCCTATGGATGGCTTTCATCTCGACAACGAGCTGTTGGTACAACGGGATTTGCTGCAACGCAAAGGCGCGCCCGAAACCTTTGACGTCGGGGGGTTGTATGAGCTCGTTGTCAGTGCCCGAACCGATGTTGGCGATATTCATTATCCGCTGTTTGACCGGGCGCTGGACCGGGCTCTGGTAGATGCCGGTTTGCTCAGGTCTACAACGTCCATCGTGGTGTTTGAGGGCAATTATCTGCTGCTCGATG
>DASSWT010000109.1:0-14992 GCA_035704555.1 Saccharospirillum sp. | reverse complement strand
CCCGGCTTCGATTTTGCCTACCGCTACCCGGGGCTGCACAAGGTATTGCAAGCCGCCGGGCGCTGCGTGCGTAACGAGACCGATCAGGGGGATATCTGGCTTGTGGACGACCGCTTCGCCGAGTATTACCGCAATGGCTGGTTACCGCCGCACTGGCAGGTGGTGATGCGGCGGCGCGAGGAGGTGCTTAGGCCAAACTAACCCGGTTTCGGCCCGTGTCTTTCGAGTGGTAGAGCGCCTGGTCTGCCAGACTGATCCACTCGGAGTGCGACGATAGGTCTGAATTCCAACTGGCGACGCCGAGGCTGATCGTTACTTGCAGGCTCACCTCCTCGCTTTTCAACACCTGCTCCTCGACATGAACCCGCAGTCGTTCTGCCAGGGTTACGGCATCTTCCCCGGTGGTGTCCGGCAGAATTACCGCAAACTCCTCACCACCATAGCGCCCGGGCACATCGGTCTCGCGAAGCGTATTGCGAATGACCTCGGCGACCATCCGTATTACATCATCGCCAATGGTGTGGCCGTGGGTGTCGTTAACAGCCTTGAAGTGGTCAATGTCCATCATGATCAGCGAGGTTGTCTGCTGCGACCGTTGCTGGCGTTTGAACTCCTGCAACAACTGGTGTTCCCAGTAGCCGCGGTTGAACAAACCGGTCAGGCCATCCTTGCGCGAGAATTCTTTCAGCCGCTGGTTGGCTTTTTGCAATTCGATCTTGCTCACCGCCACGTCGCTGACGTCGTAGACGATGATGCACAGACTGTTCACCTCACCCTGGGTGTCGGCCACCGGAATGAAGGTGCAGTTCTGATACATGAACTCGGACGTACCGGTAATGGGCCTGTTGTTCTTGAACCGAAACACATAGGGCCGCTGCTCCCAGGTGGTAAAGGCCCGGTTGCGCAACTCCACAACGGTTCTCGCCTTATGCTCAAACCAGTGCTGCGGAATGTCCGGGAACACAGTGAACAGGTTTTTACCCAGGGCATCCTGAGGTGAAATGCCACTGTGGTTTTCCATAAAGCCATTCCAGGCCATCACCTTGTAGTTCAGATCGACAACCAGCATTCCAACATCGATCGTTTGCAATACCTCGATCAACCAGTGGAAATCACTTACCGACTCGTGAGTTGACGACATGATTACTCCAGCATGAAACGGACTTTGCTTTCGAGCACAGCCAGACTGTCTTCGGTAAACAGCAACAGCAAGTCACAGTCGACATTGCGGCTCTCAAGCCGGTATGGAATTTCAATCGTCAGTGCCCGCTTCCAGTTCCCCGCCTGGTTGTTCACCAGATCCTGCAGGTGCAAATGCTGGCCCAGCAATACTGGCTGACCCTGGCTGAAGGAAACATCCAGCTGTTCAGTCAGGCCTTTCAGACAGGCACCGATCAGAATGTTGGCGATGTCCATCAACAGTTCCAGTTCGATGTCCGGCGTAATATCGCCTTTGAATTCAGTCAGCTCGGCGATGTCCTGAAAGCTGGTGTCGTTGAAAATCAGCAACGCCTCACCGGAAATTCTTGAACCGACAAACCCCTGGCAGACGGCGCTGACGGAATCGACCGATTTAAGCGACGACAATGCCATTTTCAATTCATTGCGTTCCAGCAAATTCACTACCGGAATCGGCAGCACCACATAGTTATTCAGCAGTCTTGCCAGCAGGTCCGCGGCGCGGCCCATGGCCACGTTGGCGATTTCCTGGAACACATCGCGCATTTCTTCATCGAGATGCTCAGTGTCCATCAGGTCACCCCGCATAGATGCCGAAGTCGGTCAGCACTTGCTGCAACCGCCCGGCATCCACTGGTTTTTTGATGAAGTCGACCGCACCCAATTTTTTGACCCGCGCCATGGCTTCCGGCTGAATGTCGCCGGAAATCACCACCACCAGGCAGGGCAGGTCCCGTGCTTTAATGGCCTCAAGCACTTCAAAGCCGTCCATCACCGGCATGGTCAGGTCAAGAAACACCACGTCGCCCTTGCCTGCAGCAATTGCCGCCAACCCCTCCTCGCCGTTACCGGCAAAGGTGACCTCAACATCCCAGCCGGGTGGCAGCGCTCGCTGCACCTGCTTGCGGGCAAAACTTGAATCGTCACAAATCAGGACGGGTGTCGACATGGTTACTCCATCATGCAAATTGACATCAACGAATCTGTAGCACTGCCGGGTACAAACGGACTTCCGTTCCCTGAGTAAAGGTAAGGAACGCCGCGCTGGCAAACCGAAATGCGGACCCTGTTCTCATTCTGACAGATGCAGGTGCCGATCCCAATCTTTCCAGACAGGCTGATAGTCTAACCTTTGCACAGCGGCAACAACATCCTTCAGGGTGCGATTGTCGTCGATACTGAACTGTTCCAGTGCCGTATCGGGCTCAACGGCGTAGCCCCCGGGGCGGGTTGAGGAACCGGCGCTCAGGCTGGTCACCCCGAGCGGCAGCAAGTGCTCACGCAGTTGCGCCGGCTCCCGCGTCGACAGGCTCAGCTCCAAATCCGGACTGAACAGGCGCCAGGCACAAATCAGTTGTACCAGATCGGCATCGGACAGCGGATGGGGCGCCTGAAAGCCACCTTCAGCCGGTCGCAGTCGCGGAAACGACAGCGAAAACCGGCTGCGCCAGCACCGGCGTTCCAGATAGCGCAGATGATGCCCTGCCATCAGACTGTCCAGACGCCAGTCCGCCAGGCCAAGCAGAACCCCCAGCCCCAAACGGTGAATGCCCGCATCGCCTGCTCGTGCCAGGGCAGCCAGCCGATGATCGTAGTCGGCTTTGTTACCCCGAGTGTGGTGCTGCCGGTAGGTCGGACGATGGTAGGTTTCCTGGTAGACCAATACCGCATGCAGGCCCGCCTGATGCAGGCGGCGGTACTCTTCGGTCGACAAAGGCTGCACTTCCAGGCTGATTTGAGCCATTTCTGGCCCCAGCTGCTGCAGCGCCCGTTCATAGAAGTCCACTCCAACCACACGCGGCGCTTCACCGGCCACCAGCAACAGATGCTCGAACCCCTGCCGTTTCAGATAAGCCGCCTCGGTTGCGAGTTCATCGGCGCTGAGGACTTTGCGCCGCACCCGGTTACTCATCGAGAAGCCACAGTAATCACATTCATTGGCGCAGGCGTTACTGACGTACAGCGGCGCAAACAGCTGCTGTACCCGGCCGAAGCGTTGCACCGTCAGGTCATGGCTCAGCTGCGCCATGGTTTCCAGATAGGGCCGGGCCGCCGGGCTGAGCAGTGCCATAAAGTCCCCGGTACTGCGCCGGGGGTTGGCCAGCGCCCGTTCAACGTCCGCCCCGGTTTTGGCGTACAGCGACAGCCCGGCGGTTTGCCAGTCGGGCGGCTGGAAATCGCGTTCATCCGACATGCGCATCGCTCCCGGCGTCTAAAAAGGCAGTCAGCGGGCTGGAGGCTGTGGCCCGGGCACCCGGTGTTGCCAGCCCCGCCCGCCGCGCCTGATAGCCAGCATCAACCGCTGCCCTGAAGGCTGCAGCCATGGCTACCGGATCGGCCGCCGTGGCAATGGCCGTGTTGACCAGCACCGCATCGGCCCCGCGCTCCATCGCTTCAGCAGCCTGGGAGGGCGCACCCAGGCCGGCATCAACGATGACCGGCACCCGCGACTGTTCGATAATAATGTCCAGAAAGCTGGCCGTGACCAGCCCCTGATTGGAGCCAATCGGCGCCGCCAGCGGCATCACCGCTGAACAACCGGCCTCTTCCAGCCGTTTGCACAGTACCGGGTCGGCATGCACATAGGGCAGTACGATAAACCCCTGGCGCACCAGGTGCTCGGCCGCCTTCAGGGTTTCAACCGGGTCTGGCAGCAAATAGCGCGGGTCCGGGTGAATTTCCAGCTTGAGCCAGGGCGTGCCCATGGCCTCGCGGGTTAGCCGGGCCGCCTGAATGGCTTCTTCGGCCGTTCGCGCCCCGGAGGTGTTGGGCAGCAACCGATACCCGGCCGCTTGCAAGGGTTCGAAGATGGCATCGCGGTCGCGCCGGTCCAGCCTGCGCAATGCCAGGGTAACCAGTTCGGTGCCACTGGCGGCCAGGGCATCGAGCATGAGACCGGAGTGGCTGAATTTGCCGGTTCCGGTCAGCAGTCGTGATGAAAATGAGGTATTGGCAATGGTTAACATGATCAGCCTCCGGCCACTGCGGTGAATAAATCAAGCCGGTCGCCGTCAGACAGCGTCCGTTGCGACCATTGATGGCGTGGGACGACCTCGCCATTGCAGGCCACCGCCACGCCGTTCAGGGCCGGTGTTTGGGCGGCGTCCAGATAGGTCGACACAGCCTCGTACAGAGACGCCTCAGCGGCCATCTCCAGCCGGTCGCCGTTGCAGACAATGTTCATGCTGCACCTCCGCTCAATGCTTGCCAGTGACGATCCAGATCGCGCCAGGCCTGGGGTGGCGACTCAGCTTCGGTGATCGCCGTTACCATGGCGACACCGGTCACGCCGCAAGCCGCCACGGCATCCAGATGCCGGTCTTTAATGCCACCAATGGCGACGGTCGGGCACTGGGAACCGATCAGACGCCGGTACTGCGCTAGTCGTTCCAGCCCCTGGGGCTGACTGGGCATGACCTTGGTCTGCGTCGCAAAAACGTGCCCCAGGGCGATGTAGCTTGGCCGCAACTGCTGGGCGCGACGCAACTCGGCAAAGCCGTGCGTCGAGATCCCCAAACGCAAACCGGCCCGCTGCAGTGCCTCCAGATCCGCGCCTGCCAGATCCTCCTGCCCCAGATGCACGCCGTACGCACCAAACTCCAGTGCCAGCGACCAGTGATCGTTGATGAACAACTGAGCCTGGTAGCGCTCGCCCAGTTCGACCGCACGATGAATCTGCGTCGCCAGGCGCTCGGTTTCCAGCGATTTGAGCCGCAACTGCAGGGTGTTGGCTCCAGCGGCCAGCAAGGTTTCCAGCTGGTCCAGATCACTGACCACCGGGTAAATACCCGGTGCGCGGGCGAGGCCCGGGAAGGGTTTTGGCGGTACCGGGCCGTCCCGGTCACGACTGATCGCGGCGAATTCCAGCGAGGCCAGGTCATCAACCGCAGCGCGCGTCAGCGTGCCCGCGCCTTGCCCCGTGGCATAGGCTTGTTTAAGGCCCCTGTGCACGAAGGCGTTGCCAATGGCGACCGCGTCGATCAAGTCATAGCCCTGTGCACGGGCTGTGGCCCAGGCACTGCTCAGGGTGCAGCCAGTACCGTGGGTATGGGGGGTATCCAGTCGCGGTTGCTGCAGATGCCAGTGCCCGCTGTGATCAAAGCACTGGTCGGTCACCGCCTCACCCAGCGGGCCGTGGCCGCCCTTCAGCAACACGGCCGCACCGGTATCGCGTTGCAACCTCCGGGCAGCTTCCTGCTGAGTGACCGGGTCGCTGCTGCAGCCGGTGAGCCAGTTCAGCTCAGGTTGATTCGGGGTGACCAGATCAACCAGCGGCAACAGCCGATGCAGGGAGGCATGGACGGCGCGGTCGGTCAGCGCATCGCCGCTGGTGGCCACGGCGACCGGGTCCAGTACGACCGCAAGCCCGGGCCAGCGTTCTCGCCATTCCGGCAGTAACCGCACCAGATGGTCGATCTGTTCGATAGTGGCGAGAAGGCCGATCTTGATCGCCGCCGGTGGCAGGTCATCCGCCAACGCCAGCAGCTGTGCCTGAAAAGCCGCCAGAGATACCGGTTCGGCCATCACCAGACCCCGACTGTTCTGCGCCGTCACCGAGGTGATAGCGGTGGCGGCATGGCCACCCAGGGCCGTGATCGTCAGGGCATCGGCCTGAATACCCGCCCCGCCGCCACTGTCGCTGCCGGCGATGCTCCAGACGATGGGGCGCGGTTCAGTCATGCTTGCCTCCCTGCGCCGGTGAGTAGAGCCGGGCGCCCTGGTCGCGAAATTCAGCCGATTTCTGTGCCATGGCGCTGTCCAGCTCGGCCTGGAGGGGAATCCGGTCTGCGTCGGCCTTTTCCGCCGCCACTGTGTCACGCACTTCCTGGCTGATTTTCATCGAGCAGAATTTGGGACCACACATGGAACAGAAATGCGCCACCTTGTGGCCTTCCTTGGGCAGGGTCTGGTCGTGAAACTGACGGGCGGTATCCGGATCGAGCGCCAGGTTGAACTGGTCTTCCCAGCGGAATTCGAACCGGGCGCGGCTCATGGCGTTGTCGCGAATCTGGGCACCGGGGTGGCCTTTGGCCAAATCCGCCGCATGGGCCGCTATTTTGTAGGTGATCAGCCCCTGTTTCACATCATCCCGGTCCGGCAAGCCGAGGTGTTCCTTGGGCGTCACATAGCAGAGCATTGCGCAGCCGTACCAGCCGATCATGGCCGCGCCGATACCCGAGGAGAAATGGTCGTAGCCCGGTGAAATATCCGTGGTCAGCGGGCCCAGGGTGTAGAACGGTGCCTCATCGCAGCACTCCAGTTGCTTGTCCATGTTCTCCTTGATCAGATGCATGGGCACGTGGCCCGGCCCTTCGATCAACGTCTGAACATCGTGCTTCCAGGCAATCTGCGTCAGCTCACCCAGGGTTTCCAGCTCGGCGAACTGTGCTTCGTCGTTGGCGTCGGCAATGGAACCCGGGCGCAGGCCGTCGCCCAATGAAAACGACACATCGTACGCCTTCATGATGGCGCAGATGTCTTCAAAGTGGGTGTAGAGAAAGCTCTCTTGATGATGCGCCAGACACCACTTGGCCATGATCGAGCCGCCCCGGCTGACAATGCCGGTGACCCGGTCCACCGTCATCGGAATGTGATGCAGGCGCAGACCAGCATGAATGGTGAAATAGTCGACGCCCTGCTCGGCTTGCTCGATCAGGGTATCGCGATAGATCTCCCAGCTGAGGTCTTCGGCAATACCGCCTACTTTTTCCAGCGCCTGATACAGCGGGACGGTACCAATCGGCACCGGTGAATTGCGCAATATCCACTCGCGTGTTTCATGGATGTTGGCCCCGGTCGACAAATCCATCACCGTATCGGCGCCCCAGCGGGTGGCCCAGACCAGCTTGTCGACTTCCTCTTCAATACCCGACGTCACCGCCGAGTTGCCGATGTTGGCGTTCACTTTCACCAGAAAGTTACGGCCAATGATCATCGGTTCGGCTTCCGGGTGATTGATGTTACAGGGGATAATCGCCCGGCCCCGGGCGACTTCGTCACGCACAAATTCCGGGGTGATTTGTTCGGGAATAGCCGCGCCAAAGGCTTCGCCCCGATGCTGGCGCGCCAGCGTTTCGTCTTTCAGGCGCTCGCGGCCGAGGTTTTCCCGAATGGCGATGTACTCCATTTCCGGGGTGACAATGCCCTGGCGGGCGTAATGCATTTGAGTCACGTTCCGCCCGGCCTTCGCCTTGCGCACCATGCGGCTTCGGGTGAAACGCAACGCCGCAAGCGCCGGGTCATCGGCACGCTGGCGCGCATAATCCGAACCCGGAGCATCCTGCCATTTGGTATCGTCACGCGCTTCAATCCAGGGTTCCCGCAGTGCTGCCAGCCCGCGTCGTAAATCAATCTTCGCATCAGGGTCGGTATAAGGACCCGAGGTATCGTAGACAATCACCGGTTCGTTGGCGCGCCACTCGGGAGAGGCCGCCGTGCCGCCCACCCGGGTATCCGAGAGATGAATAGCGCGCATGCCGACCCGGATATCCGGTCGGGAACCGGCAATATAGAGCCGCTCTGAGTTGGGGAAAGGGGCGATGGCGTCATCTTTTAATTGCTGAACACGCTCACCCAGTGGGGCGCCCGGTGCCTGTTTGGCAAGTTTTTTAGTGGCAGGTGTGGATAAGGTCATTTCGATCGTTCCTCGCAAAAGCGACGGAGCGAACGCAGGGGAGCTGGGGGGGGCAAACAAGGTGTTGGCAAACTACTAAACAACAGACGCCCGGGTCTGCTGTCTGCCAACACACACCCGAACAAGCATTCAAACCCGGTAAGCCCGGCTTGAATTGGAAATACCGGAATCCGGTGGATTCACTGCCTTCAGGGCGTGGCCCCAAGTCTGGTATTCCCCTTGTTTCCTTCGCGAGTACGAACTCGATCAGGTTCAACGGATCCCGCTAGTGCGATCTCAGCCAGGGGTTACCCCGGCACTCCGACAAGACCCGAACAGGGTACTGCCTCCTGCTCAATAGAACAAGCAGGAGACGCTCTCCTTTATAAATTCCCAAGTTTCTGCCAAGTGCAACAAACAGCAAAAGAGTATTGAAAACAGCGGGTTTTATACAGGCTCTGGCGACGCCCACACCCTACCCTTACTTCGCACAATAACAATAACCGTCTGCTAACCAAGCAGCTTACCGTTCAGGTGCTCTCATGACTGCAACACTGCCCTCCCTGAGTATTGTCGGCCGCATCATTCTGGGGTTTGCTGTCGTTTTGGTGTTTGTCGCCGCGACCTCGAGCCTCAGTATTCGCAATGCATCGACCACCATCGACCAACTGACCTTGCTAACGGAATCAGCAACCCCCATCGCTCAGATCACCCAGCGTGTTGACCTGCTGACCGCCCGCCTGGCTGAAGACTTTCAGGCGGCCATCAATGTTGAGTCCGTTGCCGGTCTCTCCGTGCTAAACGACCGGTTGGCAGAGCACGAAACCCGGCTGGCCACTGAACTGGAGGCCTTGCAGCAACGTCTCGACACCTTGCCCGATACGGCTGATGAGAACGAGGCACTGGGCAGGCTGCGGGATCAACTCGCCGGGGTGATGACCTCGGCGCGCCAGCTGGTGGATGACAAGGCGGTCAGCCTGGGTTTTGAAACGCGGTACGACGATCTTGTTGCTGAATCGGCATCGATCCGCAATGAACTGGCACCCGCTTTTGACGAGTTTTCACTGTCACTCGCCGACGACTATGCCCTGGCGGTCGCTTATGAATTCTACGCCTCTTTTCTCAACGGCTTGTTGCTGCTAAAAGACATTAGTCTGGCCGCGAACGCCGAGGAGCTTGAACAACTCAGCGCCCAGTTTGACCAATGGGACCAGCGCCATCAAAACCAGTTTTTCAGCTTTACAACACTGGCAATGAACTACCCCTCGTCGCGCCCCTTCATGCAATCGGCACAACGCATTACCGCCCAGATTCAAGGTCTGGCCCGTGGGGAAACCCTCCAGGATTCAGAGACCGGTACCGAGAGCCTTCAGCCGGGGTTAATAGCCAGTCAGTCAGCTTTGCTGGACTATCGCCAAACGGCCTCGCGCCAGGCAGAGTCGGTGCAAACCACCCAGCGTAGTATTCAGGAAACCTTGTCGACACTGAGCTCTTTTTCCCAGGCTTTTGCGAGCGAGGTCGCCAGCGGTGTCAATAACAGCCTGGCGCGCAGCACGCATTTTATCCTCTTTGGTCTGGCCGCCATCTTTCTGACCGTAGCCGTGGTGCTGTGGTTGATCATCACCAGCATTCGCAGCCCTCTGACCACCTTGAAGGCAGCGCTCAAAGCACTGGCAGCGGGCGACCTGACCCGAACCGTACAGTCGAACCACCGCGATGAAATGGGCGACCTGATCACGGCGGTTGAAGCCGTTCGACTCGGCTTGAGCGAGATAATTACCGACCTTAAAGCCAAATCTCACGCCATTACCGATTCCGCCCAGCAGAGCCAGCAACTCAGCGAGTCAGTCGGCTCCGCCTCCCAGGAACAGGCGTCGGAAACCGAACGCATACTAACGGCGGTTCACAGCATGGAAGAAGCCGTTCAGCAAGTCGTCGCGCTGTCGGAACAAGGCCAGCAGGTAGCAGTTACGGCACACAGCGAATTGCATACCACAGCACTTGAAATTCGGGAGAACACCCTGGCGATGACGGCCTTGCAACAGACCTTCAGTGAAGCCACAGAGACCATCGCACGGCTCAATAACGACATGAAGGGCGTTGAAGTCATCTCAACCACCATCGAGGGCATTGCCGAACAAACCAATCTGCTTGCGCTCAATGCCGCTATCGAAGCGGCCCGGGCCGGCGATCAGGGGCGGGGGTTTGCTGTCGTTGCCGATGAGGTGAGGTTGCTGGCCAGCCGCACCTCGGAGTCGACCGCAGAAATCAGAAAAACCATCGATGGTTTGGTCGCCGCCTTCGAGGCTCTGTCTACTTCCATTCGGCAAGGTCGCACGAAAATTGATGCCAGTTGCCGGGTGTCTACCCAGGCCGATACGGCCATCAACGAGTTTAAAAACCGCATTAACCGGATTCAGGAACTCAGTGATCAGGTATCCGACATCGCGCAACACCAGGAGCACAGCACCGCCGCCATTCGCTCTCAGGTCGACCAGGTTACCCACAATGCTCGCCGGGCTGAGGCTGCTGCAAAAACATCGAGTGATAACAGCCATCAGCTCAGCGCCATGGCCAGGGAACTGGATGCCATGGTCATGCGTTTTCAAAGCTAAGGAGCCCCCTCTGACCAAGGGAAGCCATTCGAAGGCTCCTTAATAGGCATCAATATCCCGTTCCTCCAGATACCGGGCTATCCGGTGTGCCGCATTGGCAAATTCGGCGGCGGCTTGCAGCGTAGCCGCAACCCGGCCTCTCTCGTCAGGATCGTATTGCTCCAGCAAGTGCGCCAGCAAACCGCCCAGGTGATTGCCCACTTGCTGGAACTCTGCGGTCTGAACAAATTGTATTCCCCGATAGGGGATGGGTTGCACCGAAGACTGGTTGAAATCTGTCGACTGAATAGCATCGATAGTGGCATCGGCAAACGCCGCGTATTGGCGATAGTCGGCGTTATCATAAAGTGCTACGCGCGTTCCCGGTGGCACATACTGAATACCGTAATCGCCAGCGACCAATTGCTGGTATGTTTCCGAGGTTGCCCATTCAACAAATTCCCAGGCAGCGGCTTTAACGTTTGATTGCTCCGGTACCGAAAAGCCCCAGGCCCACAACCAGTTCGCACCCGTACCCGTTACTTCATGAGGTGCTGGCCGGTAATCGATGTTAGGGTAATCGGGGTGCGCTGCCAGGGCGCCGCCTGCTGCAGTCGAGTCAACCCATAGATCGCAATCACCCCTTAAGAAAGCCGCCAGATTCTCGGTGTACCCGTTGCGCCAGGCGCCAGGCAACCCATAGCGGTGCTGCAGACCAAGATAAAAACTGATCGCATTTTGCCACTGCGGTGAGTCAATGGTCGAGCGCCATTGCGTATCGTACCAGCGCCCTCCAAAACTATTGACCAGGGTAGACACCAGCGCCATGTTTTCTCCCCAGCCGGGCTTACCTCTCAGGCAGATTCGGCCATGAGCACCACCAGAGCGCGTGGTCAGTTCATTCAGCAATTGTTCGATCCCGGTCCAGGTGGGTTGTTCCGGTACGGTTAGATCATATCGCGAGAAAATATCCTTACGAAAATAGGTGATCGAGCTTTCGCCATAGAAAGGGAGGCCGTAGTACTGACTGCCGACCTGGAAACCGGTGATGATTTCCGGTATCCACCCAGCCTGCGACAAATCACCCGCCATATCGGCAGGCACTGAGCTTAAACGACCTGAGCCACCCCATAGAGTGGCCTCAAGCATGCCGACCGTGTACACATCATACCGGGGGTTATCGCGCTTGCTGTCACGCGACTGCATCAGCCGCAGCACCGACTCATCAACTACGTTCCACTCTAGCTGTATACCCGGGTTTTCACGCTCAAAATGCTGTGACAGGGTTTGCATGCGAAGCATATCATCGTTAGCGACGGTGGCGACTCTAACGGTCTCACCCAAGCTACTTGCCGAGATAATGCTCAGAGTCATAATGCGGAGGGAATACTGAAACAACGCTGCGTTCGAGTTCATTTTTTACACCTTTTTGTTTTCCATTGAACTCGGTGCACAACCTATAAACTAATGCTTTACTCACGGATTTCGATACTTTACTGCTCCTCACCCTCTTGCATTTTCCGCTTACACCGTGCGAATTTGGTAACCTTCCCTGAATCAGATCAGTTGCTGATCATAGGCGTATTTGGTCAGTTCTGCGGTGGTACTCAATTGCAGCTTGGATTTAATATTCTGCCGATGCGTCTCCACCGTTCTTACACTGATATTCAATTCACTGGATATGGCTTTACTACTGAGCCCCCTGGCCACTCGGGTCAGGATGGCCTGCTCGCGACTGGTAAGCTTGCTTTCCAAACGGTCTATCTCACTGCCCTGGCGAAACAGTGTCTCGGTCGCAGCCCGGCATATGTAGGTAGCACCGTCAGCAACACTGCGAATGGCCCGAACCATTTCCTCGGCAGAGACATCCTTCAGGATATAACCCTTGGCACCGTGAAGCATAAGCTGAGAGATGTATTCCCGGTTATCGTGCATGCTCAGAATCAGTACTTTAAGGTCGGGGTACTTCTGCTGAAAAATCTTTGTTGTCTCGATGCCGTTCATAGTAGGCATGCTGACATCCATCATAACGACATCCGGCTCAAGCGTTTTTACCAGCTCCAGTGCTTCCCGGCCGTCGACAGCCTGACCGACAACGGTAATGCCCTCTTCCTGATCCAACCTCGCTCTAATACCTTCCAGAACCAGGATATGATCATCGACCAGCAAGACTTTAATATCAGTTTCAGATGGTTTCATATAACGGCTACCGTCAGGTTTAACATCATCAGACTGGTCAACTAGGCCTGAAATCGATTGAACGAAGCTACAATGCGCGTACCGTTTCCAGGCCGGGAGGATACCCTGAAATCCCCACCCAGGAACTCCACCCGCTCCCGCATGTTACGCAACCCTATGCCTCTATTGGCGTAAGCACCCTTTTCAGCAATGCCCACACCGTTGTCAGCAATACTTAAGAACAGCCCTTCCGCGTCTTCCTCCAGCCGCAATACCAATCGCGTGGCCACAGCGTGCTTTTCAATATTCGACAACGCCTCTTGAATAATGCGGTAGATGGTTGTCGCTACTTCCTCACTGATGTCGCTGGTGATTGACTGAATATCAACATCCATCTCAATGCCGCTGCGCTCATGAAAGTCGTCCAGCAATTGCTTGACCGCCGACAGCAACCCCAGATCATCCAGTACGCTGGGGCGTAAATCATGGGATATACGCCGCACTTCCTGTATTGCCCGGTTCAGCCCCTCTGTGCCTTTAACCAGTGACTCATGGGCGATTGTGTCAGCAGTTGGAATGTGGGTCATGGCTGTTTCCAGGCGATACTTTACCGAAACCAGAAGCTGGTTGATGCCGTCGTGCAATTCGCGGGAAACCCGGCGACGCTCCTCTTCCTGATGCTGAACGGTTTTGTGACTGAGCTCTTTAAGGTTCTGATCGGCCAGGCGATGCTCTCGAACATTAAAAACAACGGCGGCAAAAACGACAACACCGATGGATATCATCAGTGCCGCCAGGATCGCCAACAGGGTCTGTCTGACGTTGGCATCCACCCCGGCTTCAATCAAACGCATCTCTGAGGCAATGTCGTCAATGTACAAGCCTGTACCAAACATCCATTGCCAGTCCGAAATCTGCTCGACATACCCGACTTTATCGACTTCCTTGCCCGTTGAAGGCTGTTGCCATAAGTACTGGTGATAGCCACCGCCATCTTCAGCTATGCGTATCAGGTTGCGGATCAGGTTATTGCCGTTGCTATCCTGAAAATCAATCAGGTTCTGCCCAACCAGGGCCGGCTGGGCAGCATGCACCAGATTCAGGCCGTCGTAGGTGTAGGCATAGAAATAACCGTCTTCACTGAAAGATGCTTCCTGCATCAGGGAAACGACCTTGTCTCTGGCTTCATCATCACTGCTGGAACTCTGCCGAATAAAGTCGATCGCCGTACGCATAATGGAGACATAGTCTTTCAACGCCGTTTCTTTAGAGCGGCGCAGATTTTGCTCAAAGATCTGAAGTTCCCGCTCGGCCAGTATCCTCCCCTGATGCAAGGTCACTGCCGAGAATATGGCAGTGACAACCAGCAGCGGCACCAGGGCAAACAGAATCAATTTGGTTCTTAACGACATGACGAATACCCTGGTTATTATTATTGGCAGCCTGTCATAAGCACTTTATACAAAGTGCGAGCAAGTGTAATCCAAATGGTACCAAGTGAATAGTAAGGTGTGGTGGCTGAGTTCCGGCCTTTCGAACATGACCGGAACCCTAGCGCACCTGAAACACCGGCTTCAGGTAGATGACATCCCAAAGAATGCGGGAAAGATCAGGATGGAGATCAGCACCAGGATCTGCAGCATGATAAAGGGCGTAACCCCGCGGTAGATATCGGTCGTTTTTACCTGGGGTGGGGATACCCCTTTAAGGTAGAAAAGACTAAACCCGAAGGGTGGCGTCAGGAAACTTGTCTGCAGGTTCATCGCGATCAGAATGGCAAACCAGAGCATGTTAATGCCAAGCAGTTCGGCGATTGGCGCCAGAATTGGTACCACGATAAAGGAGATTTCAACGAAATCGATGAAGAAGCCCAGAACCAGAATGATGAGCATCGTCAGTATCAGAAAGCCCCATTTTTCACCTGGCAGTTGCAGCATCCATTCTTCCAGCAGATAGTCCCCGCCGGTGTAGCTGAATACCATGGAAAAAGCGGTTGCCCCAACCAGAATGGCGAACACCATGGCGGTCACCTTGACGGTATCCAGAGCACTGTTCCACATCATCGTCCAGGAGAACTGCCGATAAGCCATCGCCAGGACCAAAGCACCCACAGCTCCAAGAGCAGACGACTCGGTCGGTGTTGCGATGCCCGCAAAGATAGAGCCGAGCACCACCACGATTAACGCCATTGGCGGGATAATGGCCATCAGCGCTTTACCGACTTCCTGGGCCCGGCTGTCATCGCTGCTCTGTGGCATGGCTGGTGCTGATTCAGGAGACTTCCAGCTCACAAAGAGAATATAGGCTACGTAGAGACCGACCAATACAACACCCGGGACCACAGCTGCCCTGAACAGATCCCCCACAGGCAAGCCCAGAACATCACCCAGAATAATGAGGATGATGGAAGGCGGCACAATTTGCCCCA
>DASSWT010000065.1:0-4506 GCA_035704555.1 Saccharospirillum sp. | reverse complement strand
TGATCGACGAAGACGTTTCGGAAGTGTTTGAATCTTCAGATTGATCTGCTGGTTTAACAGGATCAGGCGCAACAGGAATCTCCGGGCGTATGCTCTCACTCATTGGCTTCACATCAATATTTTGAAAATCAGCCGGGCGTTGAGGCAACTGAGCAGACATTTGTTCAAACATCACTTCCGCCAGCCCGTAACCGCCGCTTTGGGCCAGATGCAGACTCAACTGCTGATCGTGCATGTCGCGATAGAATTTGGTTTCGTTGCTGCTGAGCAGATCAGACGCCATAACGTCAGTGGCATCGCGCATGCTTTTTAGCATCATGTTGATGAACATGGATTCGAACTGCTGGGCAACGCCTTTCAGAGCGGCGGCATCGTCTTTACGGGCCAGCGATTTCAGGCTGTTGAGGCCGTTGAGATCGTTGTAGTTAAAGGCTGCGTCGATTTGTGAAGCCATGATTTGCCGCTCTATGGGTTAAACGTTGCCGGTTCAGTGAATAGAACCCCCCGCTCTACTTGTCTCTCAAGATATGTGCCAGTCTGCTCTCTAAATGACAATCAACTCAGCTTTAAGCGCACCGGCAGATTTCAGCGCCTCAAGAATTGCCATCAGATCGCCCGGGGCAGCGCCGACGCGGTTTACCGCGTCGACAATGTCATTCAGCGTGACCGTGCCACCAAAGAGAAACATCCGGTTATCACCCTCATCAATGGTGATCTCAGTGTCCGGGACAACGACGGTTTCGCCATCGGTAAAACCCTCCGGTTGACTAACCTGTAGTGCGTTGTCAATGGTCACTGTCAGGTTGCCGTGGGTAATCGCGACCGGCTCAATACGCACATGCTGGCCGACCACAATAGTGCCGGTGCGGCTGTTAATGATGACCTTGGCGGATTCTTCACCGGGGGTGACCTCCAGGTTCTCCAGCACACTGATGAAACTAACGCGCTGGTTCGGGTCACGCGGCGCCGTAACTCGAACAGAGGCAGCATCTATCGCTGAAGCGGCGCCCGGGCCAAGCAAGTCGTTAATGGTCTCTGACATCCGTCGGGCGGTGGTGAAGTCGGGTCTGAGCAGGTTAAAAGTCAGGTGATCACCTTGCGAAAAGGTGCTACTGACACCGCGCTCAACGATCGCACCATTGGGAATGCGCCCGGCTGTGGTCATGTTCACTTGTATGGACGAACCGTCTTCGCCTTCCGCGCCAAAACCACTGACCACCAGGCTGCCCTGTGCCATCGCATAAGTCTGGCCATCCGGCCCGCGCAGTGGCGTCAGCAGCAGGCTGCCGCCGCGCAGGCTATCGGCGTTGCCGATGCTGGAGACGGTAATGTCAATTTGTTGACCGGGCTTTGAAAAAGGTGGCAATGTCGCGTGAACACTGACTGCCGCGACATTTCGCAGCCGCGGATCTTCCCCTTCGGGAATGGTGATGCCGAATTGCTCCATCATGTTACGGAACGTCTGGTTTGTGAATGGCGTTCGGTCACCCGAGCCATCCAGGCCAACGACGAGACCATAACCTACCAGTTGGTTGTCACGCACGCCTTGTACATTGGCCAGATCTTTTATCCGGTCGGCATACACCAGGCTGCCGAGCAGCATTAGAACCAGTGTAATCGTGAAGCGTTTCATGGTGTCACCTTGTTGGCGGTTTGGGGCGTGCATTGATGAATTAGCAAGTTGTGGGCCATTTGGTATGTGTTGAAACCACAGTTGTAACGGCTTCGCCGTCCCCCTCTCTCTAGCTCTCTCCCCCAAGGGTGGAGAGAGGACTGGTATTAGCTCCCTCTCCCGCTTGCGGGAGAGGGCTGGGAGAGGGAAACTCTTCTGTCTTTTTTAAAACGGAAATATCGGCGAATTAAAGAACCGGGTTAGCCATCCAGGTTGACTCGCATTGGCCAAAGCCCCTGCTCCGCTGTAGGAAATGCGGGCATCGGCGAGTTTTTGGCTCGAAACGGTGTTATCCAGGTTAATGTCCTCTGGCCGCAGCATGCCCTGAATGCGAATGAACTCGGCCCCGGTGTTGAGGGTGATCCACTTTTCGCCGCGAACACGCAATACACCGTTCGGCAATACTTCCGATACCGTGACTGAAATGTTGCCGGTTAGGCTGTTACTCTGGTCGGCATCGCCCCGGCCTGAAAAGTTTCGCTCTCCCTGGATGGTAGCGCTCAGCGCTTCGATGGGCGCCCCACCGGCAATGACAGGCGCAGTCAGCCCGGCCTCGCTCGACTTGGATGAGGAGGTCTGAGAAGACTTGCTGCCCTGGGTTTGTTCATCCAGCACCACAGTAATAATGTCGCCGGTGCGCATGGCGGTCTTGTCACCGTACAGTGACATACCGTAAGTATCGTTGAACAGGGATCCATTGTTGCCCGGGGGTGGCTCCAGCGAGTCTGAAGGTACCGGGGCGAACTCGGGGTCACCCGGCATGGGCCTCTCGTTGACAGCAGCAACCTGCATGCTGCCGCAGCCCGTCAGGGCGAGGGTAACCAATACGGTCAGTAAGCTCGCTGGGTCGTGAATGGTCATGCTATACCCCCTTCAGTCAATCGGGCTGATCAGGTCAGCGTTATAGGTTCTGGTTAATGAAGCCCAGCATCTGATCTGCCGTGCTGACTACTTTGGAGTTCATTTCATACGCGCGCTGTGTCGAGATCATGTCGACCATTTCTTCAACAATGGTAACGTTGGAGGTTTCCAGTGCGCCCTGGATGATGGCACCAAAGCCATCGAGACTTGGTACGCCCACCTGTGGCTGACCGCTGGCCGCTGTTTCGAGGTAGAGGTTGCTACCAATTGCCTGCAAGCCGGCCGGATTGACAAAATCGACGACGTCGATCTGGCCGATTTCAAATGGAATGTTATCGTTGGCGGTCACCGCGGTAACAATACCGTCGGTGCCAACGGTGATGGTTTTGGTTTGCTCGGGCACCTGAATATTGGGTTCAAGCAGATATCCACTGGCGGTAACAATTTCGCCATTGGCATTCAGGTGAAACGTGCCGTCCCGGGTGTAGGAGATATTGCCGTCTGGCATTAACACCTGAAAAAAACCACGACCGTTGATTGCCATGTCGAGCGGTTGCTCAGTCATGTTCAGGTCGCCCTGGGTGAACATTTTCTGGGTGCCGACGGTGCGTACACCAGTACCCAGCTGCAAACCAGAAGGTAGCTGGGTATTTTGGGTACTTTGTGCACCGGGCTGACGCTGGACCTGATAGATCAGATCCTGAAACACCGCCCGTTCTTTTTTGTAACCAGTGGTACTGGCGTTAGCCATGTTGTTGGAAATGTTGGCCAGGGCAATGTCTTGTGCCTCGAGACCGGTTTTTGCAACCCACAATGCTTTATGCATGACTTACTCTCCTGCCGGGCCTGATCAGTTCAGGCGCAACAATTGTTCGGCGGCCTGGGACACATCGTCCGCTGCCTTCATCATTTTGATCTGCATTTCATACTGGCGGTTGATTGCCAGTATGTTGGTCAATTCTGCAACGGCGTTGACGTTACTGCCTTCAACAAAGCCAGAGACCACCCGCAATGCCGGATCCGCCTCAAGTACTTCATCGCCCTCTCTTGGACGGAACAGGCCGTCGGTGCCTTTTTCGAAATTCTGCAGATCCGGATTGACGATTTTCAGAGCATCGATCACCAGCATTTCGTTAGGGCCAGCACCGGCCGGACGAATGGAGATCGTGCCATCGTCGCCAATGTCGAGTTTTTCGTAAGGCGGCAATACAATGGGACCACCGTTACCCATAACGGGTTGACCTGCGCCGTTGATCAGTTCGCCCAGTGGGGTAACGGCCAGATCGCCACGGCGGGTATAGGCTTCGTTGCCCTGGGCATCCAGTACTGATAAAAACCCATCGCCCGCCACGGCTACATCAAGGGCGTTGCCGGTTTCATTCAACGGTCCATCGTTAAAGTCGGTCGCTGGCCTCTCGGTCATCGAGTAGGCGCGTGTCGGATAATGCTCGCCATACACCGGCATCGCCCGGGCCTGAGCCCAGTCGGCGCGAAAGCCTGTGGTTGAGGCGTTGGCCAGATTATTGGAGTGGGACGTTTGCGCCATCATGTTGTTCTTGGCGCCGGTCATTGCAATGTAGAGTGCACGATCCATACCGGACTCCTGCTGCCGCTTTCTAAGACTGTACAGGAGGTATTGCGAAAGGTGTGCCAGGTTTGCTTGAAAGAACGCAGGACAGAAAAGACGCGGGACATAAGGGACGCAGGACAGGAAAGACGTGAAACAGGCAAGGACGGAATACATGAAAAGATGGCCAAACGGCAAGCTTTGGCCTGGATTGCCGGTTTGCGGAAGCGGCACTGAGCAATGCTCAGCGCCGCTTCCGTTTTAAGGCACGACCAGTTTACCGCAGGTTGATGATCGTCTGAGTCACGGCGTTAGCCGTCTCGATCGTCTTCGCACTGGCCTGGTAATTCCGCTGCGCGATGATCAGATGCACCAGTTGCTCGGAAAGATCCACAGTCGAATCCTC
>DASSWT010000045.1:0-2190 GCA_035704555.1 Saccharospirillum sp. | reverse complement strand
GGCACGTTGCTGTATCAGTTGGCAGGCCTTGAGCCGGCTCTCTGG
Organism: Saccharospirillum sp.; assembly: GCA_035704555.1. Lineage (GTDB taxonomy): Bacteria > Pseudomonadota > Gammaproteobacteria > Pseudomonadales > Natronospirillaceae > Saccharospirillum. The sequence continues at coordinate 2,145 of DASSWT010000045.1, read as the reverse complement.
ATAGCGGGCGCTGCGCTGATCCTTTTTATTGCCGTGCGCTGGCGCCGACTGCCGCAGTCGCCTCGCATACTGGTTAGTCTGGCCCTGTTCAGCGGTGTTTTCCTTCCCTGGGCGGAAGATCCCTGGGCGGTGTTGCGCACCGCTTTCGACCGGGCCGGTTATTTCTCGACCTTTCTAATTGCCCTGAGCTTTCTGCGCCTCGCCGCCCAGCGGTCGCGCATGGTGCGGCGCTGCGGCGCCCTGGCAGTGAACCAGCCTCCCGGTCGCCGCTACGGCATTCTCAGTTACACCACCGCCCTGTTCGGGCTGATTCTCAATTTTGGCGTGTTGCATTTGCTCGGCTTAATGGTAACCCGGGGCAATACGCTGGCTGCGGCCAATGGCCAGGTGAGCATTCAACGCACCCGTCAGCGGCGCATGTCGCTGGCCATGTTGCGGGGTTTTGCCGCCTTGCCGATGACGTCGCCATTTTCCATCACCCTGGCCCTGTTGCTGACCATCATTCCCGGCCTGCGCTGGCAGGATATTCTGCCCATTGGTTTTGTAACGGCTGTGCTGCTGATTCTGATCGGCTGGATTCAGGATTTTCGCCACAACCCAAGGCGAGCCCCTCCCGGCATGGCAACCGACACCCGCCATTACAGCTGGCGACCGGCCGTGCAACTGGTCGGCTTAATCAGCCTGCTGACCGGCAGTGCCTTTCTGCTTGAAACCCGGACCGATCTGTCACTGACGCTATCGGTTATTCTCACCAGCCCGCTGGTAGGTATTGGCTGGTTGGCCTGGCAGGGCAACCGGGCCGGTATGCCCGGCGCACTGGCCTTACTCGGCCGCCGGCTGAAAACCGACATTCCCAATCAGGTCGCGCCGTTAAGTGGTGAAGTCAGCCTGCTGGCCGGGGCAGGGTTTCTGGGGGCTGCCATTACCGGGCTGGTTACTGAATCCCAGGTGCTGTGGCTGGTCTCGGCGCTGCATCTGGATGGCTATTTGCTGCTGATCGCCGCGATGGTGCTGACAGTGGCACTCGGCCAGGTCGGTTTCAATCCGATCGTCTCGGTGACGCTAATCGCCTCAGCGCTGCAACCGGTGGCCGCATTCGGGCTGACCAATGAGTTGCTGGCGCTGGGTTTGATGTCGGCCTGGTGTTTAACGGTGAATTCCTCACCTTTCACCATTTCGGTATCGATTGTCGGCTATCTGAGTCAGGTCTCACCACGGCATCTCGCCTGGAGCTGGAACCGGCGTTATCTGCTGGTGAGTTTTGCGTTTTTGTGTGTCTGGTTGTTTGGGTTGCATTGGTTGTATTAATGCCGCTTAATCAGACCCGGCATCAGTCATCCGGCGCGCAAACGCCTCGCTGACAATCTGTATCCAGCGCCGGTCGAGATCCTCTGCCCGGTACCAGAGAAAAATATCCCGTCGGCCAAAGTCGGCATCCACCGGTAACACCATCAGGTTGTAATCCCGCTCAACCCGCTGGGTCAGTTTTTCCGGCATCAGGCTCAGGTGCCGGCCTTCCCGCAACATTTTTAGCGTAATCGCTGCATCGCCCGACAAAGCGACGGGCGTGCGAATGCCGCTGACCCCCATCGCTTGCAACCGCTCAACCGGAGACTCCTCGAAACGGGCGTAGGTACCCATATTGATCCAGGCCTGGTCGTTAATGTCCGACAACGCCAGCGAGCCGCTCTGCTGAGCCTTGATCGCCAGGGGGTGCTGGCTGGAAGCCACTACGACCAGCCGGTCTTCCAGTACCAGATCGCACACCAGATCCCGGGTTTGGGATTGCACCTTGGGCGAAAACACCAGATCGAGCTCTTCGTCGTGAATCTGTTCGATCATCCGGTACGGTGTGTCCACTCGAATCAGCAGCGATAAATCGTCATGCTCTGCCATCAGATCCTGAGCCATCTCGTTCATCAGGTTGTTGGCCAACAACGGACCCACACCAATGCGCAATTCCTGCTTGAGCCCCAGCCCATGACGAACCGCCACCTGCTGCGCAGACCAGACCGCCTTGGCAATGGCCCGGCCATGACGCGCCAGGTCGGCGCCGAGTGGCGTTTGCCGCACGCCGTGCCGGCTGCGGGTAAAGAGCGGACCGCCCGCCTGCATCTCCAGCGTCTGGATGTTGCGCGTCAGCGT
>DASSWT010000012.1:0-3605 GCA_035704555.1 Saccharospirillum sp. | reverse complement strand
GAAGCCTGCTGCGAGTGGATGGGTGACGGTGGCTCCGGGCATTTCGTTAAAATGGTGCACAACGGCATCGAATACGGCGACATGCAGATGATCGCCGAGATCTACGACCTGCTGCGCCACAGCGGCCGCGACAACGAAGCCATTGCCAGCCTGTTCGATACCTGGAACCAGGGGCGCCTGGCTTCCTACCTGGTTGAGATTACGGCAGAGGTGCTGCGCATCAAAGACGATGACGGTAGCGACTGGGTCGACAATATCTGGGACAAAGCCGGCCAGAAAGGCACCGGCAAATGGACCGCCATCCAGGCTCTGGAGTTGGGCGTTCCCGGCTCGATCGTAACCGAAGCGGTTTACGCCCGTGCACTGTCTTCCCGCTGGGAAGAACGCCAGGCGGTGAATAAGAAGTACCCGAAAAACACCTCGCTGCCCGACTACCCTGGCTTCGAAGAAGACACAGAAGCTGCCCTTTACGCCGCCAAACTGCTCGCCTATGCCCAGGGCTTTACCCTGCTTTCGGAAGCCGCACGCGAATACGGCTGGAAGCTGAACATGGCCAACATCGCCCAGGTCTGGAAAGCCGGCTGCATTATTCGCGCGAAAGCACTCGACCCAATTCAATCGGTCTTCCAGCAAGAGCCCGAGCTCGATAACCTGATGCTCAGCGACTTTTTCACCGGGGAACTCAAAAGCTGTGAAGCGGCGTTGCGCCGCCTGCTGGTGCGCGCCATCGAAGGCGGTGTTCCGGTACCGGCGCTGTCGAATGCGCTGGCCTACTATGACGGCGTGCGCAGCCAGCGCCTGCCGGCTAACCTGATTCAGGGCCAGCGGAACTTCTTCGGCGCGCACGAATACGAGCGGTTGCCCGGCTAACCCGGCTATACTGCGCGTCTACCGGGGTATTTTATCCGGGAGTGCATTGTACAGCGCCACCCTGGCGGCTGTACCCTGCACTCTACGCATCCCCATTCGTGATCTATCAGGGCAGTTCCCACCATGGCTCAAATCGGTACCTTCAATTCAATGGAAGTCGTTTCCCTGGCGGATTTCGGCGTGTTTCTCGATGGTGAAAACCTGGGCACTATCCTGCTACCGAAAAAGCAGTGCCCCGAGAACGTTAATGTGGGCGACTTCGTCAACGCCTTTATCTACCTGGATTCGGAAGACCGGCTGATTGCCACGCGCATCAAACCAAAAGCCGAAGTGGGCCAGTGCGCCCTGCTCGAAGTCAAACAGCTCACCGCCTTCGGTGCCTTTCTCGACTGGGGCCTGCCCAAAGACCTGCTGGTACCGTTCAGCGAGCAACGCAAACCAATGGAAGCCGGCCAAAAGCATGTGGTCTATCTATTTGTCGACAACCTGACACACCGCATCACCGGCAGCGCCAAGCTGAGCAACTTTCTGGCGGAGGAGACCGACGCCTACCGGGTAAACGACCCAGTAAACCTGCTCATTGCCGGCCGCACAGACCTCGGCTACCGCGCCGTGGTCGACCAGCGCTATCTGGGTATGGTATTCAACGAAGACGTACTGCAGCCGCTGAGCATTGGCCAGCAGATCAAAGGCTACATAAAAACCGTTCGTGACGATCACAAGATCGACCTGATGCTGCAACTGCAGGGCCACGAAGCCCGGGTCGACATTGCCGACCGTATTCTGACGAAACTGACGGCGAACGGCGGTGTGCTGATGCTTTCCGACCGCTCCAGCCCGGAAGCGATTTACACCGCCTTTCAGGTTAGCAAGGGTAATTTCAAGAAAGCCGTAGGCCGCCTGATGAAGCAAGGAAAGATCAGCCAGGAAGCCGACCGGATTGTGTTGCGCCCGGAATAATTACCGGCGCTTTATCTCACCTGACATAAAAACACATCCGGTTGGAGCCTGAACGTTTGGCTTCATACATAGCCTGGTCTGCCGCTTGCAACAACGCGATGGGCGTACCGGCATCATGCGGGTAGCGAGAGATGCCAATGCTGGCCGAAATCCGGACGGACTTTTGCGCCAGATGAAAGGGCCGAGCAAGCATTCGCCCTACCCAAGCTTTGCGTACTGAAGCAACATAACGGTACATCAAATGATGTCGGTTCAGCAGGTCAACGATGCTGGTCCAGTTATATCTGTGACATCCAGTTACACAGACTCCCTTTTAGAACCCGTCGTGGTTGCCCTAGACTCCATTATAGACCATGCCACCATTTCAACCTCAGGCACCGTCCAAATCCAGGCAGAATCCACAGGCAGCCAATATCAAAATAAACGCTGGTTAAAGCTCAATCCCGTAACGGATTAACCGACGCCGACCCCGCCAGATCCTGATGAATCACCGCCCGGCCCCCGATTTCGACATGCCGCACCTTACTCAACGCAATCTCAGTGGCCAGCACATCCCCCTCTCCCCGAACGGTACCGCCATAAGCGCAACCCGCTAGCGCAACCGTGGATAAGGCGGTCAACAGGCCCCAATGGATCTTCCTGGTTAACATAATGATTTCCTTGCAGTAGTAATGAGTCGACCTGCTTTAGCGAGAGTTGTGCCAACTGGTGGCTGGGCGTCTAAAGCCCTAAATACAGGGGATTGAATGTATGACGGCGATTGAGTACTGAATCCATTACAGGTTTGGAAAACTGGTCGAGCCGCTCCAGGTTGTTCTTTCAATGATAGCCTTCCACTTCCTCAATCATCATAATTTCTTCTTCACTCAGTGCTTTATAACCCCTGGGATAGGGCCAACCATAGCCCCAGCGAAATTGGGTGGGAAGAAAAGGCGTACCCCCGACCCGAACGCCAGCAAGCATCAAACGAGCAATTTCGGGCTCCCCTACACCCGACACACATACTTCCAGCTCCTTGTCCGCTGAAACACGCTCCTCGTAGGTTCCACCTTTCCAGTAAGCGTAGTCATGAGCAACGCAGCACATTAGCCACAGTTCATTTTGCCAGAAAGTACCATCAGGGAAGGAACTGCAACCATCCGATTCAAATGGCCGGATTTCGCTGGCCAGAGAGAGCAGCGGCAAGAATACTAATGAAAGGAGGGTTTTTTTCATGTTTATATCTACTTACCATGCTTGCCAACAGAGCCAATAAAATGTGGTTAATCTGACCAGTGGAGCTTCGCAATTATTCACCATGAAGCTCCATTGGTTGAAATGAGACACCATCTTTGGTTCCAACAGGGCCGGATTCCATGAATCCAAACCGCTTATAGACAGGTACTGCATGCAATGAAGATCGTAAAGTGAAGCTGTTGCAATGGCAATGTTCTCTGGCATGCTCCCACAGCAGACGAGATATTCCGTTTCCCTGAAACCCATCAGCCACAAACAAATGATAAAGGTGACCGATCTCCTTTACAGAAATATAGCCGACTATAATACCCGATTCTTCATATACAAAGTTTAGGTTGTCGGGACCTGATATCCTCGATGAAAATGCTTCAAATGTTAACGTATCATTCAGCCATTTAGGTAATTCTCCACTTGAATCGTCAAGGTAGTAATGTGCCAATGACTTTACCAAGCGAGCGACATGTGGCACATCGGATTCAATTGCTGGACGAATAGTCATAAGGTTCCCTGCGTTTCCTACCCTGCACTTCTTCGGCTGA
>DASSWT010000352.1:0-4667 GCA_035704555.1 Saccharospirillum sp. | reverse complement strand
CGAGTGTGGTGACCGAGTCCCGGTTTGAGGGTATGAGTCTGCGTTCCGAAAGCTGGGTGGAGCTGGAGGACGGAAAGCCGGTCTGCCGGATTCGCCTGACCGGTACCAGCGACCAGGATGCCTTGCTGGTGTTGTCGCTGCGGCCCTACAACCCGGAGGGGATCGCTCTGGTGAACAAGGCGTCACTGAGTGATGATCGCACCGTCTGGACCATCAACGATAAAGATAAAGTGCATTTCAGCCAGTCCGCCGAGAACCACTACGCCTCGGATTACCGCAATGGCGATGTCTACATTCATCTCCACGACCGGGAGCATCAACAGGCCGGGCATTGCGACGTAGGTATGGTGACCGCTGCAGCCCTGTTCGATTTGAAAGCCGGTGAGACGCGCGAACTGACAGCGACTATTCCGGTGGTGCAAGAGCATCCCCGGGAACTTGAAACCGGTGCCTGGGATCGGCTGCGCGAGCAGCATTGCGTGCTGGAGTGTCCGGACCCCCAATACCAGTTCCTCTACGATGCGGCCATCAACTCGCTGATCCTGCATTCACCGAAGGACGTCTACCCCGGGCCCTACACCTACAAACGCTTCTGGTTCCGGGATGCCGCCTACATTGTGAATGCCCTGCTGAGCGTCGGACTGACCGAGCGTGCCGAGCGTGCCCTGGAACAGTTTCCGGCTCGCCAGACGGCGAAGGGGTATTTCCGCTCCCAGGAAGGGGAGTGGGATTCTAACGGGGAGGTGCTGTGGATACTGGAGCGCTATTTCCAACTCACCGGTCGTACCCCGGAACAGTGGCATTCCGAGATCGAAAAAGGCGCTCGCTGGATACTGCGCAAACGCCTGGACGATGATCTGGATGCCCCCCATGCCGGCCTGATGCCCGCCGGGTTCAGCGCCGAGCATTTGGGGCCGAACGACTATTATTACTGGGATGACTTCTGGAGCGTCGCGGGCTTGCACGCCGCGTCACGCATGATGCCGGATCAATCCAGCCGCTATGCACAGGAATTCGACGCCGGGGCCCGGGATTTCGAGCGGGCCATCGAACGCAGCCTGGCGCTTTGCCAGCAAAGGCTGGGCCGCCCGGGGATGCCGGCCTCACCCTATCGCCGGCTCGACGCCGGGGCCATCGGCTCGCTAGCGGTCGGTTACCCCCTACAGTTGTGGGCGCCGGACGACCCTCGCCTGCTCGACTGTGTGGAATTTCTGCTGGAGCGGTGTTTCGTCAAGGGAGCGTTCTACCAAGACATGATTCACTCAGGCCTGAACGCCTACCTCACGCTGCATGTCGCCCAGATACTGCTGCGCGCGGGCGATGCCCGCTACCTGGAACTGATGGATGCCGTGGCCGACCTGGCGTCGCCCACCGGCCAGTGGCCCGAGGCCATCCATCCGCTGACCGAAGGCGGTTGCATGGGCGATGGCCACCATGTCTGGGCATCGGCCGAATGGGTGCTGATGATCCGCAACCTGTTTGTGCGTGAGGAAGGCGACGAACTGCGCCTGTGCGAGGGGGTTCCGCGGCGCTGGCTCGATGCCGGCAAACCCATTCGCTTTGGGCCTGCGCCCACCCCTTATGGCGCCATTTCCCTGTCGATTCTGCCGGAAGGCGACAGCTGGCGCCTGGAATGGCAGGGCGACTGGCGTAAGGAAGCGCCGCCCATGACAGTCTGCCTGCCAGGCTTCAAACCCCAGAGGCTGGACCAAGCCGAGGGATCAATCACACTGGTCACCGGGGACTGACACTATGAACATATTGATCGTAACCAATACCTTTACCCCGCACGTAGGCGGCGTAGCCCGCTCGGTGACGGCGTTTACCGAAGAATACCGACGACGTGGCCACAAGGTCATGATCATCGCACCGGAATTCGAAGATCAGCCGGAACAGGAAGACAACGTTTTTCGGGTGCAGGCGTGGCAAAATTTCAACGCCAGTGACTTTTCGGTGGCCCTGCCGATTCATCCGAATCTGAGTAAGGCGGTCGATGCCTTTCAGCCGGATGTCGTGCATTCTCAGCATCCGTTTTTGCTCGGGCATACCGCCGTGCGGCTGGCACGCCGCCGGAATTTGCCACTGGTGTTCACGCACCACACGCTTTATGAGCAATACACCCACTATGTTCCGGGAGATTCTCCGGCGCTCAAGCGCTATGCCATTGAGCTGTGCACCCGTTACGCCAACCTGGCCGATCAGGTGTTCGCACCCAGCGAGAGCGTGCGCGACATCATTCAGAGCCGTGGCGTGAAGACGCCCGTTGAGGTGGTACCCACAGGGCTGCGCCTGGAGGAATTTGAGCATAGCGACGGCGCCGCCTGGCGGCAGTCCGAGGGGATACCGGACGATGCCTTTGTGGTTGGTCACCTTGGTCGTTTGGCACCGGAGAAGAATCTGGAGTTTCTCACTGAGGCTATGGTGAAGTTCGTGCGCCAGAATGACCGTGCCCAGGTCATGATCATCGGTGTCGGCCCGAGTGAAGCGGGTATCCGGGAAGCGTTCGCCGAGGCCGGTTTGTCGGACCGGCTGCACATGCTGGGCGTGCTGACACCCCCTGATCTGTCCAACGCGCTGCATGCCATGGACGTCTTCGCCTTTGCGTCAACCAGCGAGACCCAGGGCATGGTGGTCACCGAAGCGATGGCCGCTGGTCTGCCGGTGGTGGCGCTCGACGCTTCGGGTGTGCGCGAGGTTGTGGTTGATCGCCACAACGGGCGCCTGTTGCCCGAGGCCGATGTGTCCGCTTTCAGTGACGCCCTGGCCTGGGTGGCTGACCGTGATGCCACTGACCGCGATGCTATGAAAAAAGCCGTGCAGGAGACTGCCGAAGCGTATTCCATGCAGCGATCAGCGGATCTTGCCCTGCGTTGCTTTGAGAACGTCAAACCCAAAACCGAGTCTCAATCTTCAGTCAACGAAAGCCTCTGGGAAGACATCACCCGTGCGATAAAAATCGAGTGGGAACTGCTGAGAAATATCGCGGGTTCCGGCGAGGCTATTGTTCGGGGACTGAAGAAAAAGACGTCCATGAAGGATGATGCCTGAATATTATGCTAACCCGCTTTGAAGTCTGGATTCGCCGCATACGTCGCTTTCTGAGTCGCAGTGTCTGGCTGGCCCGGTTGTTGAAGCTGCCCTCGTCCGAGGGGGCTCCATCTCGCCCCGGGCTGGTCATGATTCAGGTGGATGGCCTGAGTCGGTCTGAACTGGAAAAAGCGCTGGAAAAGGGTGAAATGCCGTTTCTGAAACGCTTGCTGGAGCGCGAACATTACCAGGTGCATACGCATTATTCGGGATTGCCGTCCACCACGCCCGCGGTTCAGGCCGAACTCTTTTATGGAACGCCGTGCGCGGTACCGTCTTTTTCTTTTCGCTACCCGCCGACCGGGCGCATCGTGCGCATGTACGAACCGGGTGTGGCGGCCGAGGTGGAAGAAAGGCTGGAACGTGAGGGTGAAGAAGGCCTGTTGACCGGAGGCAGTGCCTATTCGGATAACTTTACCGGAGGCGCGGAGGAATCTCACTTCTGTGCTTCGTCGATGGGGTGGGGGCGTACGTTACGCAGTGCCAACCCTTTGGTACTGATCGCCTTTTTACTCACCAATCTGTACAGCTTTATAAGGGTCGGTGCACTGCTGTTGGTCGAGACGGTTCTGGGGTTGGTCGATCTGGTGCGGGGCCTGAGGCGCGGCTACGACCTGGTCAAAGAACTGAAATTTGTGCCCACCCGGGTAGCGATCAGCGTTTTGTTGCGCGAACTCTGTGTGATTGGCGGCAAGATCGACATCAGCCGCGGGCTGCCCATTATTCACATCAATTTTCTGGGTTACGACGAACAATCGCACCGGCGCGGGCCGACGTCTCTGTTTGCCCATTGGACGCTGAAAGGCATCGACAATGCCATCGAGCGGTTGTGGCGTGCTACCCAGCAGGCGCCCTGGCGGCATTATGAAGTCTGGGTCTATTCCGATCACGGTCAGGCGGAAATGACGAGCTACGATCGGGCCATCGGCTACAGCCTGGAATCGGCGGTGAACGAGACCTTGAATGCACTCGATGAGCGGCTACCGGTCAGCGAGCCGATCTCTTTCAGTGGCCACCAGACTCAGCGGGTTCGTTTTCTGGGTGGGAATCGTTTTCAGCGCTTGTTCAAGGTGGAACACCATGAGGCGGAACACAGTCATGACGGCGTCCAGGTTACGGCGCTCGGGCCGATAGGACACCTCTACTTTCCCTGGTCGATTACCGGCGATGAGCGTACCTTTATCGCCCGAGAATTGGCCAACAAACACGGTGTTCCGGCGGTGCTGGTGGTAGAGTCGCCTGGCCGGTTGAAGGCCTACACCAAAAGCGGAGAATTCCAGCTGCCGGAAGATGCCGAACAGCTGTTCGGCAAGGACCACCCCTTGCTGGAGGAGCTCTCGCCCGATTTGCTGCGCCTGTGCGAGCACGAGTATTCGGGTGACCTGGTCATGATGGGGTGGCGGCACGGCGTAGCGCCCATCACTTTCGCCATGGAAAACGGCTGTCACGCCAGCCCAAGCCCCTGGGAAACCCAGGGCTTCGCACTGCTGCCTGCGGATGCGCCGCTGCCGGAGCGGCCCCGTTCTCACCTGCGCCCGCTGGACCTGCGCCGCGCCGCCCTGTCACATCTGGGGCGTTTG
>DASSWT010000267.1:0-17208 GCA_035704555.1 Saccharospirillum sp. | reverse complement strand
CCAGCCATTGCGGTAATACTCGGCGAAGCGGTCGTCCACAAGCCAGATATCCCCCTGATCGGTCTCGTTACGCACGCAGCGCCCGGCGGCTTGCAATACCTTGTGCAGCCCCGGGTAGCGGTAGGCAAAATCGAAGCCGGGCTGACCTTGCCGGTCCAGGGCGTGGCGAATCCGGTTGTTGAGTTCGTTGACCTGGGGCAGGCCGGGGCCGACGACCATGACGCCGGTCAGCGCAGTGCCGGGCAGGTCGATGCCTTCACCCAGAACGCCGCCCAGTGGCGCCATCACCATCAGCCCCTGTTCATTGCGCAATCGGTCGAGCAGGGCGAGCCGCTCCAGCAGGGTGGCATCGCGCGTGGGAGCCAGTACCGTCGGGTCATCGGCAAAGGCTTCGAACACGCCGGCCATTTGCTGATAGCTGGAAAAAAACACCAGGGCGTTGCCCAGGGTTTGGCTGCGAAAGCGTTTTACCAGCGGCAATACCGCCGCTTTCAGGCCAGCCCGGTCGCGATACCGGGTGGAGACGTCGGTGATCAGGGTGACGTTGAATTGCTCGGGCTGAAACGGCGAAGGCAGCGTCAGTGCTACGGCGCCGGTCAGCCCGGTCATGGCCTGGCTGTAAAGCCAGGGTGTGAGGGTGGCGCTGAAGCCGCTTACTGAATTAACCAGATCGTGCTTCCGGGTCAGCAATCGCGCCGGGTTCAGACACAGCACCTCGATGCGTTTGTCGTCATCGGTCGACGGCGCCTGTCCGCCCCGATAGCGCCAGCAGAAATCCTCCGGCTCGGCGAGTTCATCGATACGAACAAAGCGTCCTGCTTCAAAAATTAACGCTTCCCAGGCTGGCCCCGGCTCCCAGAACGGGGCTTCACGCAGCAGCCGGGCGCTGGCTTGCAGCCAGGTGCGCAGGGCCTGCACCAGGGCGTCGGGGCGCACCTCGCAGAGGCCATTCTGTTCACTCAGGCAGCGTTGCAGCGCCCGGCGTACCGGTTTCAGGGCAGACTGTACGATGGCGGGGGCTGCGTCGTGCAGCGCGGTCAGCGAGCGGCCAGACAGCGCGGCACTGAACATGGCCCGGCCACGATCGATCAGGTTGTGGCTTTCATCGATCAGCACCGCCACCTGGTTGTCGACCTCTTTGAGCAGATACGGCTGAACCGCGGTGGTGTCATAAATGTAGTTAACGTCGCCGACCACCAGGTCGGCCCAGACGGCCCAGTCCTGGCTCAGATAGTAAGGGCAAATCTGATGTTGCTCGCCCAGTGTGGTCAGCGCCTCCCGGTCCCAGAAGCCATGCTCCAGCAAGGCCGGCCGCACCTGCTGGCGTTTTTCGAAATAGTGGCGGGCGTAGGGGCAGACCGAGCCATCGCAGGGGGTGGTCGGGCTCAGGCAGAGGCGGTCTTTGGCCTGCAGGTTCAAGGTGACCATATCGGTTGTCGCCAGACCGAGTGCACGAACGCTGTCGAGCACCAGCGGCTGGCCGGTGTTTTTCATGGTCAGGTAATAAATACCCTGATGATGCCCCTCACCCAGGGCTTTCAAACTGGGGAAGAGGGCGGCCAGGGTTTTGCCGGTTCCGGTGGGCGCCTCAATCAGGGTGTGGCGGTGCAGGGCCTGTGCTTTATAGACGGTCTCGGCCATGCTGCGCTGCGCCGGGCGCATCTGGCTGAATGGGAATCGAGCCCGGGCCAGGGCCAGGTCGCGCTGCTGCCGGTGGCGATGCAGTTGCTCCAGCCAGTGTTCGTACCGGGTCAGGTGGTCGATCAGCCGGTCGAGCAGGTCTTCGCGCGTCCATTGTTCATCCTGATGCCATTCCTGTTGCGTCTGGCTGTGAACGTAACATAAGCGGACGGTCCACTCTGCTTGCTCGGGGCGGGGCAGTGCCCAGAGTGCGGCGTACAGTTGTGCCTGGCGCTGGTTCATGGCCTGGGCCGATTCGGGCAGCTCGTCCGGTGTGATGCGCAGCGTTTTGATTTCCTCGATGCCCTCGGCCCAGGTGCCGTCGATTCGGCCGCCGAGGGTCAGGTCGAAATCGGGGTGTTGCCAGTCCAGGCTGACTGGCTGCTCGGGCCGATAGCCGGGGGTGCGCCGGGCCTGGGTTAGCTGATGCGTTTCCCGGCCTTCCAGTGCACTGGGGCTGGCGCGAAAACTGCTGACCAGGTCGCCCTCGTCCAGGCAGAATTCAGCCAGGGCGCGGACGGAAATGCGAAACCGGGGGCGTTGCGTCATGGGCGCGCATCGTCTGGTGACGCCCCGGCTTGTTCATAGTCTACGTACCAGACTTCTGCGGGAATGCCATGCCGGCTGAAGACCCCAAGCCAGTCGCGTTGGTTATCCTGAAGCCGGTCGCCGGGGCCTTTGATCTCAATGAAGCGGTAGCCCTCTGGCAAAAACTGGAACAGGTCAGGGAAACCGGACCGGTGTCGTTTCAGATCGAGCCAGAGATGCTGGAAAATGGCGACCCAGTGATCCCAGGGAACGGCATCAAAACAGCGCAGCAGCAAGTCGGGGTCCAGTCCGCCCCAGCCAAAGAAAGGGTTTTGCAAGCCGGCTTTTTCCCGACTGTAACGCTCCAGTTGCTGGCGTGCCTCGTGGTGGGTCAGGCTGCGGTACAGGCTGTGCCGGTCGGTGCCTCTGCGTTGCAGAAAATCGGGTTGGTAGAGGTCGGCCGGGCCGGATTGAAACGGGTGGTGAAAGGCGCCAGCCACGTCAGCAAACAGCCAGGCCCAGTGCACCAGCGTGAACACCGCCAGCGGCAGCTGGTTTTCCAGCCAGACCGCATCGTCCAGCTGGGTGCAGGCCAGTTGTTCGACGCTCATCGCTGCTGGCTGCCATAACACACGGTTCTCTACGATAGTAGGCGCTAACACACCAAGCACCGGGCGTTTGAGTTTTCGCGCCAGCCGGGGCTGAAAGCGGGGGCCGAAGCGGGCTTCGCTGGCATCCTGGGGGGCGTCCAGCAGGGGTTGAAGGGTTTCCCAGCAGTCGGCATGGCGTTCCAGCTTGTACAGCAGCCGGCAGCGCCGTTCACGTGCCGGAGGGGTATCGTTGGTGTTGAACAATTCAAGCGCGAGTGACCACTCACCCGCCTGCTCCAGCCGGAAGCCCAGCTGATTCATCAGCCGCCAGGCCCGTTCCTGAACGCGGGGGCGCCAGTTCACTGCCAGACAGGCCTGCGCCAGGGCAGGCAGGGCATCGGTCGATTTGGTCTCGAGTGCTTCATAATACTGGTCCCGCAGATCCATCAGGTGCAGCGTCTGGTCGATGTCGGCCGGGTCCTGAAACCAACGCTGGGCGCGGCCAAGCGGGTAGCTTTCGTAGCGGAAGACGCCGAGATCCGAGAGCACAAAGTCGGTCAGGCTCTGGCGGCCATTGCCAAAATACATCAGTTGCAGACGGCGTAATGTTGCATCGTGGCAGCGTGCGACCAGAGGCTCGGTCAGTTGCCAGTAGTCCGGTGGGCCCGACTCGGGGATCTGGGCGAGGTGGTCGAGCAATGCGGCCTTACTCATGCGCGGGTCCGGGCACCAGGGCCAGTGCCTTAGGTCGGCGAGCGTCAGCAATCGGGCGATGTCCGGGGCGGTTAAGCTGGGCGCGGGGTCCAGTAAACCGGCTGCAACCAGTTCATCGACGGCCGGCTCAATGGCACCCACATCCACATAGTTTAGCCGGTTGACCCGGAAAACCGGGCCTTTGCGAGTGTACAGCCGTACCAGCAGCCGGGCGGCGGCCTCACTCAGTTGGCTGAAACTGGCTAAAAAAGCCTGATCCGCCGGATCAAGCAAGTCGGAGTAGCGCTCGCTGACCGTGGTCACCAGGCGGCGGAAATTGTCGAGATAGTAGCCTTCGGGTAGATCGATGGGCTCGGTCATGGCAAGTCGGGCATCACGGGTGCTGGCTGAGAAAGGTTTCCAGAATCAGCTGGGCGGCCATGCTGTCGATGTTTGCCTGCCGTGCCCGGGTCAGGTTGGCTGACTGCAACCCCAGGTGGCTGCGCGCTTCACGGCTGCTCAGTCGTTCGTCCACCGCTTCGGCGGGCAGGCCGTAGCGCCCGTGCAGGCGCTTGCGAAACTTGTTGGCCCGGGTGCCCATCTCACTGTCGCTGCCGTCCATGTTGTAGGGGATGCCAACGGCGAAGCCAACCGGTCGCCATTCGGCCACCAGGGTATCAATAGCCTGCCAGTCGGGAATGCCGTCACGGGCGCGCAGGGTGGTAATGCCGGTCGCGGTGCCGGTGATGGTCTGCCCGGCGGCAACACCGATCCAGGCCAGGCCGAAATCAAACCCCAGCCACTGGCCGCTTGGTTGGGTCATGAGGCTTCCCGGCTGAACTGGTTGTCGGTGCGGAATTGCCAGGTACGGATGATTTCCAGCTGGTCGTATTCGCGGGCCATATCGCTGGTGAAGGGTTCGAACGGGGCCGCCATATGGACGATGCGTTTGGCCGCCTGGTCGAGCAAGGCATGGCCCGAACTCTGGGTGATTTCGACCGACGCCAGACTGCCATCGGCGCGCATTTTCACCGCAAGCCGGACACTGCCAGACAACCGCTCCTGGCGGGCCGCCTGCGGGTAATTCTGGTTGCCCACCCGCTCGACTTCTTCCAGCCAGTTAAACACGTAGGCGGCATCCAGCGAACGACGCGCCGATACAGCGGTCAGGGTTCTGACCCGCGGCCGCTTGGCAAAATTCTGGCGACTTTCATCGAGCATGGCGCGCAGTGTGGCAACATCATTGATCTGGCTGATCATCAGCGGGTCGTTGCTGGCCAGCTCCTCCACCGGCGGCGCGTCTTCCTCGGCCCGGTCCAGAGCGGTGCGACGGGCGTCGGTCTGGGTGGTCAGAATGCGTTTGCGGGCCACGTCCAGTTCAGCAAAGTTCAGGTGTTGCAGTTCCGGGGTGGTGCGGAAAATCTGGTTGTCCTCGATATCCGCTTGCTCTGTTGAGGTTAAGCGGGCGGCTTCATCCAGGGTGCCACTGCCTTCCTGGTCGGCATCGGCCAGAAAGTCGGCCTCTTCAAGCGGGGTTGGCTCGCTGCGGCTGTGTTGTGCCAGGGTGACGTCCAGTGTTGGCGGCAGCGAGCGAGCCTCGGGTACGGAAAACCCGACCCCGAATATCAGCAGAGCATGCAAGCCAAGCGCCAGAAACAACGTAAAGCTGAGTCGATCGGCGGCGCCTACGCTGGCAGCGGTAGACATCAGGCCACTCCTCGCTTCCGCGCAATGAGATCCATCAGCCGACCGCCAATGTCAGTGTCGTACGCGGCGTCAATTTCTCGAATGCAGGTCGGGCTGGTCACGTTGATCTCTGTCAAATAATCGCCGATGACATCCAGACCGACAAACAACAGGCCGCGTTTTTTAAGCTCCGGCCCTACCTGGGCGGCGATCCAGCGATCCCGCTCCGTCAGCGGCTGGGCACGCCCGGTGCCGCCGGCGGCGAGGTTGCCCCGGGTTTCGCCTTTTGCGGGCAGGCGGGCCAGGCAATATTCCACCGGTTCGCCGTCGATCATCAGAATGCGCTTGTCGCCATCTTTGATTTCAGGCAGGTATTTCTGGGCCATGGTCTGGGTTTTACCGTGTTCGGTCAGTGTTTCAATGATGACGGAGACATTGGAATCATCCGGCTTCAGACGAAAGATGGAGCTGCCGCCCATGCCATCCAGGGGCTTGAAGATGACGTCGCCGTGTTCGGCATGAAACGCCTTCAACAGCTGAGCGTTGCGGGTTACCCGATGCGGAGGTGAACAGTCCGGAAAGGCCGTGGCGAATAACTTTTCGTTACAATCGCGCAGCGCCTGGGGTTTGTTGACGATCAGGGTACCCTGTTGCTCGGCCCGCTCCAGCAGATAGGTGGCATAGGTGTATTCGTTGTCGAACGGCGGATCCTTGCGCATCAGGATAACATCCAGATCCGCCAGCGGCGCTGCTTTGGCGGGTCCAAGTTCATAAAAGTGATCTGGGTCACGAAATACACTTAAGGGGCGCATCAGGCCTTTGGCCTGACTATCGTCCAGATACAGGTCGGCCGAGGTCATGTAAAACAGCTCCCAGCCCCGGTCCTGCGCGGCCCAGAGCATGGCAAGTGAGCTGTCTTTCTTGTAGGTGATGGTCTCTATGGGGTCCATCACGATGCCGATCGTCAATTTCATGTCTAGCCTCAGGTTATCATTGGCTGGTATGGTAATAGATGATTGGTATAGCAAAAACAACTTTCTTTACAGCCGTTTATAGCGGATAGCTAGATTCTGTGATAAAAGTTCTAGCCATGGTATTAATCAGCCAGTTACTAGAGCGCCTGAGTGTGACAGCGGTCGACGACATACCCTGATTTTGGCTATCGGGGTTAGCGTTGTGTTGCTCAAAGTGCGGTTTTTGCTGTGTTTCCGGTTACCGTTACGGTGGTCGAAAACAAGAAAAAGCACATCAGTGCCGGCATGGGCCAGACATGCGGGCTCAATCACTGGTACGCTAACTGCAGCCCGGTACCCGATAAACTGGTACTCAAAATATAGCTTTCAACCCTGGGATGACCTATGGAAAACAGCTTTGAAAGCCTCAAGGTGATGGTCATTGACGACTCCAAAACCATCCGGCGCACAGCGGAAACGTTGTTAAAGAAAGTCGGTTGTGAGGTGATCACCGCGACGGACGGCTTCGACGCACTTGCCAAAATAGCCGATACCAAACCGGACATTATTTTTGTGGATATTATGATGCCCCGCCTGGATGGGTATCAAACCTGCGCACTGATCAAGAATAACAGTGCGTTCAAGGAGACACCGGTCATCATGCTGTCCAGTAAGGACGGCCTGTTTGACAAGGCCAAGGGTCGCATTGTTGGCAGCGATCAATATCTGACCAAGCCCTTCGGCAAGGAAGAGTTGCTGGGCGCAATTCGGGATTACGTAAAATAATGACCGCACGCTTCGGCTGAGCGGTTTTTTGTTGTTGATTTAATGATTAAAAATAAACGGGTGGACCATGGCACGGATTCTGATTGTAGACGACTCTCCCACTGAGACCTACGCGTTTCAGGGCATGCTGGAAAAGCATGGTCATGAAGTATTGACGGCTGACAACGGAGCCGACGGCGTCGCCCTGGCACGTCAGGAACTGCCTGATATCGTGTTGATGGATATTGTCATGCCCGGCCTTAACGGCTTTCAGGCGACCCGTCAGCTCACCAAGGGTGCCGATACCGCTCACATTCCGGTGGTTATTGTAACCACCAAAGATCAGGAAACAGACCGGGTCTGGGGACGCCGGCAGGGGGCCAGTGGTTATCTGGTCAAGCCGGTCGCTGAAGAACAACTGTTGTCGACCGTCGAGGCTGTACTCGCCGGCAACCTTCAGGACTGACTGAGCACCCATGTCCGATATGACTCCGATTCAGCTGCTGCGCGATATCGCGCTGCGCTGCCGTACCCAGGCGGCCGGCCTGCCCGAGCAGCAGGAAGTGCGGGAAACCTGGAGTGGCATCGGGTTTCGGCTGGGCGAGCACTATTTTGTTGCCGCTATGGACGAAATTACGGAAATCCTGAACGTTCCGTCGGTCACTCGCCTGCCTAACGTCAAACCCTGGGTTCAGGGTGTCTCCAACGTCCGGGGTCGACTGATCCCGCTGATTGATCTGGACCTGTTTTTTGAAACCCCCAGTCAGGAATCCATGCGTAATCGCCGTATTCTGGTGATCGAGCAACACGACCAGATCGACGGGCTGATCGTGGATTCCGTCGAGGGTATGCAATATTTCCCGGTGGATGATTTTTCCGGCGATGTCCCGGCACTCCCCGAGACGATCAAACCCTTTGTGCGTGGTCACTATGTCCGGGATAGCCAGGTCTGGACGGTGATCAGCATGGGGGATCTGTATGAACACGATGTTTTTCAGGAAGTGGCGGTCTGACCGTCACCGGGTGACTCAATGCAGCCAGACTGCATGCCCTGGGGAAGCTGGATAGTCTGGAAGGTGTGTCGTTTTAACGCCGTTCCGGAGCGCTATTTATAAATGATTGAATGTCAGAACGATTTTATTTCAGAAGCACAGCCTGAGGCCGAACTGGAGTTCGAACGATGAAACAAAGAGCCGGAAATTTACTAACCATCCTGGGCACGAACCGCTTGCTCAGTATTCTGCTGGCCGCGCTACTGATCGTGGTATTGGGCCTGTTCGCCGTGGTCTACCAGAATTTCAGACTGGGCGCCTTTGACCAGGAGTTGCTTGAGCACGCGGGTGAAATGCGGGTTCTGTCGCAGGAAATCGCGAAGAACTCCTCGGAAGCATCCGGTGGCCAGGAACAGGCCTTTGGGCTGCTGCAACGCTCACGGGCCGAGTTCGAGGTACGCTGGAATTATGTTCAGCAGGGTAACTCCATTACCGGCACCCCCTCCCTCGCGCAACATGCACCCGAGGTAGATATTAGCAATCTGTCGCGTGTATGGAGCAGGGTGAGCCAAAATTCGGATTTGATCGTTGAATCCCAGGAAACCATTCTGGATCTGCACGAAACCGCCAACACTCTGTCCGAGCGGATTCCCGAGTTGCAGGTCGAGTACGATGAAGTCGTCGAAATTTTGCTGGAAACGGGCGCAGGCGCAGGCCAGGTTGCCATTGCCCAGCGTCAGGCGTGGCTGGCTGAACGGATTGTACGATCCATTAACCGGGTACTGGTTGGTGGTGAAGGCGCCGTTATGGCGGCTGACTCGTTCGAGCGGGATGCGGCCCTGTTTCAACGCGTTCTGGATGGCATGCGCAACGGCAACGCCAACCTGGACATCGAGCGTGTAGACAATCTTGAGGCGCGCGAAGCGCTGGATGAAATCGCCAATCTGTTCCAGATCGTATCCGGCTCGGTCACGCAGATTATGGCGACTTCTCCCGAGCTGTTCCAGGTACGTGAAGCGGCCTCCAATATTTTCACCGACTCTCAGGTTCTGCTTGAAGAAGCCTCAACACTGGCAGGGCAGATTCAGCAGGCTGCCGATACCCGCCCGCTCAGTAATGCTCTGGTAATTTATGCTCTGGGTGCCCTGGCACTGGTGCTGATTGCCCTGGCGGTATTTGTGGTTATTCGCGATACCCAGAAAGACTTGCGTGATACAGCCGAAACCAACGAGCAAAACCAGAACGCCATTTTGCGACTGCTGGATGAACTGGCCGACCTTGCGGACGGTGACCTGACCACCCAGGCGACAGTAACCGAAGACTTTACCGGTGCCATTGCCGACTCCATTAACTTCGCGATCGACCAGATGCGCCAGTTGGTATCGGCGATTAACTCGACGGCAGTACAGGTATCGTCAGCCGCCCAGGAAACGCAGGCGACGGCCATGCATCTGGCGGAAGCATCCGAGCACCAGGCACAGGAAATTGCCGGGGCTTCGGCGGCGGTTAACGAAATGGCGGTGTCCATTGACCAGGTATCAGCGAACGCTGCGGAATCAGCCGCGGTGGCCGAGCGGTCGGTTGCGATCGCCAAGAAGGGTGCCGACGTGGTGCAATCGACCATCAACGGCATGGACAACATTCGTGAGCAGATTCAGGAAACCTCGAAGCGTATTAAACGACTCGGTGAATCGTCACAGGAAATTGGTGACATCGTATCCCTGATTAACGACATTGCCGACCAGACCAACATTCTGGCTTTGAACGCCGCCATTCAGGCCTCCATGGCCGGTGACGCAGGCCGGGGCTTCGCGGTGGTAGCGGACGAAGTACAGCGCCTTGCGGAACGGTCTTCAGCCGCAACGAAGCAGATTGAAGCGCTGGTTAAAACGATTCAGAACGACACCAACGAAGCCGTAATATCGATGGAGCAAACGGTCGCCGAGGTGGTCCGGGGTGCTCGCCTGGCGCAAGACGCCGGTGTTGCTCTGGAGGAGATCGAGTCGGTATCGAAAAACCTGGCTGATCTGATTCAGAACATTTCCAACGCGGCGCGTCAGCAGGCGTCTTCCGCCGGTCACATTTCCAATACGATGAACGTGATTCAGGAAATTACCTCGCAAACATCGGCCGGTACAACGGCTACTGCGAAGTCGATTGGTAACCTGGCTCAGTTGGCGAATGACCTGCGTTCCTCGGTGGCTGGTTTCAAACTGCCGGACAGCGACGATGATCTGGACATGCTGGGTGCCCCCGAACTGGACGATGAGGTCGCCTAACAGCGGTCTTATCGGGCTTGCCAGGGAGTTCAGACGTATGGTTGTTTTGATGGCCGTGCGCCAATGCACCGCTGAATGTGAATGAGGCAGTAACTTGGTGACCCAGAGCGCGTCCGTACATCAGGCTCCTGAATTAAGCGACCGTGCCTTTTTGACCTGGCAGGAGTTGCTGGAAGAACGCCTTGGGCTGCAGTTACCCGAGCAGCGGCGCAGCTTCCTGAAAACCAGCCTGGCGATACGCATGCGTGAGCTGGGGTTCACGGATTATCTGGATTATTACCGCTACATTCGCAGCGGTGATGCAGGAATGATCGAGTGGAATTGCCTGATCGACCGGGTAACCGTTCAGGAAACCCGTTTCTTCAGGGACCCGGCTGCCTTCGCACTGACGCGTGACTTTCTAACGCGCCGCGTCCATGAAGTGACCCGGCCGCTGAGTATCTGGAGTGTCGGCTGTTCCACCGGTGAAGAAACCTACAGCCTGGCCATGATGACGGCCGACTTGCTGCGTCGCGAGTTCGACCAGGTCAGGCACTTTGGCGTCACCGGGACGGATGTCTCCTCCCGGGCGCTGGAAACCGCGCGTCAGGGCCTGTATCCGGCCCGGCGGGTTGAAATGATCGACAAACGCCTGATCGAGCGGTTCTTTACACCGCAGGCGGGGCAATACTGGGTGGTTCCGGCGCTGCAGGAACGCGTGTGTTTTACGCGCCTCAATGTGCTGGAACTGGCCCGGTCACCGATGAAAGAGCTGGATCTGATCTACTGCCAGAATATGCTGATTTATTTTCGCAAGTGGCGCCGCAAGGAAATTGTGTCGGAACTGGCCAAACGCTTGGCCAAAGGCGGCATGCTGGTGCTGGGCCTGGGCGAAGTTGTGGACTGGAAGATGCCTGAACTGACGCGCGTTCCCGGTGAGCGGGCGTTGGCCTACTTGAAACACAAATGAATACAAAGGGGTACAGGCATGGCAGAACGCCGTGATTATGTCGCGCTGGAATGGGTCAAGGGAGAGATCTTCGATACGCTGAAACAGGCGCGTCAAGCCCTGGAAGCGTTCGTTGATACGCCCGACGATACCACTCGTCTTCAGTTTAGCCTGGCCTACATTCATCAGGTAAACGGCACCTTGCAGATGGTTGAGTTCTTCGGGGCAGCCTTGCTTGCCGAAGAAATGGAGCGCTTGAATCAGGCGATTGTCGACGGTGACATTCCGTCCAGCCAGGATAATCTGGCGCTGCTGATGCAGGCTATTCTGCAGTTGCCGAACTATCTGGAAAAGCTCAAGCGCGGGCAGAGTGATCTGCCCGTGGTGATTCTGCCATTGCTGAACGACTTGCGCGCGGCACGTGGCGAACCCCTGCTGTCTGAAACCGCCTTGTTTACCCCTGATTTGTCCGCGTCACGTCGTTTTGTTGGTGAGCCGGATACCCAGAGCATGTCTCAGTCGAGCGTGGTCCAGTTGCTGCGCAAACTGCGTCAGATGTATCAGCTGGCGTTGCTGGGCTGGTTGCGCAATGAGGACACCGACAACAACCTCGAATACCTGGGCAAGTCGGTGCACCGACTGGTCGGTTTAACCGAACGCACGCCCATGGGCGCCTTGTGGCAGGTGGCGGATGCGTTTATATCCGCAATGAAGGCCGGGCGTATTGAACGATCGGCCGCCATTACCGTGATTCTGCGTCACCTCGACGGCGCCATGAAGCGTCTGCTTGCCGACCCCAGCGGGGTTGCCGGGCAGTACCCGCATGAAGACCAGCTTAAGAATCTGCTCTACTACCTGGCCAAGATTGATGCGACCGGGCTCAGCCGGGTGCAACACATTCAGGACAGCTACCACCTTAGCCAGGCGCTGCCCAACGAAGCGGAAATTGAAACACAACGACAGCGCTTGTCGGCTCCGGACCGGGAAACCGTTGGCAGTGTTGTCTCGGCGTTGCTTGAGGAGCTGGCACGGCTGAAGGATTCGCTGGATCTGATGGTTCGAACCCGGGTGAGCGAATCGCGCCGCCTGTCCGAACTGGAGCCTGGCATCAAGCAAATGGCTGATACCATGGCGGTGCTTGGGCTGGGTAATCCGCGCCGGGTATTGAATGAACAGCTTGAACTGATTAGAACCACGCAGCAGGAACCGGAGCTTAAAGACGACGGTGTGCTGATGGACATCGCCGGTGCCCTGTTGTACGTGGAAGCCAGTCTCTCCGGTATCGCCAGCGATGCCAGCTTCGATCGCGACGAATACGATGACGGTCTCGACGGCGCCCAGGAAGCGGTGGTGCGTGAAGCCCGCAATGGGTTGGAGCAGGTCAAGGACGCCATTGTTGAGTTTATCGGGTCGCACTGGGACCACAGCAAACTGGAAGCCGTGCCTCGCGATCTCAGCGGTATCCGGGGCGGGCTGGTGATGATCCCGCTGAACCAGGCTGCCACGGTTCTGAAGTATGCCCAGGATTATGTCGAAGACCAGTTGCTGGGCAACAAGCGCACCCCGGAATGGAATGAACTGGATGCACTGGCCGATGCCATCATGGGCGTTGAATACTACCTTGAACGTCTTTCCCGCGATGGCAGCGGTACCAATCTGGATATATTGCAGCGGGCCGCCGATTCGATTGCCAAGCTTGGCTATACGGTTCCCAGGTTCGCAGATGCCGACGCTGTTAGCGAAACGAATGTCAGTGATGACGATTCTGTCGAAGCCGACAATGATGAATTCCAGGATCTGTCTTTGCAGGAACTGGACCTCGGTGAGAGCGGCCACTTTGACAGCGACGCTGACGATGTTTCGGATCTCGACATTGAGGCCATTGATGACTTCGAGGCGCTGACCGACTGGGATGACGACATTGAAGCCCGGCCTGCGTTCGACGCGTCACTGGCGCCTGAAGATGCCGCCACCGATGCCGAATCCGCCGACTGGCTCGCGCAACAGACTGACAACGAAGCATCGGAGCCGGAAGATCTGGCTCTGAAAAACACCGAAGCTTCGCCAGCGGCTGAACCGGAGAACCTCACCGGTGCCCCGGAACTTGAACCGGCTGACGACGACCTGATCGACGACGACATTCTTGAGATTTTCATCGAAGAAGCCGCCGAGGTGCTAGACACCATTCATGAATTCTTCCCAAGGTATAAGGCTGACCCCTCCGACACTGCCGCACTGAGCGAGTTCCGGCGTGCCTTCCACACCCTGAAAGGCAGCGGCCGCATGGTGGGCGCCAGCGTGGTCGGCGAGACTGCCTGGTCGATCGAAAACATGCTCAACCGGCTGATTGAAGGCAGCATCAGCCATTCAGACGACCTGGTTCGGGTGATTGAAGAGATCACCGATGAAATACCGGCTCTGATGACGGCCTTTGAGAAAAAGCTGAAGCCGGACACAGCCCGGGCAGATTACCTTGCCGCCATCGCCGATTCACTGGCCAGAGGCGAGTCGGTCAGCTGGGGTGACGCTTCGCCGGAATCGCTAGCGTCGAACGAGCCTGCTGAGGTTGACGTCGATATCGAACTGCCCCAAGCCGAACTGGCCGAGACATCGAATGATAGCGAGGATTGGGCTGCCTATGATGAATTGCCGGTAGCCGAACTCGAAGAAACCGATCTTGAAGGTCTCGATTCAGACGAATTTGAGCTCGACAACGGCGACGCCAGTTCCGACACCCTGCTGGAGATTTTTCAGGCAGAACTTGCCAGCCATCTAGAGTATATCGATCACTACATCGACGAAGCTGAATCGGCCTCGTTGTTGCCGGATGCTCTGCAACGGGCCCTGCACACCATCAAGGGCTCGGCCCATATGGCCAGCGTCGAACCGGTCGCTGACCTGGTGCAGCCACTGGAGCAACTGGTTCGGGACATGCAGGAGCGCTCCAGGGTTGCGGATGGCGGTTTCCTGTCTTTGCTGACCGAAGGCGTTGCGCTGATACGCACTGCCTCTCAGGGTGAGCCGGTTGATACGGAGGCCTTTAAAGACCGGGTACAGGACGTTTATAACCGGGTGCTGCGACTGGACCCCAGCCAGGAACCGGATGATCCGGCACTGATGTCCATTTTCATGTCCGACAGTATGGACCTGATACTGGGCGCTGAAACCATTCTTAACCGGTGGCAGGATACCGGCCAGCCGGATGCGGATGTCGACGCTCTGATCCGCGAACTGAATACCCTGGCCCTGGCCTCCCAGGCTGTGGACCTGATGCCGGTGGCCGACCTGAGCCACAATCTCGCCTTGCTGGTCGAGGGCGCCCGGGACGAAGCCTGTGAAGCCAATGAGCAATTTTTCGAATTGGCCAACACCGGCCTGGAGTCGCTGATCTCGATGATGGACCGGCTCGCGGCTGGTCAGAGCATTCGTCAGGATGCGTTGTTTGTCGAACGCCTGCATCTGTTGTTGCCGGAAACGGAAGCGACCCCGCTCGAACCGGTTGCCTCCGGTAAGGAGCAGGTTGGCTCCATGATTCGCCATGACCTGGAGGCGGGCGATGAACCGGCGTCGGTACCTGAGCGGCCAGCCATGCCCGAGGTGGAGCCGGCACAACGCTACCGGGTTGAAGGCGATGCTGAACTGGTCGACATCTTCCTCGAAGAAGCCAATGACATTCTCGACAGCATCCAGTCGTCGCTGGAGAAATGGCGTGAAGACACCGACAACACGCTCGAAGTGGAAGGTCTGCAACGGGATCTGCACACCCTGAAAGGGGGCGCACGCATGGCCGAGATTTCCCCGCTGGGCGATCTCGCGCACGAACTTGAGTTTTTGTACGAAGGCCTGGCCCAGGGTAAATACCAGGCGTCGGCGGGCTTGCTGGACCTGATTCAACAGTGCCATGACCGCCTGGCGGTGATGGTGCAGGACATTGAATCCAGCATGAGCTGTGAGTCGGCCCCTGACCTGGTCGCAGCGATCAATCATTTCCGCAAGCACCCGGGGGCACCCGCTCAGCCGCTGGATATGACCCGGGGCGCGAAAGAAAGCAGTCAGACGCCGGCCGAGTCGTCGGTTCTGGAGAGCGAGGCGATTGAGGTGGCTGCCGAGCCTGAGGGTGAGTCAGACAAGGAGCCCGATGCAGAAGTACCGGGCCCGGCCCCGGCGATCGAGCTGGCGGCCGATGTTGATCTCGATATTCTGGAAATCTTCATCGATGAAGCCGGCGAGTTGTTGAATGAGCTCGAACAGGCCATTGAAGACTGGCAGGCTGAGCCCGGCAACGAAACCCATGCGGATGAAATGAAGCGGGTACTGCACACCCTCAAAGGGGGCGCGCGGCTGGCGCGGTTGAAGGATCTGGGTGACCAGAGCCATGAATTCGAAACCTTTATCGTACGCGCTCAGCAGAATAAGGAGGCGCTGGACGATACCTTCTTCAACAACATTCTGGCACGCCAGGACCAACTGGTGCAGGGCGTTGACGCCATGAATGCATTGCTCGATGGCCAGGGCAGCAGTGGCGCTGGCTTTGGTCCGAGTGTTATTCAGATGGCCCGGGATCTGGAAGAAGATGCCTGGGACGACCCGGATCAGGCCGGCACCAGGGCCGACGCCGGTAAAGACACCGCCGAAAGCTCCGCGGCCCCGGATTCACCGGGTGAAGGCAATACGCTGCCAGTCACCGATGAACGAGAAGCCACCACTAACGTTTTGCCGTTCAAGCGCAAGCAAGCCGAGCGCAACAGGGCCGACAGCCGCCGGGCCCAGCCCCAGGAAACCGTCAAGGTTAACGCCAACCTGCTGGAGGGGCTGGTGAACCTCGCCGGTGAAACCTCCATCGCCCGTGCCCGCCTGGAGCAGGAAGTCAGTGACTTTGGCTTTACCCTCGGGGAGATGGACTCGACCATTGACCGGTTGCGCGAGCAGGTACGTCGTCTGGATATGGAAACCGAAGCCCAGATTCTGTTTCGTCAGGAACGGGCCGAGGAAACCAACTACGAAGATTTTGACCCGCTGGAAATGGACCGCTATTCCCAGATCCAGCAGCTGTCACGGTCGCTGATGGAAGCCACCTACGACCTGACCGAGCTGAAAGGCTCGCTCACCGACAAGACCCGGGACGCAGAAACCCTCTTGCTGCAGCAAAGCCGCATCAACACGGAATTGCAGGAAGGCCTGATGCAAACGCGC
The DNA here is from genome assembly GCA_035704555.1 of Saccharospirillum sp. Lineage (GTDB taxonomy): Bacteria > Pseudomonadota > Gammaproteobacteria > Pseudomonadales > Natronospirillaceae > Saccharospirillum. Next base: position 921 of record DASSWT010000267.1, on the reverse strand, counting down.
ATGGTGCCTTTCAACCGGCTGGTGCCCCGTTTGCGCCGTATTGTTCGTCAGGTGGCCGGCGAACTGGGTAAGCAGGTCGATTTCATTGTCGGCAATGCCGAAGGTGAAGTGGACCGTACCGTATTGGAGCGAATGATTTCGCCGCTTGAGCACATGCTGCGCAACGCGGTGGACCACGGCATCGAAGAGGCCGATCAGCGCCTCCAGGCCGGCAAACCGGTCAAGGGCTCGGTGCGTCTGGATCTGTCCCGCGAAGGCGGCGACATCGTGCTGCGACTGTCTGATGACGGTGCCGGTATGAACGTCGATCGTATTCGCACCAAGGCCATTGAGCGTGGCCTGATGGCCGCCGACGCGGATCTGAACGACCGTGAAATTCTGCAGTACATTCTCGAAGCGGGTTTCAGTACCGCCGAGAAGGTGACCCAGATTTCGGGCCGGGGCGTCGGTATGGACGTGGTCAACTCCGAAGTCAAACAGCTCGGTGGCAACATGGCCATCGATTCGCGGCTGGGCGACGGCTCCCAGTTTACCATTCGCCTGCCGTTCACCGTGTCGGTCAACCGGGCGCTGATGGTCAACATTGAAGACGACCACTACGCCATTCCGCTTAGCTCCATCGAAGGTATTGTGCGGGTGACGCCCAAGCAACTGGCGGAATATTACCGTCCGGATGCGCCGCTGTTCGAATACGCCGGTGGCCGTTACCGTCTGGAATACATGGGCGGCCTGCTGCGCACCGGGGCCACGCCCAATATCGAAGGTCCGACCGCGCCGGTGCCGCTGGTGCTGGTCAAGGGCAGCGATGAACACCACTCCATGGCGTTGCACGTTGACCGTTTGATGGGCAGCCGTGAAATAGTGGTGAAAACGCTCGGGCCACAGTTCAGTACCGTGCCCGGGGTATCCGGTGCCACCATT
>DASSWT010000268.1:0-6350 GCA_035704555.1 Saccharospirillum sp. | reverse complement strand
GGAAAAAGTAACCGAAGCCACACGCAAACGGGTGGCCGATGCCATTGCGAAAGTGGGTTATTCGCCGAACCTGGCCGCGCGCAATCTGCGCCGCAGCGAATCACGCACCATCGTTGTACTGCTGCCAGACATCGCCAACCCTTTCTTTTCAGAAATCATCGCGGGCCTGGAAGATGTGGCCCACCGTGAAGGCTACCGGGTTCTGCTGGGCGACTGCGAACACGATTCGGCCCGTGCCCAGGCCTACTTCGATTTACTGCCCACCAACCAGGCCGATGGCATCATCCTGCTTACCGCTGAAATCCCCATGGCACTGGTGACGCAACAGGCCCGCGGTGGCCAGATACCGCTGGTCATGGCCTGTGAATACTTTGATCAGTTGGCACTGCCTACGGTACGTATCGACAACCGGCTGGCCGCGGCACGCGCGGTCGAATATCTGTCGTCACTCGGCCACCGTCGTATTGCCACCATTACCGGCCCCATGCAAAACCCCATTTGCATTGATCGGGTGAAGGGGTATCGGTCGGAAATGGATAAGCGAGATTTACCGGTGAATTCGCGCTGGGTTGTCGAGGGTGACTTTGGTTTTCTGTCGGGCTATCAGCAGGGCCAGGTGTTGCTTTCAATGCCGCCAGACGAACGCCCCAGCGCGATTTTTTGCCACAGCGATGAAATGGCCATTGGCCTGATGAAAGCCGCCCGCGACGCTTCAGTCTCGGTCCCTTCAGAGCTGTCGGTGATTGGCTTCGATAACATCGGCCTGAGCGAATATTGCCAGCCAGAACTCACCACCGTCAGCCAGCCCAGAGATGAGATCGGCCGCTGTGCGATGCGCCTATTGCTGGATCTTTTGCGTAAGAAACAGGTTCCCCACCAACAGGTGCTCAGCACCCAGCTCATTGTCCGTGCCAGCACGGCCCAGGCATCCTCCAACTAGCCATAAACCCGAAAGACTTAAACGATTAAGTTAACAATCGGCGATAAGCTGGTTAGACTGGGCTAACTACCCACGACCAACCCTGCTGCAATGCTGGAAGGCTGCCTTATGCATCACTCGCTTGACTACGACGCCCGCATCACCCTTGAACGTCTGCTACCCCGGCTGAAACCCAAAGCCAGCAGTGATGAGGAATGGGCAGCCTTTGAAGCAAATCTGAACACCCAGTTTCCCCGGCTTTTTAGTCTGCTGCGCTCGTTGTATGGCGGCCAGTATGACTTTTTCTACCATCTGGAAAGTACGCTCGACACCTTGCTGGAAGCCTTTCAGCAGCGGCCAACCGTGCTGCGCAATCAGGACAAAAAACGCCAGGCTGATCCGCTCTGGTTCAAGCGGGAACAGATGCTGGGGGCGGCCTGCTATGTCGACCTGTTCGCCGGCGATCTGAAAGCCCTGCGCGAGCAGATTCCCTACCTGAAAGAGCTGGGCCTCACTTATCTGCACCTAATGCCACTGTTCAAGGCCCCGGAAGCCAACAGCGATGGCGGTTATGCGGTGTCCGACTACCGCCAGGTGAACCCAACGCTGGGCACCATGAATGACCTGAAACGCCTGGCCGCGGCACTGCGCAAGGAAGGCATCGTCATGGTGCTCGACTTTGTGTTCAACCATACCTCGGATGAGCACGACTGGGCGGTCAGAGCCCAGCACGGCGAACAGGAATACCTCGATTATTACTTCTGTTTTGACCACCGCAGCCAGATGGCCCCTTACGAGCCCTACCTACGGGAAATTTTCCCGGAGATCCGCCAGGGCTGCTTCACCTGGCGCGACGACATGCAACGCTGGATCTGGACCACCTTCAACAGCTTTCAGTGGGACCTGAACTACCGCAACCCGGCCGTATTCAATGCCATGCTCGGTGAACTGCTGTTCCTGGCCAATGCCGGTGCCGATGTGCTGCGCTTCGATGCCCTCGCCTTCGTCTGGAAGGAAGCCGGCACGCCCTGTGAAAACCTGCCCCAGGCGCACACCCTGATTCAGGCGTTCAATGCCGCCGCCCGAATCGCCGCGCCGGGTCTATTGTTCAAGTCGGAAGCGATCGTGCACCCGGATGAAGTGGTGCGCTACGTCAGCACCGACGAATGCCAGCTCTCCTACAACCCGCTGACCATGGCCATGCTCTGGAACAGCCTGGCCACGCGCGATGTCACCCTAATGACACGCAGCTTGCAGGCGCGCTTCCCGATACCGCCGGATACCGCCTGGGTCAATTACATTCGCTGCCACGATGACATCGGCTGGACCTTCGACGACACCATCGCCTGGAGCCTCGGCACCGACCCGGACCACCACCGCCGTTTTCTCAACCAGTTCTACACCGGCCAGTTCCCCGGCAGTTTCGCCTGCGGGGTACCCTTTCAGGAAAACAAAACCACAGGCGACTGCCGTGTAGCAGGCCAACTGGCCTCGCTGGTAGGCCTGGAAAAGGCGCTGAACAATCAGGATACGGATGAAATTCAGCGTTCAATAAACCGTATATTACTGATGCATGCACTGATCTTCAGCATTGGCGGGGTGCCACTGTTGTACATGGGCGATGAACTGGGGCTGTTAAACGACTACAGCTACAAACAGGACGTCAATAAACAAAACGACACCCGCTGGGTGAACCGGGTAGCGGTTAACGATGCCGATCTCGAACTGAGGCATCAGTCCGACACGCCCAATGGCCAGGTATACGCCGGCCTGCAACGGCTGATCACCTTGCGCCAATCAACCCCACTGCTCGGTGACGCCCACACCCACATCATCGAAACAGGCAACCCTCACATTTTCGGTTTTACCCGAACCCGGGATGCCGAAACCCTGCTGGTGCTGGCCAATTTTGCCGATTTCGAACAAAGCCTTGATCAGTTGCTGCTCGACTCATTACTGAGCGGCGGAAACCCTATCGATCTGCTGGAAACAAAACCGAATCCGAGCCTGAAAACACTTCAACCACACCAGGTACGTTGGCTGACAGTGGAGTAACAAACAATCCTACTCGCTGAACTCAGCGAGTAGGATACCGGTCAAAAGCTGGTGACTCCTCGATAGCATCAACCCAGTGCGGACGCTCCGACCAGAAAATGCGATCGTCCGGCGTCACCGCCGGGTCCCCATCCAGGCTACCGGCGGGTACCACCAGAAACTTACCACTGCGGTTCACATAGGGCAGACCCGACCCACAGGTCGCACAGAACTGCCGCGTCCAGTGTTTGGCCGTGGGCAATTCAAACCGTTTGATCTGATCCTCACCCTGCTCCCAGGTTATGGCATCCGGCACGGTAAACAGATTCGCGGCAAAAGCCGACCCGGTTGATACGCATTCATGTGAAAGAACTGCAGGACAGAAACCCCGCGATCGACGAAATTAACCGCTACATCGACCGGGAATTCAAACGGGCGGGTATCGAGATTGCCTTTCAGCAGATCGACATTCATCTTCGCAACAGCGAAGGCCTCGACAAACTGGTCAGCCGGCAACCGCCCCAGACAGACCAGTAAGATCACTACTCACCGGCCAGAATCCAGGCCGCAGCCTTTTCGGCGATCATCAGTGCCGGTGAGTTGGTGTTGCCGCTGACGATGGTGGGCATGATGCCCGCGTCCACCACGCGCAAGCCACTCACACCCCACACTTTTAAGTGAGCATCCACCACCGCCAACCGGTCATCAACAGCGCCCATTTTTGTGGTACCAACCGGGTGAAAAATGGTGGTGCCAATGTCACCGGCCAGCTTTACCAGTTCGTCATCAGTCTGATATTCAAGGCCCGGCTTAACTTCCTGCGGCTTGTATTTGGCGAAGGCGGGTTGGGTTGCAATGCGGCGGGTTACCCGCAGTGAGTCGGCGGCGACTTTGCGGTCTTCCTCTGAACTCAGGTAATTGGGAGAGATGCCAGGGGCCTTGCGCGCATCACTGCTGCGAATCTGAACCCGGCCACGGCTGGTCGGGTTGAGGTTACAGACACTGGCGGTGATGGCCGGGTAAGGGTGCAGCGGCTGGCCAAAGGCATCCAGACTCAGTGGCTGAACATGGTATTCGAGATTGGGGTATTTATAGTCAGGCGAGCTTCGGGTAAAGGCGCCTAGCTGAGAGGGCGCCATGCTCATCGGGCCGGAACGGGTCACCAGATATTCCAACCCGATGCGCGCCTTGCCCAGCCAGGAACTAGCCATGGTGTTCAGAGTTTGGGCACCACTGACCCGATAAACCGACCGAATCTGCAGATGATCCTGAAGGTTTTCGCCGACACCGGGCAGGTCTTTCACCACATCGACACCTTGAGACTGGGACAAAACAGCCGGCCCAATGCCCGACACCTGCAACAACTGTGGCGAGCCAATGGCCCCGGCCGACAACACGACTTCGCGACGCGCCCGGACAGACCGCGCCTGTCCATCCCGTTCAATGTTAACGCCCACGCATCTGGGTTGCCCCTGAGGGTCGGCTTCAAATTCCAGTTTCAGCACCTGCGTCGAATCCCAGACACTCAGATTGGGACGATGGCCAACACCCCGCAAAAACGCTTTGGCCGTGTTCCAGCGCCAGCCCTTGCGCTGGTTAACCTCGAAATAGTCGACGCCTTCGTTGCAGCCGCGATTAAAGTCCCGGGTATAAGGAATGCCGGCCTGCACCATGGCCGCTGCAAAATCGTCCAGCACAGGCCATTTAAGCCGCTGTTTTTCAATACGCCATTCACCGCCATGGCCGTGAAAGTCACGATGCTGTTCATCCGCATCGGCACCGGAGTCCAGCCGGTAATGGTCTTCGTGACGCTTAAAATCCGGCAGGCAGTTCTCCCAGCGCCAGGCGTCATCACCAACCACCCGGGCCCAGCCATCGTAATCCCGGGCCTGACCGCGCATATAAATCATGCCGTTGATGCTGGAGCACCCGCCCAGCGCCTTACCCCGCGGGTAAATCAGCGCACGACCGTTCAGCCCCTGGTCCGGCTCGGTTCTATAGAGCCAGTCGGTGCGGGGATTATTGATGCAGTAGAGGTAACCGACGGGAATATGTATCCAGTGATAATTATCCCGACCACCGGCCTCGATCAGCAATACCCGGTTATCGGGGTTCGCACTGAGCCGATTGGCAAGCAGGCACCCAGCGGTGCCGGCGCCGACAACGATGTAATCGAAAACATCGGCCGATAAAGACTGTGACATGAACGCTCTCCGGGCGCTTTGGTAGCGCCCAGTCTAACCTTCATACGGATTTTGACCATCGATCGATAGTAGGACGGTCAGGCAAATACCTGAGCCAACCTGGCCTTGTGCGCTGCCCGGGCGGTGTCATCAATCCAGGCACCGTCGAACCCATTTTCCAGGAGCGTCAGCAATTGGTCCCGATCAATCAGCCCGTGGTCAATCAGTGCACGATAATTGTCGTTCACATAACCGCAAAAATAGGCCGGGTCGTCAGAATTGATGGTGGCTTTCAGGCCAGCTGCCAGCATGGCCGTAATCGGGTGCTGCTTCAGATCATCAATAACCTGCAGCTTGTGATTCGACAAAGGACAAACTGTCAGCGTATAACCGCGATCTACCAGCGCCTGCACCAGCGCCGGGTCTTCCATGGCACGGTTGCCATGGTCGATCCGGTCAACCTTAAGCTGATCAATCGCCTGCCAGACATACTCCGGCGGCCCCTCTTCACCGGCATGGACAGTAATAATCAGCCCCAGCTCCCGGCTGCGCGCAAACACCCGCTCAAACTTCTCCGGCGGGTGGCCTTTCTCGCCGGAATCCAGCCCGACAGCATGAATCCGACCAAGATACGGCTCCGCAATTGCCAGGGTTTCAAAGGCGCTTTCTTCAGAAAGATGCCGGAGAAACGACATGATCAGCCGATAGCTGATACCCAGCTCTCGCTCACCCTGCTGCAAGGCCCGTTCAATGCCATTGAGCACAGTGTCGAAGGCAATGCCCCGCTCCAGGTGTGCCTGGGGGTCAAACATGACTTCGGTATGAACGACGTTGTCGGCGTGAATTCGTTTCAGGTAGGCCCAGGTCAGATCATAAAAATCATCTTCGGTTTGCAACACCGACATGCCCTGGTAATACAGATCCAGAAACTCCTGCAGATTGCCAAACTGATAAGCTTCACGCACTGCCTCGATGTCGGCATAGGGCAAGGTAATGTCATTACGCTCAGCCAATGAAAACATCAGCTCCGGCTCCAGACTACCTTCAATGTGCAAGTGCAATTCGACTTTGGGTGACTTGGTCGCAAGGTCGATTAATTCTGAAGTCATAATACGATCCAATATCTGAAAATCGGTGGTTCAAATTTTCCACAAAGCCAAGTGCCTGGTGCCGGGTGTGCCTAACCGGGGTAGTCCGCAGCAGGGATGCTGCGG
>DASSWT010000255.1:0-2153 GCA_035704555.1 Saccharospirillum sp. | reverse complement strand
TTTGATTGGTGGAGGCGGCGGGAATCGAACCCGCGTCCGCAAGCCCTCTACTCTCGGTCCTACATGCTTAGTCACTTCTTTAATTTACCCTTGCCGTTACCGAAGGACAGGTGCGACTCGGGGAGCCTGGAATTAGGTTTTAGCAGCTCCGGCCCAGACAACCTTATGCTGCGATCCTGAATTATTGACAGTCAGCAGCCCCGTTCAGGCACAGGACAGTGACCGCCGGACCGGTTAAAGGGTCCAGTTTGAAGGATTATGCGGCTAGCGCGTAACCTTCGTAGTTGTCATCGTTTGCAACTATGAGTTTGCAGCTTTGGTTTTACGAGATTGGCTACCATCTCGGCATGCACCTTGAGCTTTGTAACCCGCGTCGAAGCCATGTCGCCCCCGAAACTGGTGTGTCATTCATCCGTGATGACCAAACTCTGGTGGTTCTTCCTGTTCTTCTAAAACGCTTACTACAACTTTCTCTACAACCCATTAAATGGTGCCAAACCTTATCAGTTCAAGCCCCTTTCAACGGCCGTTCAGTTTAACACGAAGGCGTCAGGTATTATACGCCTTCAGTACCCGTTGTTTCTGCCGGCCCCATTCGCGTTCTTTGATGGTGGCGCGCTTGTCGTGCAGCTTCTTGCCTTTTACCAGGGCGATGTCGGCCTTGACCTTGTTTTTCTTCCAAAACAGGGACAAACAGACCGCCGTATAGCCATCCTGCTCGGACTGGCGGGAGATTTTGTCGATCTCTTTACGGTTCAGCAACAGCTTGCGGGTACGCGCCGGGTCGGCGATCACGTGGGTCGAGGCGGCTTCCAGCGGTGAAAAATGGGCACCGATCAGCCAGGCCTCGTTGTCCTTGAAGATGACATAGCTGTCGACCAGCTGCGCCTTGCCCGCTCGCAGGCTTTTGACTTCCCAACCCAACAGGACCAGCCCGGCCTCATACTTTTCTTCGATATGATATTCGTGGCGGGCTCGTTTATTCTGGGCGATGGTACCGCCCGTCTGGACGGTTTTTTTCTTGGATTTGCTCATGCCGCGCATTATACCGCCCTTCCCCCCAGCGGGCGCAAGCGGTTGATGGGAGGAATTCATACGATGAATCAATCAGTTGCGGCATTTGCGCTGATCCGGCTGCGGGTTTCAGGCACACTGGGCCCGGGTCGACTGACGAAAGGTTGAGGCTATGGTTCTGGGTTTTCTGGTATTGCTGGTCTATTGGCTGGCGGGTGAGGCGTTGTCGCAGTGGATCGGCTGGCCGATACCGGGCAATGTGGTCGGGCTGGTACTGCTGTGGGTCACCCTGACCATCATCCGCAAGGTGCCGAAACCGGTGGCTGAAGCCAGCCAGATGTTAATCCGCTATTTAACCCTCCTGTTTGTTCCCGCTGGCGTCGGGCTGATTGAACACTGGGACCGGCTGATGGCCAATGGCCACTGGATGCTGCTGATAATCGCCGCCAGTACCGCCCTCTCGGCACTGGCCATGGTCGCCATCTTCCGGTTGTTTCGGGTAAAAGCATCATGAGCGTCTCTATTAATCTGTTGCTGGCCATCAGCATGACGCTGGGCATTTACCTGCTGGCGGAGCAGCTATACCGCCGGGCCGGGCGCTCGGCCCTGGTGCACCCGGTGATTGTCAGTATTTTCTCCATCATGGGGCTGATCACCCTGCTCGGCTGGGAGTACCCGCAATACCAGCGCGATACGCAGATGATCCACTTCCTGCTTGGCCCGGCTACGGTGGCCCTGGCGGTGCCACTGCACGAGAACATGGCGCTGATCCGCAAGATGGCGATGCCCTTGCTAGTCGCCTGCTTCACTGGCGCCCTGGTAGCCGCCGGCAGTGCGGTGATCCTGTCGGACCTGATCACCGGCGATGATGTGCTGTCACTAAGCATGAGCGGCAAGTCGATTACCACACCCATCGCCATCGGCATGGTGGAGAACCTGGGCGGCAGTGGTTCGCTGGCGGCCGGGCTGGTGTTGCTGACCGGTGCCATTGGAACCCTGATGCTGCCCACCCTGATGCGGCTGTGCCGCTTAGACGACCATGCCCTCTATGGCTATGTTCTGGGGTTGAATGCTCATGGCTTCGGCACTGCCCAGGCGTTCGAAAAGTCCGCGACCTGCGGTGCTTTTGCGGGGCTTTC
>DASSWT010000244.1:0-16914 GCA_035704555.1 Saccharospirillum sp. | reverse complement strand
TGCTCCACCACCCCGAACTGATTCAGATCAGGCTGACCCAGACCAAACGTAGTCTGAGCGACACCGGTCGGCAGCAGTGGCGAGGTTAAAGCATCGTCCCGATTAAACACCGCGTGACGACAGCCAAAATAAATGCGCTGTTTGGTTTGCTGGTAGGCAGCGAAACTCGGGTAACGGTCCTGATGGTCTTCGGATACATTCAACACCGTCGCCACATCGGCACGCAGCGGACCGACCAGTTCAAGCTGGAAGCTCGACAGCTCCAGAATGGCCAGTTCAACCGGCTCGTCCAGCAAGCTCAGAGCAGGCTGACCGAGATTGCCACCGACCACATAGGAAATACCGGCGCGCCGGGCGACATCTGCCAGCCAGCTGGTCACGGTCGACTTGGCATTGGAACCGGTAATCAGCACCGTGCGCCCCTGGTGCGCCTGGCAAAACAATTCGATATCACTGCTCAGTCGAACGCCTTTAGCCAGAGCCGCCTGAACAGCGGGGGTCGACAAGGGCACACCCGGGCTCATCACCAGCACATCGGCGCGGGCCATAACATCGCCATCAAAACCGCCCAGAGTAACGTCGATACCGGGAAACTCCGCGCGCAGCGTATCGAGCCCGGGTGGTGTCTGCCGGCTGTCGATTACCGAGCACACCTTGCCGTGCGCCGTCAAATAACGGACACACGATAGCCCGGTGGCGCCAAGGCCCACGACGAGATAATGTGTGTCTGCCGCTATCAGTGTCATATCAGCGAATCTTCAACGTTGCCAAACCGATCAGCACCAGAATGACGGTGATGATCCAGAACCGAACAATGACCCGGGGTTCGGGCCAGCCTTTTAATTCATAGTGATGGTGCAAGGGCGCCATCCGAAAAATGCGTCTGCCAGTCAGCTTGTAGGACGCAACCTGCAAAATGACCGACACGGTTTCGGCGACAAAAACACCGCCCATAATGAACAGCACCAGTTCCTGCCGAACGATCACCGCCATCACACCGAGACAGGCGCCCAGCGCCAGGGAACCCACGTCACCCATAAACACCTGCGCCGGGTAGGTGTTGAACCACAAAAAGCCGAGGCCGGCACCAACCAGCGAGCCGCAAATGATGATCAGCTCACCGGCACCCGGCACATACGGAATCTGTAGATATTCCGAATACACCGTGTTGCCACCCACGTAAGCCAGTACGCCGAGCGCACCACCGACCAGTACCGTGGGCAGAATCGCCAGACCATCCAGACCATCGGTCAGGTTGACTGCGTTGGAGGTGCCGACAATGACGAAATACGCCAGCACCACGAAAAAACCGCCCAGCACGATGGCAATGTTTTTGAAAAACGGTACATATAGCGTGTTCGCCACGACGTAATCGCCCGAGCTCCAAAACAGTGCCAGCGCGCCGCCCAGACCAAACACCGACTGCCACAGATACTTCGAGCGGGCCGACAAACCACGGCTGTTACGCTTGACCACCTTGCGGTAGTCATCGACCCAGCCAATGGCGCCAAAGCCGGCGGTGACCAGCACCGTAATCCAGATGTAGTGATTGCCAAGATCCGCCCACAACAAGGTGGACACAATGATCGATACCAGAATCAGGGCGCCGCCCATGGTTGGCGTACCGGCCTTGCTCAAGTGGCTTTGCGGTCCGTCGGTGCGTACCGATTGCCCGATCTGGTACTGACGCAGCGTCCGAATCAGCCAGGGGCCCAGAATCAGCGATACGCCCAGGGCCGTCAGCACTCCGAAAATGGCTCTCAGTGTCAGGTACTGCAACACACCGAAGCCGGAGTGGAGCTGGATGAGATACTGCGTCAACCAAACAAACATCAGGGTTTCCTTTTCAGGGTTTCTACGACCCGTTCCATACCTGCACTGCGCGATCCCTTTACCAGTACTGCGGTGGTTTCTGTCAATCTGGATGGCAACGCATCCAGCAATTGGGTTAAGTTTTCAAAAGACCGACCGCCAAAGGCCTCGGCGGTGGCAACCGATTCTTTGCCCAGCGTCCACAGTGACTGAATCCGCCCCCGGGCATACACGCCCAGGTCGTGATGCAGGGCCTGGCTTTCGCTGCCCAGCTCGCCCATGTCACCGAAAATCAGCAAGGTATCGCTGCCCTGTTCGGCCAGCACATCAATGGCGGCTTTAACCGACGCCGGGCTGGCGTTATAGGCATCGTGAATCAGCATGCCGCCGTGTTCGGATACCAAAGGTTCAAGCCGACCGGGTTCCGGCTGCATCTGCGACAAGCCTTCGGCGATGTCCAGCGGCGAGACGCCCGCCAGCCAGGCGGTCGCGGCGGCGGCGGCGGCGTTGAGTGCCATGTGCTTGCCAAGCATCGGCCAGGACACCGAAATATCGCCATCGGGCAGCGACAGGGTAAATTCACTGCCGGCGCCGGAGGCCTGAAAGGACAACAGACAGACATCAGCTCTACTGTGTTGCCCAAAACTGATCACCCGGCGATCAACAGCCCGTTTCAGCCAGCCCTGATACCCCGGATCGTCGTGGTTAAGCACACAGCCACCATCGCGCTCGGTCCCTTCCAGAATCTCGCCTTTGGCCTGCCGCACCTTGTCCAGACCACCAAAACCGCCGGCATGCGCTTCAGAAGCGTTCAGCAACAGGCTGATGTGTGGCCGGGAAAAGCGCGTCATCCATTCGATCTCGCCGACACCACTGGCGCCCATTTCAAGCAAAACGCGCTGGTGCTGATCGCTGAGGCGAAACCAGGTTTTGGGCACGCCAATGTCGTTGTTAAAATTGCCCTGCGTCGCCAGCAAGCCCGGCTGCTGGTCGAAAATATGCTGCAGCATCGAGCGGGTGGAGGTTTTGCCGGCGCTGCCGGTAATCGCTACAACCTGACCGTCAAATGCGGTGCGCAGCAGCCCGGCCAGATAACCCAGTGCCTTGCGCGTGTCGCTGACGACAACTTGGGGAACCGGGCACTCGGCTAGCGCCTGTTGCACAACGACGGCCGACGCCTGCTTGTGAATTGCCGTCGGCACATAGCTGTGGCCGTCGAACAATTCGCCCACCAGCGCCACATACACATCGCCAGCATTCACCGTGCGGCTGTCGGTTGAGACCTCGGCAATGACCTGGTCTTCACCGATCAGGGTGCCCTGACAGGCTTCCGCCCACTGACTCAGAGTCGGGTTACTCCACATGGTGTACCTCCTGCCATGCCAGCACCGTGTCCTGATCGGAAAACGGATGCCGTGTGCCGTCAATCTCCTGATAGGCCTCGTGGCCCTTGCCCGCGATCAACAGCACATCGCCAGCGCCGCAACGCGCCAGCGTCTGTTCAATGGCTGAGCGGCGATCCGGGATTTCAGTAATGTGTTCGGGCCGGGCAAACCCCTGACGAATGTCGGCCAGAATTGCAGCCGAAGCTTCGCGCCGCGGGTTGTCATCGGTAACCACCACGAAGTCGGCACCCTGTTCTGCAGCCACTGCCATTTCCGGGCGCTTGCCGGCATCACGATCACCGCCGCAGCCGAAAATCACACCCAGGCGGCCGGCTACGTGGTCCCGGCAGGCCGACAGGGCTTTGGCGAGAGCATCGGGCGTGTGGGCGTAATCAACAACCACGGTCAGACCCGAGGCCAGGGTAAGTTTTTCCATGCGCCCCTTAACCGGACGCAGCGTCGACAACACACGCGCGGCGGTTGTCAGCGGAACCGATTCGGACAACAGCACGGAGAACGTCGCCAGGGCATTACTCAGGTTAAATTGCCCGAGCAGTGGCAAGTTCAATTCGGTTTCCCCCCAGGGCGTGGCGACAACGGCGTCGATGCCACCGGGATGACACTGGTGCGACACCACACGAACATCCGCCTGTGCCGCCTGGCCAAAGGTAATGACCCGTTCAGCCCGAATGCTGCCTAGGTGCTGTTGCGCCCAGACATCGTCGAGATTCACAATGGCATTCACCAGGCCTGGCCACTGCAGCAGTGTCCATTTGGCGTTGCCATAGGCTTCCATGGTGCCGTGGTAGTCGAGATGATCGCGGCTCAGATTGGTGAACACCGCCGTTTTGTAGCGCACACCGGCAACCCGGCCCTGATCAAGACCGTGAGACGAAACTTCCATCGCACAGAAACGCCCGCCCTGATCCCGCTGACGTGCCAGCTCCCGATGCAGACGCACCACATCCGGCGTTGTATTCAGTGTTTCCTGCAAGGCGCCCCACAGACCCTGGCCATTGGTCCCAATGATGCCGCAGCGCTTGCCCAGATAATCCAACGACTGGGCAATATACTGGCAGGTCGACGTTTTGCCGTTGGTGCCGGTAATGCCGATTAATTGCAGCTGTTCGCTGGGTGTCTGATAAAAATCGTGCGCCAGATCGCCCAGACGCGTCCGCAAATCGGACATCACAACCACGGGCACCGAAACACCAGCCACCGGATGTTCGGCAATCACCGCCACAGCACCGGCTTTAACCGCTGCGTTTATATAGTCGTGCCCATCGAAAGCAGCACCTTTAAGCGCGACGAAAACATCATTACGACCTACTTCACGGCTATCTAACGTCAGATCCCGCACGGCCAGATCAGACAATTCAGGGCAACCCGGCACGCCGGTACGCAAAGGCATCATAGGTCACCCTCCATGCGCGCCTGGGGAGGAATCTGGTCGGGTTCAACGCCCAACAGTGGCAAGGCCTGGCGCATAATGCCGGTGAATACCGGCGCGGCCACCCGGCCCCCGTAATAGGCGTCAGATGGAGGCTCGTTGATTACCACAACCGTGACCACTTCGGGGTTCTGTGCCGGCGCGACGCCAACGAAGGTCGACATATAGCGGTCATCGAAATAGCCTTCATCGCCCACCTTATGCACAGTGCCGGTTTTACCTGCAACGCTGAACCAGTCCAGAGCAGCCGCAGTACCGGTACCACTGGGTTGCACTACGGTTTCCATCATCGCCAATACCTGACGGGATATTTTTTCAGGGATAATTTGCGGACCGGTTTCGATCGGGGCATCCATCAGTATGCGGGCATAAACCCTGCGGCCACCATTAGCCAGAGTTGAATAGGCCTGAGCCAGTTGCAGCGGGGTCACCGCAATACCATAGCCATAGGCCATCGAAGCCTGCTCTACCGGGTGCCATTCAACCTGATTGGGAAGCCGGCCAACGGCCTCACCCGGGAACCCGATCCCAGTGCTTTGACCCAGCCCCAACCCATACAGCATGTTCCACAAGTCCTGTCCTTCCAGTTGCAACGCGACCTTGGCCATGCCGATGTTGCTGGACTTGGTGATGATGCTGGTCAGATCCAACTCACCGTAATCGCGAAAATCGCGAATGGTGTAGGTACCCAGCTTCATATACCCCGGGCTGGTATCAATCACGGAATCCGGCTGAAACTGACCACTTTCCAGAGCGACGGCCATACTGAACGGTTTCATCACCGAGCCTGGTTCAAACTGGTCGGTCATGGCTCGGTTGCGCATGGCTGCAGGCTCCATGCTGGCCCGGTTATTGGGATTAAAGCCGGGCTGATTGACCATGGCCAGGATGTCACCAGTCTGCACATCCATCATCACGACAGAGCCACCGGTAGCACCCATTTGACTGACCGCTTTTTTCAGTTCGCGATAGGCCAGATATTGCAAACGCAGGTCAATCGTCAGACTAAGGTCCCGGCCGGCTTTGGGCGCTTCAATCTCACCCACGTCGCGCACCGACCGGCCTATAAGATCGCGAATAACTTCTTTTTTACCAGCCCTGGACTGCAATTGACGGTCGTAGGCCAACTCAATGCCTTCCTGGCCACGGTCGTCTATGTCGGTAATGCCCACAATATGGCTGGCCACTTCGCCTGCGGGGTAATAGCGCTTGTATTCCGTCAGGCCGTATACGCCGGGAATTTCAAGCGCCAGAATTTCTTCAGCAACAGCGGGAGCCAGGTGCCGGGTTACGTACATAAAGGCACGGTGCTGCTGCCGCCGGGCTGCCAGGGTAGGTTCACTCACCCCTGATGCCGCCGCCAGTTTGCCAATGTCCGCCTCTCTGAGTTCGCGCGGATCAGCCCAGACCGACACCACCGGCGTACTGACAGCAACCGGCTCACCATGGCGATCAGTCAGCATACCCCGGGGCGCGTTGATGACTTCCGTACGCTGCCAGCGCGATGTGCCCTGGTCGATCAAAAACTCCTTCTCGAGCACCTGCAAACTGAGCACGCGCCAAACCACCACCGCCAGCAGGGCCAGCAGCACGATTTGGACGAAATGAAAGCGCCAGTTTGCCAACATACTATTTCCAGATTCCCTTATTTGGGTGACCCAATTCAGTCAGTTTCTAATTCGTTTCGATTCAGCCAGCGCATCTGCTCTGGCTCCGGTTCCGACATGCCCAGCTCTTCGCGGGCGAGACGCTCCACCCGGGCCGGAGACGAAAACGCGCTTTCCTCAAGCAGCAATCGCCCCCACTGTTCTTCCAGTCGCTGCCCTTCCCGCCGCAGCGACTCCAACTGGGCAAACTGCACGCGGGTCTGGTACGTCACCTGGATAACCCCGAAGGCCGACACCAGCACCGCCACCAGCAACCCCAACGTCAGCAGCCGGGCCGGCCATGACATCACCCGACCTCCATCACAACTTTTCCGCAACCCTGAGGGTTGCACTGCGCGAACGAATGTTGCCCTGAACTTCCGCTGGGCTGGCTTTGATCGGCTTACCCACTTTCTTCATCGTGCGCGGAATTTCAGTTTCCAGAATCGGCAACCCGGGCGGCAGCTCAGGCCCCTGTTCCTGCTCACGAATAAACTGCTTAACCAGGCGATCTTCCAGGCTGTGAAAGGTGATCACCGCCAGTCGACCGCCCGGCGCCAGCACTTCGACACAATCAGCCAGCAAGGTTTCCAGATCAGCCAGCTCGGCATTAATGTGGATGCGGATTGCCTGAAAGCTACGGGTAGCCGGATGCTTGTGCCGCTCCCAGGCCGGATGCGCCTTCGACACAATGTCCGCCAGCTGCAATGTTGTGGTAATGGGCGCTTCACCCCGGGCTCGCACGATGGCGCGCGCAATCCGGCGGCTGTAGCGTTCATCGCCATAGCGAAACAGTACATTGGCCAGATCAGTCTCACCGACATGAGCAAGCCACTGCGCCGCACTGACGCCGGAGGTCGGGTCCATGCGCATATCCAGCGGGCCATCTGCCCGGAAACTGAAGCCCCGACTGGCATCATCCAGCTGCGGTGACGACACGCCCAGATCCAGCAGAATGCCATTCACCCGACCGGCGAGATCCCGCTGTTGCAACTCGGCCTTAAGGTCGGCAAAACTGGCATGGCACACACTGACCCGCGCATCCTGCTCAGCCAGCTCATGGGCAGCAGCGATGGCCTGGGGGTCTTTATCGACCACTATTAACTGACCCGCTGGCGCCAACTGTTCAAGCAACAGACGGCTGTGACCACCACGCCCAAAGGTGCCGTCTACGTATACGCCGTCGGCCACCTGCAGTGCCGCTACGGTCTCGTGCAGCAAAACGGTGTCATGACTGAACGCCTCGGCTGATGTCGGGGTCACAGTGAAATTTGCTCCAATTCTTCGGTTAACAGGTCTTCATCGCCGGCTTCATCCAGGTAGGCATCGCGCGTGCGCTCCCACAATTCTTCCGACCACAATTCAAATTTGTTGCCCTGGCCCAGCAAAACGACCTTCTTGTCCAGACTGGCGTAATCGCGCAGCGGTGGCGGAATCAGCAACCGGCCGGAGCCATCCATCTCCACATCCGTCGCATGACCCACCAGCAACCGCTGAATGCGCCGGGCGGCCTTATTAAAGCTGGACAGGGCGGTAATTTTTTCCTGAATAACTTCCCATTCATCCAACGGGTAAATCAGCAGGCAGCGGGCTTCGGTATCAATAGTGACAACCAACTGTCCTTCGGCCAGAGCCTGCAAAACCGACCGGTAACGACTGGGCACGGCGAGGCGACCCTTGGCATCCAATGCCAGGGTGTGCACTCCTCGGAGCATGATTGTGTCGGTCGCTCGTGCCATGGTGGTCGTAATCCGTTGTCTTGGTCTGTCTTCCTGTCGGGTTGTGCTGGGGAATGTCCCGGTTGCTTAAGCTGTCATTCCGGTCAACCTTTACCCTTCGAACCCACTTTTTGCCACTTTTCTCCACATAACGACACTATAGGAGTCGCGCGACCCACAAGCAAGTGGTCACTAGCCGGGGAGCTTCAGAAAAAACCACTAAAAACAGCAAGTTAGGAAATAGCGCACAAACTCAAGCCCTAAAGTTAGCGACCACTAACACACCAAACCCAAGCAAACAGACCAACTTGGCCGCTCAAGTTAAAGTGACACATTAAGTTAAAGATTATTTTAGAATATAAAGCACTATTTTAAGGCGCTATGGGAATTAGAGAAGCAGAACACCGGTCAGATGTGAAACGGCGCACAGCCGCATCACTACTGGCTTTGCGGTTTGCTGACAATGCACTGAGGGAAGACAGGGAGATGAGTTCTTCAACATCAAAAATATACATTAAATAGTTGCAGTCAGAAATTTTTTAGAAAGGGGCTTGCATTGGGGTTAAACAAATTAACCACACAACCTAAGACGGAGTTTTGGTGTGCCTGGATCAATAATCCGTGACAGCCACCGGGTATACCTATCTGGGGCCGGGCGGGATGCCGCCCACTCAACCCATCCATGGGGCCTAGACTTCGGGATATGAATCCCTTCCATGGGATTCACCCTCCGGGCTCGCTTCACTCGTGCTAAAACGCTCCCGGCGTTTTAGTCCATGCCTCAGACTTCCCCAGATAGGTATACCCGGCACCTGACACTTAGCTGGTTGCGGACTTCGAAACTTGGCACCAAGGCAAGTTCTGGCCACCGGGTAGGTCTATCCGGGGTAGTCCGCAGCAGGGATGCTGCGGTCTAGGCTCCATGGACGGATTCACGCCGACCCCGGATAGACCTACCCGGTGGCCAGCACGGACCCTGCTTAAGAGCCGTCCCATGGAGGATAATTAGTTGCGAGTCAGCCGGTAAGCCGGGTTCTGTCGTGGACAGTCATTCGTCTAGCCCTGCAGTCACCCGCAGGGTCAAGCAGCCTACCCGGTCCCGACGCGGGCCGCGCCTTAGTGGGACCCTATTTGGCCTTGCTCCAGGTGGGGTTTACCATCGCCAGCTCTGTTACCAGACCTGCGGTGCGCTCTTACCGCACCTTTTCACCCTTACCGCTCGCGAACGAGAGGCGGTTTCCTTTCTGCTGCACTTTCCGTCGGCTTTCGCCGCCCAGACGTTATCTGGCACCCTGCCCTGTGGAGCCCGGACTTTCCTCTCCTTCTTTCGAAGCAGCGACTGCCTGGCCAACTCGCGGGGCGCACAATACGGGAAACCCGCCGAATCGCAAGTTTTTTGTTGTAAGAAGCTGGTGCACTCAGTCGGTCTGATTCAACCCGGTAATCAGTTCGTACCACTCTTTTTTGCGGCCACCTATTAAGGACACCATGGCCGCCGCTGCCTGCTTGGGCGGCATCAACGGCGCCAGCACATCCGCCAGAGCCTTGGGGTCCAGCCCAACCGCCTGATCCGTTCGCCCTTCACCCGCCACCATCACCACAAATTCGCCTTTGCGCTGGTGTTCATCCGCCTCGACCATGGCCAGTACTTCATCGAGCGTGCCACGCAAAACCGTCTCGAACGTCTTGGTCAGCTCCCGTGCTACAACTACTCGGCGCTCGCCACCATAGAC
Organism: Saccharospirillum sp.; assembly: GCA_035704555.1. Taxonomy (GTDB): domain Bacteria; phylum Pseudomonadota; class Gammaproteobacteria; order Pseudomonadales; family Natronospirillaceae; genus Saccharospirillum. The sequence goes on along the minus strand of DASSWT010000244.1, from coordinate 7,170 downwards.
TGACACCATATCGGTCAGACTGGCCAGAATGCGATGACTGCTCTCATAGAACACCAGAGTGTGAGGGCTGTCGGCACAATCCTTCAGCGCCTTCTGGCGCGCAACGGATTTAGCCGGCAAAAAGCCCTCAAAACGCCAGTGGTCCGTGGGCAGACCCGCAACGCTCAAAGCCGTGATGACGGCGCTAACCCCCGGCACAGGGTGCACCGGATACCCGGCATCCGCCACGGCCTGAACCAGATGATACCCCGGATCAGAAATCAACGGCGTGCCAGCATCGCTGATCAGCGCGACCGACTGACCCTGCTCAAGTAAAGAAACAATAAAGTGTCCACGATCGCGCTCATTGTGCTCGTGAACCGAGATCAGCCGGGGGGATGCGCCCAGGTGATCCAGCAAGCGGCGACTGTGTCGGGTATCTTCCGCACAGCAGACATCGACCGACGACAACACCGACACCGCGCGACGCGTGATGTCATCAAGATTTCCGATGGGCGTGGCGACAACGTAGAGAGCCGCGGGCAAGGTTGGATTGGCAGACATGAGACCTCGGTTAGGCGGTGCCACAGGCGAGAAGGCGGCCGGTGAAAGCAGGAAACAGATACCGGCAGCACTGTAGCAGAAGGAACAGACATCCGGATATCCGATACTGACCAGGCAACGCCCTATTTCATCGTGACTTAATTAAGTAGAATGGCGTTCATCCATTGTAACCAGCGCCCGGTCCATGTTGAAAATGCCTCATTCCAAAACTGCCCTGTCGCTCTGCGCCTGGATTGCCATCGCCCTGCTGGCCGGTTGTGCCAGCCAGCCAGGGACATCAGAATCCCAAACCGATGAGTCTGCACCAACCGTCGCCGGACTGGTTGATCAGCGACTACAGCAAGCGCAGGAGCTACTCGAAGACCATCAGGTCAGCGAAGCCGAAGTCGTGCTCAGCGGGCTCCAGTTTTCCCAGCTGACCACGGCACAGCGCACCTTGTACGCACAGTTAAGAGCAGAGCTGGCGCTGAGCCTGGGGGATGGCAACGAAGCCCTCAACTGGCTCACTGGTGAGCACGCTTCTTTGTTCGATGGCTTGCCCATGGAGCAACAGATCGTCATCAGCCTGATGCGCGCGGAAGCTTATGAATATTCGGGCAACTATCTCTCTGGCGCGCGTGAACGCATTTTCCTGGCCCCGGTACTGGAAGGCGATGATGCCCGATATAACAACGAACAAATCTGGTTCGATCTGCAACTCGTTCCTGAAGAGTCCATTCGTAAACTGGCGGCAGCTGAATCGAGCCCCGACCTGACCGGTTGGCTGGACTTGGCACTCATCGCCCGCGATAACCCGGATGACCTGCGCCGACAAGTAATCGCCATCGACGAGTGGATCAACAGCCACCCAATGCACCCGGCCGCCCAGAACATTCCCGGTGATCTGGCCTTGTTGCGCCAACTGGCCAACACTCAGCCGCGCAACATAGCGGTACTACTGCCGTTGTCCGGCCCCCTGGAGTTGGCAGGCAAAGCCATTCGCAGTGGGCTGCTGGCCGCCTGGTATGAAGCCAACCGGGAGGAGGGTGAAGCACCCTCACTAACGTTCTTTGATACCACTGAAAATGCCGATGCCTACAACACCTATCGACAGGCGGTTTTCGAGGGTGCGGACCTGATTATCGGGCCGCTGGACAAAGCCAGGGTTCAACAATTGCAGCAGCAGACCGTTTTGTCGGTTCCGGTTCTGGCTCTTAATTACAGTGATCTGGCAGGGAGCAGCCCAGCCAATTTTTACCAGTTCGGACTAGCACCCGAAGACGAAGCCAAACAAGTCGCTGAACGGGCCTGGCAGCAAGGTCATCGGGCAGCCATGGTACTGGCACCCGATACGGAGTGGGGACGCAAAGTCAGTGATACCTTCGTTCGTGACTGGGAAACCCAGGGTGGGCGTGTGACCAGCAAATCGCTGTATACGCAGCCGGACCAATATCTCTATACCGTTCGTCAGGCACTGAACATTGACCAAAGTGAACAGCGTATGCGTACTCTCGACGCGCTGTTTGAACGCGATATTGTTTTCGAACCACGCCGGCGCGAAGACATCGATATGATTTTCATGGTTGCCTTTCCCTCCCAGGCACGTCAGCTTAAACCCATGCTCAATTTCCAATATGCCTCGGACATTCCGGTGATGGCTACATCGCACCTTTACGATGGCACCCGGAACCCCAACCGCAATCAGGATCTGAATGGTGTGAAATTTGTCGAAATGCCCTGGGAACTGCACAACAACCCGATCAAACAGGAAGTACAAACAGCATTCAATGAGCAGTTTGCCGGCTTCGATTCTCTGGTTGCTCTGGGTGTCGACAGTTACCGGCTATACCCGCGTTTGCCACAGCTAAAGCAGTTTCCCGACACCCGGGTTTACGGCGTCACTGGTACTTTGCGACTGGATGCGCAGCAACGCATCGTCCGCGAATTGAGCTGGGCCCAGTTCAGCAATGGTGAAGTCCACCCCGGCGCCGGGCTGGGTAATGTGCTCAGTCCGTCCGGCATCAACCCCTGATGGTATGGCGACCGGTTAAAGGCGGCGACGCGGAAGATAAGGCGCACGACTGGTGCCGGCAACAGGGCTGGACGGTCCTGGCGCGCAATTATCAGGTAAAGGTAGGCGAGATCGACCTGATCTGCCGCGACGGCGAGACACTGGTATTCATTGAAGTCCGGCAACGTCGCAATGAACGCTTTGGCTCGGCCAGCGCCAGTGTAACGCCGGCCAAGCAAAAGAAACTGATTCGGGCGGCACAATGGTATTTGCAGTCGAATCCGGCCCAGGCGCGCAGCGGCGCCCGCTTTGACGTACTCGCACTCGATAAGAACAACAGCATCCACTGGATAAAAGGAGCCTTTGCGGCCTGATGATGGAGCCCAATGACATTCTCTACGAGCACATTGGCCAGAGCCTCGAAACCTTTCAATGGGTGGCCGAACAACTGGACGAACTGTTGCACCATGGCGCCGACTTGCTGACCGAAGCCTTGCTCAATGACGGCAAGATACTGGTCTGCGGTATGGGCGGTTCCGCCGCGCTGGGCCAGGGTTTCGCCACCGGCATGCTCAGCCGGTTCGACCGGGAACGCCCCGGTCTTCCGGTACTGGCCCTGTCCGGCGATGGCTCACTGATGAGTGGTATCAGTTACGACACCAACCCCAACGATATCTTTGCCCGACAAGTCCGTACGCTCGGGCATGAACAGGATGTCCTGCTGGCCATTTCCGCGTCAGGCAAGGCACCCGCCGTTATTAAAGCTGTTCAGGCGGCCCACGACATGGGGTTGTGCGTTGTTGCACTCACCGGGCCAGACGGTGGTGACATCGCTACCCTGCTGGAAGAAAATGACGTTGAACTCAGTGTTTCCGGCGCCACTAATACCAGTCTACAGTTAACCCATCATTTGATTCTCAATTGCCTGGGTGCGCTGATCGAACATCAATTATTTGGAAGTGAGCTCTGATATGAAACTACCCGTTATCGTCATCATGTCCAGTTTCCTCGCCCTCGGCGGGTGCGCAAGCCTCATTGGCAGCGCTACAGACGAGCCTATCGTTCCCGACGCCGAAGGTCGCACCATGGGCCAGGTCATTGACGACAATAGCCTGGCCACGCGCCTCGCCGTCAACCTCGACAAAGCCGACCCGCGCTTCAGCCAGAGCCAGGTCGATATCCATGTCAACAGTGGCCTGGTGCTGCTGGTCGGTCAGGTGCCAAGCACTGACCTGATTGCCCGCGCCACCCAAGTAGCCAGCAACGACCCTCAGGTCAAGGCAGTGCACAACCACCTGACCGCCCAGGCACCGCTATCAGCCGGTGTACGCACCAGTGATACCTGGCTCTCGGTCAAGGTGAAATCCCGGATGTTTACCACCGATGATTTTGACTCCTCAAACGTCAACATCGTGGTCGAGGCAGGGGTGGTATATCTGCTTGGCCGGGTAAACCGAGACACCGCGCAACAGGCTGTCACCATTGCCTCGGAAGTATCAGGGGTGCAGAAAGTCGTGACCGTTTTTACCCCGGCAAACTGAAAGTAACAGGTCGGGCCGGGATCCATCCCCCGGGCCTGGCTGGCTCAAATACTTCCGCTTGCGCAAAGACAAGCCCGACATCTGCGACTAAGCTTATGTCAGCAATAGACTCGACCCCGAGAGGATCTGGCCATGTTTAAGCACAAGCACATCATTGTTCTGATAGACCCGGCCGAAGACAGTGCCCTGGCCGTCAGCAAAGCCAGCCGCCTGGCGCGTCTTGACGACGCGCACCTCACCCTCTTCGCCTGCGGCTACAACGCCAGCCTGGCCTCCAACCACCCGCTTAACCCCGAGACCTCCGAGAAAGCCCAGAAAGCCTACATGCATCGCATGATGGAGGGGCTGGAAACCATCGCCGACATCGCGCGCAACGAAGCGGTTGAAGTTTCCCTCGAAGGCGTCTGGGACAAACATGCCGGCACAGCCCTGCTGAACTATCTGGCCGAGCACCCGACCGACATGGTGGTCAAGGCCACCCATCACCAAAACGTGATTCAGCGCACTTTTTTCAGCCAGACCGACTGGGAACTGATTCGCCATTGCCCGGTACCGCTATTGCTGACCAAATCCAACGCCTGGGGCGACCCGGTGCGGCTTACCGCCGCCGTTGATCCGGTACAGGCAAACGACAAGCCCGACACCCTCGACGAACACATCGTCCGCTGGGGCAAGGACTTTGGCAAACACCTGAATGGGCGGGTCGAACTGCTGCACGTCTACGACCCCACCCCACTGCTCATTTACCTAGACCAGCCCACCATAGACAGTGCAGACATCAGCGAAGAAATTCGCGAACAGCATGAACAGGCACTGCATCAACTGGCCGATCAGCACCAGATCGACCGGGATCATACCGTTCTGGAAACCGGCTCCACCCTGACCGTCATTCCCGAATACCTGCACCAGGCCAATGTCGATATGGTCATCATGGGTGCCGTGGCGCGCAGTGGCCTGGAACGCTGGCTGCTGGGCCACACCGCCGAGAAGATACTGGACCGGATTACCGTCGACATCCTGATCGTCAAATGACGGAGTGGGCCAACTCGTCCCTCCTAAATGTGCAACACACTCTTTCAATGCGTTGCACCGGATGCAAGACCACCCCAAGCTGACGTACAATAAGCGCCCGATTTCTTCAGCGTACGGATGGCTATGCAAACTCTGACCCTCCCCCGCCTGCAACAGGCAAGCGGTACCGTTCAAATTCCGGGTTCCAAAAGTCTGTCCAACCGAATATTGCTACTGGCGGCCCTGTGCAAGGGAACCACCCGGGTCAGCAACCTGCTGGTCAGCGACGACATTCGCTACATGCTTGATGCCTTGTACGAGCTGGGCATCCCCTACTACCTGAGCGACGACGGTACCGAGTGCCGGGTTGTCGGTCAGGCGGGTGCACTGGCCCGGGGCCAGGCACTGACCCTGTTTCTGGGCAACGCCGGCACCGCTATGCGGCCGCTGGCCGCCGCCCTCTGCGTCGGCACAGGCGAATTTGAACTGACCGGTGAGCCACGCATGGCCGAACGGCCCATCGGCGATCTGATTGACGCTCTGCTGCCGCTGGGTGCCCGGGTTACCTACCTTGGTCAGCCGGGTTTTCCGCCACTGCGCATTGAATCGCAACCGCTGCACGGTGGCGAGGTCAGTATCGATGGCAGCATTTCCAGCCAGTTCCTTACTGCCCTGCTGATGACGGCGCCGTTACTGACGGAAGACCTCACTATCAAGGTCACTGGCGAACTGGTGTCCAAACCCTATATCGACATTACCCTGAACGTCATGCAGCAGTTTGGGGTCACCGTTGAGAACAACCATTACCAGTCCTTCCATATCAGTGCCGGCCAGACCTACCTCAGCCCGGGCCACATTATGGTTGAAGGCGATGCCTCCAGTGCCAGCTACTTTCTGGCGGCAGGCGCCATCGGCGGCGGACCGGTTCGGGTGGAGGGCACCGGCACTGCCTCGGTCCAGGGCGATGCCCGCTTCGCCGAGGTGCTCGAACAAATGGGCGCCCGGGTGACCTGGAACGAACACTGGATCGAAGTCAGCCAGGACGGGCCGCTCAAAGCCGTCGATGTCGACCTGAATCACATTCCCGATGCCGCCATGACCATTGCCACCACGGCGCTGTTCGCAGAGGGCACTACGCGCATCCGCAATATCTATAACTGGCGGGTAAAGGAAACCGACCGGCTGGCGGCCATGGCCACTGAATTGCGCAAACTCGGCGCCAGCGTTGACGAAGGTGAGGATTACATCGCCATCACCCCGCCCGAGACCCTGAAATCGGCAGCCATCGACACTTACAACGATCACCGTATCGCCATGTGCTTCTCGCTGGCCGCCTTCGGCAATACCGACATCACCATTAACGACCCGGGGTGCACCTCAAAAACCTTTCCGGATTATTTCGACCGCTTTGCCACCATTACCCGCTAGCCGGTTGCGACCATGGTAAGGCTGCAAAGCCGCGCGCCAGTCCCTATAATGGCGCGCACCTATTATTAACACTTGCCGCCCGAGCCCGGGCGGTCCCATTTTACGAACCAGGAGGCCCGCTTCATGAGCTATAACCAGATCCCGGCCGGGAAAGACCTGCCCAACGACGTCTATGTTGCCATTGAAATTCCGGCCAATAGCAGCCCGATCAAATACGAAATCGACAAGGATTTCGACGCCCTGATGGTCGACCGCTTCATGGCCACCCCGATGTTCTACCCGGCCAACTATGGCTACATCCCCAACACTCTGGCCGATGACGGCGACGCGGTGGATGTATTGGTTGTCACGCCCTACCCGGTCGTCCCTGGCAGCGTTATTCGCGCCCGCCCTGTGGGTGTACTGGAAATGACCGACGAAGCCGGTTCCGACGCCAAGGTCATCGCCGTGCCGCACAGCAAGCTCAGCGCATTGTACGATGACGTTCAGGAAGTAACCGACCTGCCCGCCCTGCTGCTGGAGCAGATCAAGCACTTCTTCGAGAACTACAAGGATCTCGAGAAAGGCAAGTGGGTCAAAGTGGAAGGCTGGGCCAATGCCGCCCGCGCCAAAGAGATCATCATCGAAAGCGCCAGCGCTTACGACAAGCAATAAACC
>DASSWT010000186.1:0-4460 GCA_035704555.1 Saccharospirillum sp. | reverse complement strand
TTGTCCTTGGACGATTGCCGACTATGCTTGTTGCACAGCCACCGAAAAAAGGGCGCGCGCCTCTGGCACGGTGATCCTGGCAAAGGAGACCGATAAGGCTTTCGCCATTAAATTGACGAAACGAATGGGTCAGCGCTTGTGTTACAGTCTTGTGCAAGGGCTGTGCCGACTGTCGTGAATGAACGGCGCAGACTGGGCCTGGCAGTTAACAGTATTATCAGTGGAGAATTCTATGGCCGGTGTTCTGGACAGTGTGAACCAGCGTACGCAGTTGGTCGGGCAAAACCGCCTGGAACTGCTGCTGTTCCGTCTCAATGGCGATCAAATTTACGGCATCAACGTGTTCAAGGTGAAAGAGGTGCTTCAGTGCCCCAAGCTCACCCAGATGCCGCATGCCAGTAGAGTGGTAAAAGGTGTGGCTCACATTCGCGGTGGTACCATACCCATTCTCGATCTGAGCGTGGCAACCGGCAACGCGCCGATTGAGAACATCGCCGATAAGTTCACCATCATCACTGAATACAACATGAAGAGTCAGGGCTTCCTGGTTCAGGGGGTTGAACGCATCATCAACATTAACTGGGAAGATGTTCAGCCACCGCCCAAAGGCACTGGCCACGATCATTTCCTGACGGCGGTGACCAAGTACGACAACAAGCTGGTTGAAATCATCGATGTTGAGAAAATTCTGGCTGACGTCACGCCGATGCAGGAGGATTTCAACGAAGACCTGCTCACGCCAGAAGTCGCTGCCAGCGCGGTGTCAAAACAGGTATTGATCGTTGACGACTCCAAAATTGCTCGCAAGCAGATTCAGCGCACCCTGGAGAAAATTGGCTTAACCGTGGTTGCTCTCAACGATGGCCGCGAAGCACTGGACCATTTACTGGCCCTGATCGATGAGGGCGTGCAGCCTACCGAACGTTATCCGATCATCATTTCAGACATTGAAATGCCGGAAATGGACGGCTATACCCTCACGTTCGAAATCCGCAACCACCCCCAGTTAAAAGGCGCCTACATCGTATTGCATACCTCCCTGAGCGGGGTATTCAACAAGGCCATGGTGCAAAAAGTGGGTGCCAATGATTTTCTGGCCAAGTTCCAGCCTGATATGCTGGCCCAACTGGTGATAGAACGGATCACCAACCTGGGCGGCACTTTGCCAGCGATTGAAGGAGAGGCATGAGACTAATGGCAACAGCGTTCTCCCCAAAGGCTGGGGCGAGCCTGCATAATACGATGCTGACAGCTCAGCGAACCCAGTGCCTGCGAGCACAGGAGTGCAGGGATTAATGGTCGATGTTGATAAAGGGTATCAGGCGTTCTGTGAGTACCTAGAGAAACACAGTGGCATCTGCCTGGGCGCCAGTAAACAGTATCTGGTGTCGAGCCGGTTGCGGAAAATACTGCAGCAGGCCGCCATTACCAACTTGCAGGAACTGGTAACGACGATTCAGCGCCCCGGTGGTCAAAAACTGCGCGCCGAAGTGATCGATGCGATGACCACCAACGAAACCCTCTGGTTTCGCGATATTCACCCGTTCCGGATTCTGGAAGAAAAACTGTTGCCGGAGTTTTACCAGCAACGCGGCGCCCGGCCGTTGCGAATCTGGTCGGCGGCCTGTTCAACCGGGCAGGAACCTTATTCAATCTCCATGATGATTGAGGAGTACAAGGCCCGGAACCGGCTGGTCAGTGGTGGTGAGAAGATCGTGGCAACGGACATCTCCGCCTCAGTACTGGATGCAGCCAAGTCGGCCGAGTACGCCATGCTGGCCATTGGCCGTGGCCTCGACCCCGAACGACTGAAGAAGCACTTTGCCGAAGCTCCAAATGGTCGCTGGAAGGTAAAGCCGGGCATTGCCCAGCGGGTCGAATTCCGGTCACTCAACCTGCAGGACAGCTACGCCTTACTCGGCAAATTCGACATCGTGTTCTGCCGCAATGTGCTGATTTACTTCACCGCCGATCTCAAACGCGACATCCTGACCCGCATCCACGCCACTCTGAACCCGGGCGGGTACCTCCTGGTCGGTGCTTCGGAAGCAGTAAACGGCCTGAACGATCTCTACGAGATGGTGCATTGCCGGCCTGGCATTATTTACCGCAAGCGGTGAGCTGCTGGTCAGATGGTCGTGTAAGGAAATTGTTCTCGCCGGTTTCACCACATCCCGACCGAAATTACAGCAGAAACGGCTGCGCCGTCCCCCTCTCTCTAACTCTCCCCCCCAGTGGTGGAGAGAGGACGGGGTGGCGGTGGTGTGAGAGACTGGCGCTGGTTCTATTTAACCAGCGAATGGCTCCCTCTCCCGTCCCACGGGGGAGGGCTGGGGAGGGGGGCTTTTCCGGTTTCACCGTACGCCAATCGAAACTACAGCAGTCCAACCGAGCTGCCCTTATCCGGCTTCCGTCCATCTTCTCTGCCGTATGGGTCAAGCATTGCCGCTTTGCCGGTGATCCCTCTTTATTCCCGCATAACCTATTGATTTATATGGTTTAAATAACTTGGCACTCCCATTGCAGTACCTTCTGTGAATTCAGAAAAACGGCAATGAGGTTCCATCATGGCGGCACTGGGCTTTAACAATTCACTGGGTATACACGACAACGCTTTGCTGGTGCGTGCCCAGCGTTCCGAGGTGCTGGCCAATAACCTGGCCAATGCGGATACACCGGGGTTCAAGGCTCGTGATATTGATTTCAAAGCCATCCTGCGCGGTGAGGTGCAACGGACCCAGAATCTGGAAATGGACCGCACCCGGGCAAATCACATTCCCGGCAAGTCAGGCGGAGAGACCGAGCTGTTCTACCGTAACCCTTACCAGCCTTCAATCGACGGTAACACCGTGGATTCAAACGTTGAGAACGCCGAGTTCACCACCAACGCCATGTCGTATAACGCCAGTTTTGATTTTCTGAACCGTAAATTCAAAGGTCTGACCAACGCGATTAAGGGGCAATAACCATGTCACTGTCGAACATCATTAATATTGCCGGTACCGGCATGAATGCCCAGTCGATCCGGTTGAACACGACAGCCAGCAACCTGGCCAACGCCCAGAGTGTCAGCTCCAGTGAAGAAGATACTTACCGGGCCCGCAAGCCGATTTTCCAGGTGTTGCAGCAAGCTGGCATAGACCGCGACTGGTCTGATGTGGATCTGGACCACGATGTAGGGCAGGGCGTGAACGTTCTTGCCATTGTCGAAAAACAAGATCCTCTGGATATTCGCTACGACCCGACACACCCCTTCGCTGACGAACAAGGGTATGTCTATTACCCGAACGTCAACGTGGTTGAGGAAATGGCCGACATGATCTCTGCCCAGCGCAGCTTTACGGTGAATGTCGAGGTGTTCAATACCGCGAAAACCATGCTGCAGAAAACGCTGACGATGGGGCAGTAAGCAGAATGAACCCGATACACCATAGCCACGGCCAGAACGCCTGCGAGAGGAATCATCATGGCAGACATTAACGACGTAACCGGCGCCGGTGCACTGAGCCAGTACGACATCGCTCAGAAAAAGCCCAAGGAAAATACGTCCAACGAGCTGGGAAAAGACGATTTCCTGAAGCTGATGATTGCTCAGTTGAACAACCAGAACCCGCTTGAACCCCAGGCCAATGCCGAGTTCGTGGCTCAGCTGGCGCAGTTCTCCCAGGTTGAGGGCATTCAGAACATGAGCAAGGGGTTCGAGTCCCTGTCGAACTCCTACAAGTCGTCTCAGGCGTTGCAGGCCAGCTCGCTGGTCGGTGGCGCGGTCACCATCGAAGGCAACCAGGACAGTCTGTTGCGTCACGGTGAGTTGGTGTTTGGCATGGCTGATGTACCGTCTGGCACCAGCGGCATGATGCTGCAGATCACCAACAGCGAAGGCGAGATGATTGAGTCGGTCCCCTTGGGTAACCAGCCTGCTGGTGAACTGAGCTTCAAGTGGGATGGCGCCAACCTCGAAGTGAACGGTGAAATGGCCGACATCGACTACGACAAGTTCCCGACCGATGAAGACGGCAACATTATTCCGCACGATGCCGGGGTGTACCGCTTCAGCGTGGTTGGCAATGTGGCCGGTGAACAGCAGGCCCTCGGTACTCACACCAGCGCCCGGGTCGATTCGGTCACCCTGGGGCAGGACAGTGACCTGCAACTGAACCTGGCCGGTGGCGGCAACATCACCATGGCCGACGTGAAACAGATTAATCAGGTGTACTGACCGGCGCTTATAAACCAAGCGACCGAACAGATCATCAGGAACCGTTACCGGTGATGGCGTCATCCCGGATTTGAACAGCGCAGTGCGAGGAGCAACCCATGAGTTTTGGTACTGGCCTGAGCGGCATTGCCGCCGCAAACAAAGACCTGCAAGTCACCGGCAATAACATTGCCAACGCCAGCACAACCGGTTTCAAAACCAGTCGTACTGAATTTGGCGATGCCTACACCAACTCCTTCCT